>JAADIU010000346.1:7376-18136 GCA_013151185.1 Planctomycetota bacterium
CCCATGTCAAGAAAATTCCAACAAAGTCAGAATCGATCCACTCCACGAATAGGGTCTATTCCCTATTGACAGTGTCAAAACGCGCACTGGCAGCGTTTGCTGACAACGATCTCTCCGAAATCCTCACGCACCCTCGACTTGGTTCTTCCCGCCTCGCTTGGATTTGTACATCGCTGCGTCCGCGAGAGCGAGTAAACCGGTGGGGCTCCCTCTATCCTTCCGCTTCGCTCTTGAGGATAGGGCACCCGGATTCAAAGAGAGCGGCTACGAATTCGCATGATGCGTATCCGTAGCCGCCAGAATGTGCCAAATCAGTGTTCTGCCTGAGTCTTCAGCGTGGTTCGCCGATCGACCCTACGGGCAATCCATATCGACCAGGGCTTCGTCCCAACAATGATATTCCGTATCGCCGAAACGTGCTTCGTCCATCACCCTGCCGTCCTTTGTCGCACGACTCCACTCGATATCCGTCGTCTCGTCAGCGGCTTTGCGAAAGATCTGATAGTTCGCGTCGAACGGCTCGTCGGTGGTGATGGCGAAGAAAATAAATCCACCGTTGTCCGCGCTATCCGGAATCACGTTCGTATATCGAATGTCGGCGGTGTTAGCCGCTTCATCTCGGTTGTAGGTGATTTCGATAAACGGAGTAGGATCATCGGGGTCTTTGTTCAACGTCCAGGAGCCTTGCGTTCCCAATAGGTCTGACGTGCCCGAGAACCAGTTGAAATCGGTGAACTCACCATCCTTGGAAATGAACATGTTCCAGGTGATGTTCGCGCCGTTAATCTGACCCTGCAACTCTGCCGAGTGCAGCACACCCACGGCAGTGAAACTATAATTCCACGACCAAACGCCATCGGGACCGAGCGTCGGTTCGTTGTTGAACGACTCGACGAAGGACGCAACGGGAACCGCAAGGTTCACCGTCAGGATCACATTCCAGATGAACGCGCTCGTCGCGGCAAATCCCCAGTTCTCCCTTGCCAAAACACCACGGGTCCGCAAGACCGGCCCTTCGTCTTCCTGCTCAAAATCACTGAAGTCGATCACAAAGGTAGAAGCTGGAGGAATCTTCGGAGCCTCCTCTGTGTTGCCGCCACCGCCCGGCGGAGGATCCTGACATCCGGTGCTGCTAAATACCAGCGCAACAATCAACAACGGCGCGAACGCTTTCCTGAATCTATCCATGATTTGTTTCTCCTTGAGCCCAGTTGTGACGGCAGTCCCGCAAGCATAACATTGGATGCGGGAATCTGCCCAACTCGATTTAGATTGGCGAACCCGCGCGATCCGCCATCGCATTATTGCTTCCCCCCCCCACATCCCGGCATCCTGCCGACGATGAGTTGAGTGGCCCGCCCCTTCCAGGGGTGGGGGAACGGATTACGGCACTATTCAATCAATCGGCGAGACCATCTTAGCCCATGTGTCGAACGGCTAAAGTTCGACCGATTCGGGGGGTATCATCCACAGGCAATCGACCTTCGCAAGAGTTTGTCTTGATCAGAATCCCATCGCCCCGATTTTGGAGCTCCTTGCATTTCAGCGTGGCTTCACGCGCAAGGTTTCGAGGTCGATCACATGGTTGTACCGGCTTAGCTCGCCCTCCAGCAAAGCCCGAAACCCCTCTTCGACAGCGACCGTCCCGTCTGCATTTCGGATACAAGGGATCAGCGTGGCAACGCGGGTTTGGGGATGGCGGGCGGGAATCATGGCGGCTTCGTCGTTGGAGAGATTGAATAGCTCCCCCGTCGATACGCAGATGTAGTCGAACCGATGGGGAATGGGCGAGTCGCTGCTCGAATACTTGGCGAACATAAAACCCGCCGCCACCAACATCGCGATCGATGCGATCAACTTGGAATTTCGAGTCAGAAAGCCCATCCGCGCCATTATGCAGCCGCGATCGGAACCGAGCAAACCGAATTACCCGGGGCGGCAAGTTAACCCAGCCCGCAGGCATTTACAGGAATCGTGCGATTCGGCATCATGTGCGCCATCGGGTTGACCAATCAACTCAACCGCAGGGGACAAATGGATGCAGACGCAATACGAAATCGCGGTCATCGGCAGCGGAAACGCAGCGGAAGGGATTGTGCATGGCCTGCTTCGCCGCATGATCCTCCTCGACGACCGAATCATCGCCTGCGACCCGCACCCCGAACGCCGCGACGCATTCGCCCAGCGCTTCCACATCACCACCACAGATGACAACCGCAGCGCGGTCGCAGACAGCTATATGATTTTGCTCGCGGTTAAACCGCAGGTGTTCAAAGACGTCTGCGCTGGCTTCGCCGACCTCGTTCGCGACGATCATGTGATCGTTTCCATCATGGCCGGCGTCTCCACGCGGCTTATTGAAGAACAGTTTCCAGACATCAATGCCAGGGTCGTCCGTGTGATGCCCAACCTCGCGATGCACGTCGGAGAAGGGATGGCCGGCATCTTCGCGGGACAGCACGCCACCGAAGCGGATCTCCTGCGGGCACAGCGCGTATTTGAAGCCGGCGGAAAAGCGGTTGTCCTGCAAGACGAATCATTGATG
This sequence comes from Planctomycetota bacterium, assembly GCA_013151185.1. Classification (GTDB taxonomy): domain Bacteria; phylum Planctomycetota; class Phycisphaerae; order UBA1845; family UBA1845; genus UBA1845. The sequence goes on from JAADIU010000346.1 coordinate 9,922, forward strand.
GACGCGGTCACTGCAATTTCCGGCACCGGTCCCGCGTATTTTTATTTCTTCTGCGAAGCCATCATCGAAGCCGGACAAAAAGCAGGCCTCTCTCAGCAGCAGGCCAAACTGCTCGCGACGCAAACCTGCCTGGGAGCTGCACGCATGATGATCGAATCGGGTGATGCGCCCGACGTGCTTCGCAAGAAAGTTATGTCGCCCGGTGGCACAACAGAAGCCGCTGTCGAATCGCTCGACGCCAACAATGTCAAAAAATACCTGCAAGACGCCGTGTTGGCTGCGTGGAAGCGATCACAACAACTGGGCCAATAACCATGAATTACAAGTGCCACAGCCTGAAAGTGCCACAGCCTGGCACAAACGATTTTCATTCACCGACATCGCTGTCGACCAGGAGAACGTCATGCTACCCCCCTATCGCCCTGAAGCCTACGTCGATTTCTCGCAGGAAGGCCCGCGCTCAAACATGCTCGACGCGATCGGCCTTGTCAGCAAACAACTCGGACACACCTATCCAATAAGAATCGGCGGCAAGGAATTCACCACCGATCAAAAGATCACTTCCATTTGTCCTGCCGCCCGCGATCAGGTCGTCGGGATGGTATCAAAAGCCAACACCGAGCAAGCCGGCGAAGCCATCGAAACAGCGTACGAAACCTTCAAAATGTGGTCACGCTTCGACCCGGAAGCGCGGGCTCGGATTCTCGTTCGTGCGGCTGCGATCATGCGACGACGTGTCTACGAACTATCCGCATGGATGTGCTTTGAAGTCAGCAAGAGCTGGATCGAAGCCTACGCCGACGTTTGCGAGACGATCGACTTTCTCGAATTTTATAGCCGCGAGATGATGCGGCTTGCGGGCGGACAACCGACGACACCGTTTGAAGGCGAGGAAAACGAAGTCCGCTACATTCCGTTGGGCGTGGTCGTGGTCATTCCGCCTTGGAATTTCCCGCTGGCCATCTGTGCAGGCATGACGACGGCTGCCATCGTGACGGGCAACACCGTCGTTCTCAAACCCGCCAGCGCTTCACCCGTCATCGCCGCGAAGTTCGTCGAGATCATGATCGAAGCCGGGTTGCCCGATGGCGTCCTGAACTTTCTACCCGGAAGCGGAGCAGAAGTGGGCGACGTGTTGGTCGACCATCCGAAGACGCGACTGATCGCCTTCACCGGTTCAAAAGAAGTGGGCCTGCGCGTGTTTGAAAAAGCGGCTGTCGTTCATCCCGGACAGGTTTGGTTGAAGCGTACCATCCTCGAAATGGGCGGGAAGGATTGCATCGTCGTCGACCAAACAGCCGACCTCGACGAAGTTGCATCAGGTGTGGTGGCTGCGGCCTTCGGTTTCCAGGGACAAAAATGTTCGGCGTGTTCGCGGCTTATTGCGCATACGGATATCTACGATGAACTGCTGACCAAGGTTGTCGATCGCGCCAAAGAACTGACCATCGGCCACACCGCGAGCGCCGAAAATGTCTCGATGGGCGCAGTCGTCGACGAAGCGGCATTCAAGAAAATCTCCAGCTACATCGACATCGGAAAAAGCGAAGGCCGCGTGGTCCTTGGCGATGGCAAAATCCCCGACAACGGATTCTTCATCCCGCCCACCATCGTCGCCGACGTTGACCGAAACGCCCGCATCGCTCAAGAAGAAATATTCGGACCCGTGCTCGCCGTCATCCGAGGACGCAACTTCGCCGAAACGCTCGAAATCGCAAACGGAACCGAGTACGGCTTGACGGGTGCTCTGTTCTCAAACAGCAGAAGCCGCCTCGAAAGAGCAAGGCACGAATTCCACGTTGGAAACCTGTACCTCAACCGAAAGTGTACCGGAGCGCTCGTCGACGTTCAGCCGTTTGGCGGGTTCAACATGTCGGGAACGGACTCAAAAGCCGGTGGAAGGGACTATCTCCAGTTGTTCATGCAGGGCAAGACCATCTGCGAACAGTTCTGATCCGGCGTCCTCATCGGTTAGCCAAGGTATGGACTCACATCGCAACTGACCGATGCCCCGCCGATGTTTCTACGCACCTGCCGTTGACGCTAGCGGGGCGTAAGACTAGGATCACCGCCCACGCGAGGGCTGGGAGACGGATTCTTAAGCGCCCGGCAGGCCCCATACCGGCGTGAACGACAGGGTACCCAGGGAGCCAAAAGGCACTTGGGTTGGAAGATACTAAGGCGCGGGTGCCCCATCCTTGAGCGAAGCGGAAGGGTGGGGGACTGACAAACATTCAAACGCGCCAAAACGGCGAAGCCCGTATACAAAAAGGTATCTAACAAGACGTGATACCCAAGAAATAAACCAGGCAAGAAGCAAACAAGAGTAGAAGGTGATTGTGGCAAAGACGGAAAGCATTCAAATCGAAGCGGTCGTGATCAAGGCACTCCCAAACGCCATGTTCATGGTCGAAGCTGAGATGGAGGGCGAGGGAAAAGCCAAGCACCAAGCCCTATGCACCATCGCCGGCAAAATGAGAAAGTACTACATCCGCATCCTACCAGGCGACCGCGTCACCGTAGAGCTATCCCCCTACGACCTAACCAGAGGCCGCATCACCTACCGCCACCGCAACTAGTCGATCGTCCAATCCCAAGCGATGCGAACGATCTAGTTAAAGTCGATCAAGCCCTCAATATCCACAGCCGTTAGCCACTGTCCGGGTTGGCGTACACCATCACTATCAGCAAAGGTCCAGTATTGGGCAAATTCGCTCTTTCAGCAGGCGTTTCCATTTTCGTATCATGGATTGTGCTATTATTACGGAAGATCAACCGTGATCGATCGGGGAGATTCTTGCAGCGACTGATTCGCAGTCGTGTTAATCGCGTGCATGATGTCCACTTTCGCCGTCCAGGAGCCACGAAGAATGAACGCTCTCACGCAAACACCCTCGCGATCAACCAATCGAAAATCAAACACCGCGCTGGCAACCGTGATTGCGTTGTGCTTCTTCCACATCACAGCCAACAATCAAACGCAAGCCGCCGACTGCAACAGCAACGGCATCGAAGACGCGACGGATATCGCGGCAGGCACGAGCCTCGATTGCAACAACAACAGCATGCCCGATGAGTGCGAGTTCGAGACGGTCTTTTCGGCCCAGCAGGTCATCACCACCACCAGCTTCGCACTCTGCGTGTTCGCCGCGGACTTGGACGGCGATGGGAACTTCGACGTACTCTCAGCGTCAGCCATTGACGGCAGGATTGCCTGGTACGAGAACCTGCTCGATGTGGGTGGTGGCGGTCTGGACGGTTTTGGGCTCCCTCAGGTCATCACAACCGGCGTCACCGGTACGCAAACCATCTTCGCGGCAGACTTGGACGGTGACGGAGACACAGACGTGCTGTTGGCGTCGAGCAATGACTCCAAAATCGCATGGCACGAGAACACAAACGGGTTGGGCAACTTCGGGCCACAGCAGGTCATCTTCAGCGCGGCCATCGGTCCAACTTCTGTTTTCGCCGTGGACATAGACGGCGACGGGGACGCCGACGTACTCTCGGCGTCGTCCGGTGGCGGCAGGATTTCTTGGTACGAGAACACGGATGGGCTGGGCAGCTTCGGGCCTCAGCAGGTTATCTCTAACGCGACCTCCGGCGCGAAATCTGTTTTTGCCGTGGATCTTGACGGCGATGGAGACGCTGATGTGCTTTCGGCGTCGTCCGTCGACGACGAGGTCGCCTGGTATGAGAACACCAACGGGCTGGGCAACTTCGGACCACAGCAGGTCATCACCACCGCTGCCGACAGAGCGCAATCCGTTTTTGCCGTGGACCTGGACGGCGACGGCGACGCCGACGTGCTCTCCGCGTCCGCAACGGACGACAAGATCGCCTGGTATGAGAACACCGACGGCATGGGCAACTTCGGCTCCCAACAGGTCATCACCACCGCCGCCGATTTCGCGTCTTCCGTTTTCGCCGCGGACCTGGACGGTGACGGGGACGCCGACGTCCTCTCCGCGTCCCAAAACGACGACAAGATCGCCTGGTATGAGAACACCGACGGGCTGGGCAGCTTCGGACCCCAGCAGGTTATCATCGCCGCTGCCAACCGAGCGAGTTCCGTTTTCGCCGCAGATATGGACGGGGACGGGGACGCTGACGTGCTTTCCGCGTCGGCCGGTGATGGCAAGATCGCTTGGTACGAAAACACCCGCGATGACTGCAACGGTAACTGGATTCCGGACGAGTGCGACATTTCCGACGGGACGAGCACCGACTGCAACAACAACAGCGTGCCCGACGAATGCGAACCTGATTGCAACGCGTCGGGCCTGCCTGATGACTGCGATGTCTCAAACCAAACGAGCGAGGATTGTAATTTCAACAACTACCCTGACGAATGCGAACTTGATTGCAACGCGTCTGGCGTTCCTGATGACTGTGATGTCGCAAACCAAACGAGCGAGGATTGCAATTTCAACGACTATCCTGACGAATGCGAATTATTGGGTAACGACTGCAACAATGACGGCACACCGGATGATTGCCAACTTGCGGAACTTGTCGGTTCGCTATCCGGGCCGGTCGACACTTCAGCATGTCCGCTGAGCGCGGCACAGTTTGCAGTCGCATCTTCGCTCATCGGATTGGAATACAGTTGGCTCAAGAGCGGCGTGCCTTTGATCGAAGGAGTCGATGCCATCGGAACGGACACCGACACTGTCACTATTCCCAGCGCCAGTTTAGCCGACGAGGGATTCTATTCCTGTGAGGTCTCACTTAATTGCATTTCAACGGTGACTAATTCCGCGACGCTTTCAATATTTGAAACGTTGAGCATCGCGCAGCAACCAGCTGCACTGTCCACGTCTTGCACGGGAAATACCGTTGTGATTGTTGTCACTGCCACCGGCGATGATCTCACTTACGAATGGTTGCAAAACGGTTTGACACTTCAAGAACAACCGGGCAAGTACGAGGATGTAAGCACCCCCATTTTGCGAATCGTAAATGCCGATGCCAGCGATCTTGCTGAGTATTCATGCGTCGTTAGAGATGCTTGTGGCGGTGAAGAAACCACGACATCTGCCTTCATACAGTTTGGCGATGCCACGTTTGTCGTTCAGCCCACCGGCCAATGCGCTTCCGAGGGCGACACGGTGTCCTACACAGCCACCGCAGATGGAGGAGCATTTTCGGTTTTTGGCCAATGGTATAAAGACGGTATTCCGCTGAGCGACGGGGGCAATGTTTCAGGGAGTTTCACTGACACGCTTGTCATTCAGAATGTCTCCATCAATGACGAAGGCTCTTATTCTCAACGCGCTTTCTCGATCGGCGCCAATTGCGTTGTGTTTAGCGACAACATTGATCTCGAATTGGATTCTTGTCTTTGCGGCACACCGGGCGACATGGAGGCAGACGGCGACCTCGACCTCGTAGACCTTCAGGTATTCATGGATTGCTTCGGGGCAAACGTTGCGGAACTACCGGCATGTGCGTGCGCCAATCTCGACGACGCAAATGATACGATTGATCTTGATGACTGGGCTGCGTACGCCACTCTACTGACCGGCCCCTGAAAATGATGTCGTTCATTGACGATATGATCGCGGGCTTGCTCAGGAGTTCCAGCGATGCTCGGGTGATGCTCGCCATGCCATCAGTTCTTATGATCGGCTGCGCCCTCTTGCCGAATCGAAGAGTGTGCCGCCGACGTGCCACATTCCGGGCAGGTTCCCGACGCATTGCCCGTCAGATTGTAGCCGCACTGGGTGCAATGTCCTGCTTTCATTCGAGGCCGTCGGGCGAATTGGATGCAGAAGGTGACAAACGGAATCAGGACCGCGGGCCAGACTGGGATCAAAATGTAGTTCCACTCGGGAAGAGGTGGGTTTGCAAGAACCATGCGTTTGCCAGCGTCAAATCTCCAGATTGCCGGACCAAGTGGATCGATGAATGCGAACCTCTCTGGTGGGAAACGGACCGCTGTCTCATATGATTTGACCAAGACGCCTCCAGTTCGGAAGACGAACTCTGATCGGCTTGAGAAACGAACATAGAGGCCGACAAACAGCGACAGGCACCAGAGAAAACCAAAGGCAATGCTCGTGATGAGTGCCACGCGGCCTGTGCGGCCCATTGCGCAGTACCAGCCGGTGGGGGCGGTTTCATTTTGATGTTTCAGAGCCATCACCTTGTTAGACGACTGGCGGACTGATTTGTTCCCCGATCAGGTGTTTGGATCGGCGTCGGTATCTTCCGCCACCTTCAATTCGTGGACCAGAAACGATAGCTTGTCGGCGCTTTCTTCTATTTTTGTTGGTTTGCCTGCACCGTGGCCGGCTCTTGTTTCTATTCTTATTAGGGTTGGGGCTTCGCCGGATTGGGCGGCTTGGATGGCGGCGGCGAACTTGAAGCTGTGCGCTGGCACGACTCGGTCGTCGTGGTCGCCGGTGGTAATCATGGTGGCTGGGTAGCTCGTTCCCGCTTTGACGTTGTGGACCGGCGAGTAGGCGTAGAGCGCTTTGAATTCGTCCTCGTTGTCGGCAGAGCCGTAGTCCGAGGTCCACGCCCAGCCGATCGTAAAGTCCTTAAATCGCAGCATATCCATCACACCGACAGCGGGGAGGGCGGCTCCGAATAGATCGGGACGCTGCGTGATGCACGCTCCGACAAGTAGGCCGCCGTTGCTACCGCCCGCGATCGCCAGCTTCTTCGGGTTGGTGTACTTGTTGGCGATGAGCCATTCACCGGCTGCGATGAAATCGTCGAACACGTTTTGCTTGGTGAGCTTTGTACCGGCTTGGTGCCACTCGCGGCCATACTCGCCACCACCGCGAATGTTGGCCACCGCATAGACACCGCCCATCTCCATCCAAACCAAATTGGTCACGGAGAATCCGGGCGTGATGGCGATGTTGAAACCACCGTATCCATAAAGCAGCACCGGGTTGTTACCGTTTAGCGTAGTGCCCTTCTTGTGGGTGATGAACATGGGGACGCGGGTTCCGTCCTTGCTGTTGTAGAAGACTTGCTTGGTCTCATATTGCGTTCGGTCGAAATCGACTTTGGGCTTGCGGTATATCGAACTGGTGTTGGTTTTGAAATCGTATCGATAGACGGTGTTGGGCATGTTGTACCCGGAGAACGAATAGAACGTTTCGGTGTCGGACCGCTTACCGCCGAACCCTCCAGCGCTGCCGATTCCCGGAAGCGCAATTTCGCCTACTGGCTTGCCTTTGATATCGTAGAGACGCACCTGCGAGTGGGCGTCCTTGAGATACGTTGCGATGAAGGTGTTGTTGACGAGGCTAGTGCCACGCAGTGTCTCTTTTGTTTCGGGGACGATTTCTTTCCAGTTTGCGCGGTCGGCCTTGCGGATGTCGATGGCAATGATGCGGCTTCTGGGTGCGTCGAGATCGGTTTGAAACCAAAACACCGGGCCGTCATTGTCGATAAAGCCATACTGCGCGTCGAGTACGTCGATGAGTTTGACGACGGGTGCGTCAGCAACGCTCAGGTCCTTGTAATAAAGGCGATTCTTGCGTTCGGTGCCCTTGCTGACGGTGATGATGAGGTACTTGCCGTCCTCGGTAACATCGCCCGAAAAGCCCCAGTCTTTTTGATCTTTACGTTCGTAGACGAGTTTGTCAGCCGCCTGCTTTGTACCGAGTTGATGGAAGTAGAGCTTGTTGAATTCGTTCAGGCTGCGGAGCGCGGAATCGCTGGAGGGTTCGTCGTATCGCGAGTAGTAGAAACCTGCGCCGTCCTTGGTCCACGATGCACCGGAGAACTTGCTCCACTTGATCACGTCGGGCAGATTCTTGCCCGTTTCGATATCGCGCACATGCCATTCAACCCAGTCCGACCCGCCTTCGGAAATCGAGTAGGCAAGGTGTTTGCCATCTTGCGTCACCGACCAACCCGAAAGCGCCACTGTGCCATCTTTGGAAAACGTGTTCGGGTCGAGCAGAATCTTGGGCTCTTGAGAAAGGTCGCGCGTTGTGTACGCAACCGAGTGATTCTGCAAGCCGTCGTTCTTGAAGAAGAAGTAGCGGCCTCCAATCTTGACGGGCGTGCTGTACCTTTCAAAGTTCCACAGCTCGGTCAGGCGTTTGCGAATCTTGTCGCGCTGGGGGATGCCATCGAGATAGGCAAAGGTAAGTTTGTTTTCGGCTTCGATCCATTTTCGAGATTCAGGTGCGTCGGGGTCTTCGAGCCAGCGATATGGGTCGGGGACTTTGACACCGTGATAGACATC
>JAADIU010000039.1 GCA_013151185.1 Planctomycetota bacterium
AATTCGCCCAAAGAGGCCAGAAAGCCATGACCGAAGAGCATCCCGATTTTCTCGTTACGATTGGTACAGAAAAGGGGTAAGCGTCAAAAACACTTGGGCTAACATGAACACTGGTATGAACATCGGGGAAAGGCCACATGCCAACCGGTTATGCAGTATAGCGAACTTCAAGCGATGTCCTCAATGGGTGAGCAGCAGCTTTACAGCCGCAAAGCTCTACAGCCTCAACCCGGGACGGATTCCGCGGCAGAAGCCAGACCGCCAAGACCGAGCCGCTTAGGGTTAGAAAGCTTGCCGGAGATGCGCGTGTCGATGAGCAAGACGATTGGGGCTCATGAAATATGTGGGCTAGCTGTATCCGATTCAGTCGACTCGGATGTTGACTCCAACTCGATGCTCTCGTCTGAGGTGGATGGGGTGGCCTCTTCCTGTGTGCGGCGGATATCTGCTTCCATTCTGTTCAGCAATCGATCGACCTTATGCGGCCGGACGACTCCGGCCAGCTTGAATTCCCGTCCTGCCCGCATGATGCTGATGTGGGTCTTCCCCGCGTAGATATAGATCGCTTCTATGCAAGCCGCGATCGTCAAGAAGGCAGTCCCCATGGTCACAAACACCTGTTCGCTGGAAAACATCATCAGCAATCCTGGGACGGCAACCAGCAGTCCGACGATGGCCATGCGCCCAAGCGGTAGCACGCGCCAGCGGACGACACTTTCGACGCGATCGTAACGTATCCTACGCACCCGATCACTGGTATAGGAGTGTTCAAGTTCGACGAGGTGATCGTCCATCAGGATAATACTGACGTTGCCGAATGAGTTTCTAAGTTTTAGATCGACGGCCATTTATGTCTCATGTCAACGGAGGGGAACTCATGCCTAATCGGAGGCAAAGCCTTCCGACCATGCGTCAAAGAGGAATAGCATCAAGTAGATGCTCCCCACCAAGAAGAGTAGCGAAACAACTCCCAAGAGAATTGCGAGGAGTACGATTTGGGTCGGTCCCACCAATCGCGCCATCAGCGGGTCGCTTTTCGACAATCGCCGGGCTTTGAGGAGTTTCATCCAACCGAGCGAGACCCAGACGGGCCATCCGACGTACCAGATCACATTGATGTAGGGAATGAAGCAGAGGATGATATAGAACCTCACGGTCCGATCCGGTCGATCGAGCGTTCGGTCAAACGCTTTTCCTGCGGTATTGGCGCCAGCGGTGTTCAAATACTCGGCGCTGAATACTTGCCCCCCGTGATCAATCGAACATAGCGCGCAGATGTAGTCGCCGGTTCCCGCACAGATCGCTTCGGCGCGCTTCGAGGGGTGGTGGACGCATGCTGCGTCGTCCGACAGCGCCGCTTGTCCACCATCGATCTTAAGATCTATCGGATGAAACGTCATGACCGTACCGCGCCACGCGCAGTTCGGACAACGCGTGCGTTCACTGTCCCCGACTTCGAGCCCGATCTTACAACCTGGGCATCGAAAACCTGTGATCGTTGGTGGGTCGCTCATTATTCCGAGAAGAGGGTTCCATTGGCGCGCGACAGATTACTGAGTCACGGCGTAGGTGACTGAACAGTACGCCCGACAATTCGTCAAGCGAGCCGGATAACACGCGTGCCTGACATCCGATCATGGATGGCTCGTTGCCGATCACGATCCCGGAGAGCCACGAGCACATTGATGAGGTGGTAGATAACGGATACGAAACCGAGTATGCCCACTGCTGCCAGCATTGAATCGGAGGACGCCATCACGGCGAAGACCGAAACGATTCCGGCGACAATTGCAGGCCCCTGGAACCAGAGAAATCGTACGAAAGCCGTGTAATAACTGATGTCGGAGCCATCGAGCCTGACGACTTTGAGTTTACCGGATCGTTTGCCGGCGGTCTGCCCCCACCGACCGTGAAGCCCCGTGTAGTATGCCAGCGGCACGGCCGAGCCCGCTACTAATTGCAGCAAAGCCATGCTGGTGCTCATGGCTGTCGCACCTGCCATAAACCCGAACCCAGTGCCGAACAGTACGCCCATGAGGAAACCAAACACGGTCATCAGGATATTGTCGACGAACATACAACTGAAGCGTTGCATCACGGTCGGACTTTCCATCTCACCGGGGAGAGTCTCACCACCCTTGAGGCGATCGAGCAACTCGGCTTTTCCCTCCGCACAGACGCGTTTTCCGTGCAGGGTGATCAGTTCGTCCTCTGGAACCCACTTACCCGTGATCTCGCATTGAGCCGTTCCCGGCAATCCGCCCGTATCTGAATCAGCCATAAGAGTTCCTTTCCAGTTCTGGTTAGCCCACGAACTTTGTATCCTGAATCACCAATGCCAAGTTTAGCACCGTCTGTTCATCGCTGAGATAGTCGACATCTTTCGGCAGCCCATAGCGTTTCCGAAACAAGTCCGCGGCTTCTCGAAAAAGTTCCTCGCGTGTTTCTGCGTGCAAACTGTCGCGACGGTGCATCAGATCGAACAGGACGTCTCGCTCAGAGCGCGTGACCCTGGTGAGAATCCGGTTTCGGATGGCAGCGTTGTCAGCGAACGTATTGACGCGGCCATGCTGCTTGAGCACTGAACTGGGCAATGCACTCGTCACATACGCGACCACGATCGTATCCGCAGCGATGTCGCCCAAGCGTCGATGCAGCGGGTCGAATATCGCGACGGTTCCACCGACAATACCAAAAAATGGTATCAGAAACGGGCTGTCTACGAAACGCACCAACGTTCGTGTGAAGACATCACCAAATCGCAGTCGCGACCCACTTGCAGACATGACCCCGATCTTAAACACGCGCTTCCCGGGCGTTTGTCCGGATCGCCTCAATTCAAACCAGGTCCAGTATCCGAAATCGAGGACGAGCTTCGCCAGGAGAAACACCGCAAAACCCCAAGTTGCACCCGCGGACATCACGCTGAACAAGATGACGACAAGAGCCGCCGTCAGGATGAGTTGATCAACGCACCACGCCATCGCCCGCGACACGAGCCCCGCAATGGGGTAGTGAAAGCATACCTGCTCCGGGGTTGTGATCTGGTGCAGTATCATGGAGTCCTGTCGACGCGATCGGTTGGGTATGATATTGACGGACCGGATGGCCGTTGTCAAAATTCAGCAATGGATTTTGAAGATTTTGTGCGATCGCGCCGAACCCGGTGGGATCGTATCGACACACTTCTTAAAAAGGTCGAAGCCCGCAGCACCAGTGCGCTCTCCACAGCCGAAGCCGAAGAACTGTTTTCGCTCTATCGCTTTCTGTCGAGCGATCTCAACCTCGTTCAAACGCGCTCGGGAAATCCTGCGATACTGGAGTACCTGGAACAACTCGTTGGACGGGCCTATTCCGTTTTCGCCGTAAGCCGCCGGACGTCGATCTGGCGGCTATGGTTGCGAACGATGCGACACGGGTTTCCTGCTGAACTCCGAAAGCAACGCTCGATGCTCCTCGTCTCTGCGCTGGCGATGGTCGCGGGTGTGTTCCTGGGGTACTTCGGCACGAAAGCCGATCGGGATGTTGCGGAGCTTTTTGTACAAGCCGAGCACCTTGAAGAATCACCCGCGCAGCGCGTCCTGCGTCTAGAAGAAGAGGAACGGGACAGGTCCAATCTACTCCTTACACAGTCCGGAAACTATGCACTTTTTTCAACATTCTTGTTCACGCACAACATTCGCGTATCCATTCTATGTTTTGTACTCGGGTTTACCTTTGGAATTGCGACCGTTGGCATATTGTTTTTTAACGGTGCCATGCTCGGCTGCATTACCGCGTTGTACCAAATGGAAGGCGTGATGGTTTTCTTCGTGGCGTGGGTAGGACCGCACGGTGTGATCGAGCTTCCGTGTGTCGTGTTTGCGGGAACGGCTGGGCTGGTCATCGCCCGCGCACAATGGCGACGTGATCGTGGATCATTGAGGGATCAACTCCGTCATCTAAAACCCGGATTGATCCGCATCGTCGTGGGCGCGTCGACATGGCTGGTGGTGGCTGGTTTTATCGAAGGCGGGTTCAGTCAAATCAACGAACCGACCCTTTCCTACGACACCAAGATCGCAGTGGCCGGTGTGCTGCTTGTGTCGTTTTTGTACTACCTCTTCATCATGCCCGTAAAAGTGCCCAACGAGGACAATGAAGATCCCGCGATCGACCTCATATCAGTTGCCGCGACTTGACCGACAGGTATGTGTTGATGACGTCGATGCTGATCGATGCGACATCGACCTGCAAAACCTGAACGCCAGACCGGGTCAACTCACGAATGCGCGTCTGCCGTTCCTCAACCAGTCGGCGGGCTGCGTGGACTTGATAGAGGCTCCTGCGGTCCGGCGCGGGGCCTGACGCGACCCGATCCATGAGTTGATCGAACACGCTAACGACCACGAACACATGGCGCCGACTGACCAGCGGCAACACGTCGCGCAGATTCGTCGCCAGTTGCGGATCGTTCAAGTCGGTGAACAGAAAAATCAGACTCCGCTTTTTTTGATTCGCCCGCAGTGCGGATACCAGTGCGCCGTACGACGGAAATACTCCTTCGGCTGACACATCCACCAACGTTTCCAAGACGCGTTTGGCCACCACCGGACTACCGGACGGGCGAATGAACTGTGTCACGGTGTCGCGAAACAAGACAAGCCCGAAACGATCTCCTGCCCGCGAGCAAACGTGCGACAGCATGATCGCGGCATCAACTGCCCGATCGAGCGCGGTGGTGGGCCCGATCGGATTACCCATCATTCGCCCTGTTTCCAGGCAAACGAGCACATCCTGACTTCGCTCGGGTCGATAAACATTGGTGATCGGGATCCCCCGCCGCGCGGTGGCCATCCAGTTGATGTTGCGGTAGTCGTCGTCCTGCATGTATTCGCGAAGTTGGTCGAACTCTCGCCCCGCGCCCCGCTGTCTGCGCTGATGGATACCGATTTGATGAAGCGCCCGATGACGACGCAGCTTGTCGTATCGCGCCACGGTTCGCAGGTTTGGATAAACCGACATGACCGTTTCGGTGTCGGTCGATTGGCGCCGACGGGCGAAGTCGATTGCGAACCGAATGTCCACCGTCGCATCTGGGATTTGAAATCGGCCTCTGCGATGCGGTGTCACAGAGACCGCAGCGCGAACCATTTGGAACGGATCGAGTTCGACTTCGAGAAATTCCGCATCCGACTCGAAGGAAGACGGCCAGGGCTGTCGCACGGTGACGATGACTTTTCGCGGGCTGAAGTTTTCGATTCGGTACACCAGGTCGCTGGCCAAATCCAGCTCAAGTCGGGCCCACTGTTCCCTCTCAACGTGAACGCGTGTTCGTCGCAATCGAATCGCAAACCCCACAAACGCCAACAGGAGGAGCATGTTGCAAAACAGCGCCAGCCATCGCACTTCGGGGCGGATAACAGCCACCAACAATCCGAACGCAATGACAGCGGCGAGAAAAATCATCACCCGACCGGGAATCGTCACCTTGGAACCTCTGTCTTATCGAGAATGGATTGCAACACCTCGGAGGTGGTCGTACCGCTGATTTCCGCGTCGGCAGCCAAGGTAATCCGATGCCCAAGCACGGGCTCGACTATCGCGACAACATCGTCGGGTGTAACAAAATCGCGGCCATGGAGGAGCGTTCGCCCCTTGCTGGCAAGCAGTAACGAGATGGAACCCCGAGGGCTTGCCCCGACAAGAACAGCATCATGGTTCCGCGTTTCGCGTGCGATCGTGAGGATATAATGCAACACGCTGGGCTCAACACGAACCTTCGCCAACGCAACACGCGCCGCGATCAACTGCTTCACATCAATCACAGGCCGCAGTTCGCCGGATTCCGGACGATCCAGCGGTGTACCTGCATCATACGCTTGCAAAATGCGCAGCTCGGCTTCTTCACCAGGGTAATCGATCTTGATTTTTAGCAAGAAGCGATCCTGCTGCGCCTCGGGAAGAGGATATGTGCCCTCGAATTCGATCGGGTTTTGCGTTGCGAATACGGTGAACACTTCCGATAGCTGATGCCTCGTGCCATCGATGGTTGCGTGGCTTTCACTCATGCCTTCCAGCAGCGCCGACTGAGTTTTTGCAGGCGCACGGTTAATTTCGTCGGCCAGCAGAAGGTCGGTAAAGATGGGCCCGCGTCGCAGCGAAAACGAATTGTTCGACATATCGAACACGTTCGTCCCGATGATATCTGATGGCATCAGGTCGGGCGTGAACTGGATGCGTTTCCAATCGCACGACAGAACCCGCGCAAGCACCCGAACCGAGAGCGTCTTGGCTGTACCCGGCACGCCCTCGAGCAACGCATGACCACCGCACAACAGCGCGATCATCATTTGTTCTACCATCTGCTCCTGCCCGAGAACAATTTTGGAAATCTGATCCCGAGCTTCAACAAGGTTGTGTCGCACATCGCCCAGGGCGACTTCAGTTATCTGACTCAATGACCAACTCCCTTGAAAACTCGAACGAGCTTGTGAGAACGCGGCGCGTGTTAGCTTCCACCCGTTTTTGCGTCCGCACGTCAGCCGTCGATGGTGTTGTTGCACGTCGTATTTGTTTGTCCAACTCGGACGCCTTTGCCCCGCATTCAGGGCAAATGCCCGACACATTTCCATGCAGATTGTAACCGCAGCGGTGGCAGCGGTCATCGTTTTCTGTCGAACGCGGCGAGTGACTTTGATCCACATCGATGGCGGTCAGTAAATTGTTTGCTGCATCCCGGACCTTAGCGTCATGATTGCCGAGTCTCTTTTCAATTGCGGATACGGGGCATCCCAATGCGTTTGCGATTCGACGCTTCACTTCGACCTGGGTTCGCGCCGACAGGTCTTCTGGACCGAGTACCTCGCTGTACAATTGGCCCAAGGTCACAATCTGCTCGACGCTTGATCGGCGGCGTACGGCCTGTTCCAGCCTCGGTGATTGAACACCGCGCGTACTCCAAGCAAACAGCAGGATGACAAAACCGACCTGCACCAATGCCGGCAGCAAGCCCAAGCGGGTAATGAATGCGATGATGGTGCCGCCATGTCCGAATCCGTGCGACCACTCATCAATCAGAACGCGATCGTCACCCACGAGCGCCAAGAGAACTTCCAAGTTGCCATCGACATTCAACCAACCATTCAGCACCAGCGTCGGACTGGAAACAACCACAAGGCGCCCATCTCCCACTTGCTTGATTCCCATCACTGAAGCCGACACACCCGACGCTCCCGTCAATGCAATGGGCTGCCAAGTCTTCGTCTTTTTGCTCGAAAGCAGGCGCGGCGAATGAAACTGCAACAGCAACTGAGATACCGATAGCTTGTCACTCAGCGGACCACCCTCGACCAACCTCGCTTCGTAGGTCATCCATTCAAGATCATCCGGTGCTGTACCCGACCGCATCGCGGCTTCGATGTCTCGCCATCCGTGCGAATCATCGTCATCGATGTGGGGTACTCCGCAGATTCGCATCAGCGCGGTATTGAATCCGCTGAATTGAATCACCGTGTTTCCATCGAACATCCATTTCTTCAGTCTTTCGGGATCGAGGGTTGGCCGACTACCGAACTCAAGCAAGCCCTCGTCCAAACCGGCAGCCGGTCGATCCAGAATTTGAATAAGCGTGGACGGCGATGCATGTTCGGGAATGCGCGTCTGCTCGATCGTGCTGACGTCGATGCCCTGGCGCTCAAGCACTTGATACAAAGCCGCCGTTCCGTATGGATCATATCGACGGACGGAATAAAGCGGTGCCTGTTCTCCACCTCGACTCGCATAGGCAGCCAGTGCGTAAAACGCCCAGAGCCCACCGAACACGCACACGGCACAAAACCAGAACACGAATCGGTTAGGCATCTGCCTTTTCCTTGCCGACGAGCACCGTCACCTTGGCGCGCAGCGCGTCAATATCGGTGTGCCCGATTCCCTTGAGCCCGTACCACACTTCGTCGAACAGCTTCGTCAATTCTGAAAACACCGAGCGATCCTGGTCCGAACCGCGAAACCGTGAGACATACGTCCAGTTCGTTCGTTGTCGTCGGTATTCGATCTTCCCTGTGCGATGCAGCCCTGACAAAAGCGCCAAGTACAAGGCCCGGTATACCGCCCGTACCTCGCCAGCCTGCGCCAAGTGTTGCGCTTCATTAAGCCACTGCGACCCGTCGAGCGCCAGCGCATCGCCCTCTTCCAGCGCGCTGCGGATTTCTTCCCGACTCAATACCCTTGCATTCTTGACGCTTTTTCCGCGTTGCGAAATGATCCGATAGATCATCACCAGGAAATACAACAAGAGTGCAGCCCCCCCGAGCCACATGACCAGCGTCAGCACCGAGACGAAACCGCCACCACCCGGCATACCGGGGAAACGGGGAAACCTGATCATGCGCAATATTCGGCCAAGAAAAGAACCGATGCTCCTGAACATGTCCTCCATCATTTCCTTCGCAACTTGCATGGCATGGAATTCGTGTGGCTCGGTTGCCGCGCGCTGCTGCCGTAACTTCCACCGGTTAAACAACGGCTGCTGAAGAATCTCATCCAGTTGCGCGTGCGGTGAACCGCTTCTGATAACAACGGAATCAGAGGCGGGAGGTTGCGGATCGCCCGCGAGTGCGAGCAGCAGGATGATCGGTGTCACTGCGATGACGATTCCTTTAGCTTGCGTAACCGCACGCGAAGATCGGGTGCCAAGCGGCGCGATTGAAGTCCATAAAAAATCATCACAGACAATATTGCCCAGAAGAGATCAAACACCAGCGCAACAAGATAACTGGCAA
>JAADIU010000292.1 GCA_013151185.1 Planctomycetota bacterium
TTCCGCGCGTCGTCTTTATAACACGACCGCCAGTGCAAATATCGGTATCGCCGTCAGCATCAACAGGGCGCAGTAGCCCATGAACTCTTTGGCGTTCACTTTGGTCATCCCCATCAGCGGGATCGCCCAAAACGGTTGGACCATGTTCGTGAGTTGATCGCCATACGCAATGGCCATCACGGTCCGTTCGATGGAAAGGTGAAGCTCCTGCGCGGCACCACACATGATCGGCCCTTGAACGATCCACTGCCCACCGCCTGATGGCACGAAAAAATTCACCACACCCGCGCTGGCCAACGTCGCGAGCGGGAACGTGGTCTCCACCGAAAGATGCAAAAGGTCGGCCACCGATTGCGACGCCTCGACACAGCCGCCCGAAATCGCAGCCGCCAACCCCGCGCCCGACATCAAGCCCTGGATACCACTGTACAAAGGGAACTGAATCACGATCCCAACGATCGCCGCACCCCCACTTGCGACGGCTCGGAAGTACGACATCAAGTTACCGTGCAGAATAAGCCCGAGACCCAGGAACACGCTATTGACAAAATTCAAATTGACGGATCGGGCGATTGCGGTCAACCAGCCCACGCCTACTTCTGCCGTGCGAACTTCATCAACGTGGCGGCATAACCCCAGGAAGATCAACCCGCCGATCAATAGCGGCAGAACGGGCGATTGATTGACCCAGTTCGCAAGCGTTCGCGGAGGAGGGTCGTTCGATTCCGATGCGTCCGCAGTCTCTTCGAGTGCCTCCGCCCCGTGCGATGGCGAAAGATTCGGATCGCGGGTTCCCGTCGGATGGGCCATCAATCCGAGAATCAGCGGCACGGCCAGGAACAAACCGGCGGTAAGCAGCAGATTGGAGCGGCTTAGGGTTGTTCGATTGATGGTGATTTTTGGAATTTCGGAAGTGACCTGCCCGTCGCCTTGGGTTGATTGGATGGTCAAACCTTCCGATGCGATCTTCAACGGTGCGGAACCCGACAAGCCGCCATGCCAGACCATCATCCCGGCATAGGCGGCAGCAACGATGAGGGCGTATTGAACGGACACGCCGCGTCGCTGCAATTGGGCGCGAACTTCGGTCGCAAGCACGCCGGCTAGGATGAGGCCGAAACCCCAATTGATCCAGCATCCCACACACGACACGATTGCGACCAGCATCACCGCGCTGCGATTGTTCCGTGCCAACGAGGCGATCCGTCGCAGCCCCCATTTGCAAACGGGGGCGCGGGCGAGACCGAAGCCGGTCAGAAGAACCACGCACATTTGCAGGGCGAAGGTCAAGAAGCCCTTGTTCCAAACCGCGTCGAGCCACATGCCACCGAGAACGGCTGTTCGACTGACGATCGATTCATCGGCCAACGTTTTCGATTGCGGCAAACATAGTGAAAGCGTGAACACGAAGAGCGTCAGCAGGCAAGCGAGTGCGAGCGGGTCCGGTAGGTACCGCTGCGATAGTTTGGTGAAGAACGCTCCGAGTCGATGCATGAATTCATTTTATCGTTGTACCCGTACAACGCACGCATGAGCAGATAAACTTCGCGCAGAGGTGTGCGCACGATCGCGCGAACAAAAACTTCCGTAGCCGTCTTGATTTACGACCGTGAATTTTGTTATAGTCGCTTCGTTGCGGAATGGATTCCGCTTCTGCCGCGCGCTGGTAGCTTCGCCCACAATCCCATCGTCTCAATCACTGCTTCAAGCAGCTCAAGGAGGAGCGCCATGGAGTACCGTGTCCGCATCCAGTTCGCCAGCGCCGTCGTCGTTTGCGCCATTGTCGTCATCGCACTTGGCGTCGCGGCGAGTGTTGTCACCAGCACATACATCGCAGCCGACGCCTACACAGGCCGAAGCGAATTCGATCATCGTCAAACCCAGTCCATCACGGTCAAAGGCTCGACCCGCCGCCGTGTTCGCAGCGACCGCGCGGTCTGGAGCATCGTCGTCCGAGGCGAGGGTGAAAGTCTCGTCGCCGCGTTTGAGGTTCTCGATTCGGGTGTCGAACGGGTCAGGGAATTCCTCACGAAGAACGGATTCCCATCGAACCAGGTTGGACTAGGAGCCATCTCGACAACCACCCGCTTCGCCCGCGACGAAAAGGGAAATCGAACCGACGAGGTGACCGGATACGCACTTCAACGCAAATTCGGAGTCACGACAGCCGACGTCAATCTCGTAGCGAAGGCGGCAGGACGGGTCACGCAGCTGATCAAAGAAGGCGTATTCGTCATTTCGCAATCGCCAAAGTACACCTATACCAAGCTCGCACCGCTGAAAATCGACCTGATGGCCGCAGCTTCGTCCGATGCCCGCTCGAGAGCGGAGAAAATCGCTTTGAGCACGCAATGCAATCTGGGCGAACTTCGCGAAGCACGCATGGGCGTCCTGCAAATCACCGCACCCCATTCAACCGAAGTCAGCAGCTATGGGATGTATGACACATACACGATCGAGAAAGACGTGCGCGCGGTGGTCACCGCCACCTTCGGGATTGAGGCACAATAATTCGATAATTGTCGCGATATGACTTACAGAGAGTGGCGAAGGGTTTTCTGAACGGCCGCACCCGTATTCGCCGGTGAAGCCAGATCAAGGCCGCCCGATGCGGCGTCTTCAAAGAACGACAACCAACTGTCGACACAGGAGTTCCATTCGAATCGGTTCGCGACGAAGTCCCTGCCAACTCGCCCCATTTCGAGACGGTGGTCGGCATCGTTCAGGAGCGTGACAACGGCACGGGCGAGGCTGGAACAATCGTCGGGTGTCGTGAGGATTCCAGTTTGCCCGTCGATCACCGTTTCAGGCAAACCCCCGACGCGGGTTGCGACCACGGGCACGCCGCACGCACTCGATTCCAATGCGGCAACACCAAAACTTTCGACGACGGACGGAATCACAGAGACGCACCAGCGCTGTAGCAATTGCTGAACCCGCTCGTGCGGAACGGGGCTGATCCACCGGATACGATCCGAAACGTTCAATTCGTTGGCAAGCTGACGACACGACTGAAGCCCTCCGCCGCTGCCCACCATATCGAAGCGTGCGTCAGGACATTGAGCCACAATCTCGGGCATCGCCTCAATCAATCCACGCGCGCCGTACGCGGGACCAAACCCTTTGAGAAAACCGACGATCGGCTCACTGACGGGTTGCGCGGCTGGTTTGAACAGGTCGAGATCGACACCCAGCGGAACCACACCGACGCGATCCGTTTCGATGCCTGCATAGTTACCAATTTGATCGGCGAACCAATGACTGCATGACGCGATCGCATGTGCACCGTGGAACATGTCTTGCCGCCTTGAGCGCAGACGCGGTGTCTCCTGCGGCGCACCGGGCGGCGGGCAAATGTCCGATCCCCAAGGCCAAAGCGCAAGACGACCTTCGGCGATGGCTTCATCGTAGAAACCCCAATCGCTCAGGTAGAAGACGCTGACCAGATCGTGTTCCTTGAAAAATTTTGACAGATACCGAAGCCGTCGAATACTGCGACGATGCGCGTTGCCTAAACTCAGCCCCGGAACCGCGAACGATTCGTAGGTCGCCCCATCGGGATTGTGATTGCCTTTGTAGACAATGTGGACTGTAACACCGCGATCACGAAGCGCGGCGACCATGCGCTTCGTATGTGTCGCTTCAGGATGGGCAAATATGCAAAGACGCATAGGATCGTGCCGTCAGTCGATGTGGGCTCAAGAACAAACCTGCGTAGGGTACGGCTTAGCCGCACCGTCTTGCAGATTGATTCGGTGCGTCCGGGACGCACCCTACGGTGATGGTTGCACAAGACCTTTATTGACGTCGTGCGCAGCGACGCCCGTGTCGGCGATCACTTCGGTAGGGTGCGCTGTGCGCACCGCTTGAACCACAGGCTCAACCGTTTTCAGCGCCGACCACTCGTGCGGCAGCGACAACAGCCCCGTGCCTTTCCCGCGATCATCGACCTGCAACATGAATTTATACGGCGTCTCGGCCAGCAATTCAGAACGGTCGGCATCCCACAACCGAACGATGGCGAAGTAGTTGCCACCACCCAGTGGAAACGAAGGCAAATCAATGCTCACATCGTGTCGGCCTGCTTTCGCTTGGAAGGTGATGCCCTGATGGCGGGAATTCAAACTCACCATCATTTCGCCGCCATCGCGACGAATCGCCGTCTCGACAGTCAATCGCTGCACGTCGCGCTTGAGCATAAAACTCATCCGCATTGTCAGCGGTTCGGTGGGACAAACACACTCCACCTCCGAACCGTCAGCAGCTAAGAACGTCATACCGAGAACTTCACCGTCGGTATGTTCGGACCGTGGATTGTCAACGTACGACAACTCGCCAATGCGGTTCATCGTGGCTTTAAGATAATGACCTACCGCGTCGGTGGGCGATCCCACGAATGTCGGCTCGCCGCCGTCGAGTACGAGCGTGCGATGACAAATGCTCCGCATCTGTTCGAGGTTGTGGGTCACAAAGATGAGTGCGACACCCGCATCGACCATTTCGCGCATCCGTTCTTCGCAGCGATGTCGAAACGCCACATCACCCACGGACAACACTTCGTCTACGAGCAGCACATCCGGTGACACGTGGGCAGCCGTCGAAAAACCAAGCCGCGCCTGCATGCCCGTGCTGTATCGCTTGACGGGTGTGTCGATGAATTTCTCGATCCCGCTGAACTCGATGATGGCGTCGAGCTTGCTTTTGATTTCTGCGCGGTTCATGCCCATGATCGCGCCGGTGAGGAATATGTTTTCGAGGCCGGTTAAATCGCCGTGCATTCCGGCATTCACTTCGATGAGCGCTGCGAGGCGGCCTTTGACTTGGATCGATCCTTCATCCGGGCGGAGGATTCGCGCGAGCAGCTTGAGTGCGGTGCTTTTGCCGGCACCGTTGGGTCCGATGATTCCGAGCGCCTCACCCGGCGCGACCTCGAAGTCGAGATTGCGCAGCGCCCAAAACGTTTGCCGTGACGTGCGAGACTTGCGTCCCGTGATACGACGCGCGGCTAACGCCAATAGGTCGCGGAGGCTTTCATGCACCGCCCCCCGACGAAATCGCTTTCCGACGCCTTGAAACGAAACGGATGCAGCCATCAAATGCACTCCGCAAATTTGTATGACATCTTGCGAAACGACCACCACCCCAGCGCGAAGACGGCGAGCGCTGTGGCACATGCAGCAAGGAATGCCCCACCCGAAGGCAGCGTGCCCTCAAGAAGGCACTGGCGATAGCCTTTGATGATGGGCGTCATCGGATTGCACATCGCAATGACGCCCCACCACGATCCGTCGTTGTGAATCGGATACACCACGCACGTCAGAAACATCCAAAGTTGCATTCCGACACCGAGCAGTTGTCTGACATCGCGATAGAACAGATTCGCCATCGAAAGCAACATACCCAAACCGGCAGCGAAAATTATTTGCACCGCAACAATGACGGGCACAAACGCAATCGCGGGCGTCAGTTCAAACGTCCATGAAGTGGTGAAGTGAAAATACGCCACCAATCCGACGAGTACGCTTCCCGCGATACAAAAGTCTGCAAACGCAGACCCGATGCTCGATAGGGGAAACACCTCGCGCGGGAAGTAGACTTTTGTGACAAGGTTGCGGTTGGCTACCAGCGAGTTGACCGAACCGATCAAGGAAGCTGAGAAGAACGTCCACGGAACCAATCCGGTGTACGCGAACAACGGATACGGCATGCTGATGTCGAGACCGTCCGCAACCTTCACCGCGCGAGTAAACACGAACGTAAAGATCAACATCATCGACATAGGCAACAAGACCGCCCACGCCATGCCCAAGAGCGACTGCTTGTATCGAACACGAAGATCGCGCCACACCAACGAAACCAACAGTTGGCGGTACGAAAACAATTCGGAAAATGGATTTTTCGCAGAAAGCGTACTCATGCGGTTTGTCAATCTCGATCGAACACCGGGCGCACATCGACACTGCGACTGGCCATTGGGCGAATCGCGCACACCTCTGCAAGGATTTTCGGACGTTTGCCCGCGCGTCTTTCGTTCGATCGACGCCATTTGAGGGCTTTGGCCGCGGCTTCGTTCAACAACACGCGACAGTTTAGGCGGCCATATCAGCATGAATAACGAGGGTACACCCCATCCGCAGGGCTGATAATCACGCACCCAATTGCTCGAAGGCCGTTCTGAAACCGATACCGCAAATGGAGACCTACAGCAGACGAAGCGAACAACGGTGACCAACCCATGACGCAACTCGTACAACTTTCTCTGCCCTATGAACCCAAGCGCAACGGGGTCATGGACTTCACGCCCCTGCCTCCCGGTTCGCGCGTGAAACTCATGCTGGTCTATCCGAACCTTCAGCGCGTGCGGACGCCACAACTTGGTGTTGCGGTTCTGTCTGCCAGTGCGAAACGAATCGGTGCCGACGTGTGCCTGTTCGACACGACGGCATTGAAACGCGGAACAGAACTCGACGCGTTCAAAGCTGCCGTCGAGATTGAAAAACCAGACATCCTCGGCTACTCGGTTCGTTCCAGCGAGTGGCCACTGACTCTGCCCATGCTTGAGTGGGCCAAGTCGCAAGGCATCACGCAGGTCATCGGTGGACCACACCCCACGCACGCACCGGAAGAAACCATCCCCCACTGCGATGCCATCGTCCTAGGTGAAGGCGAAGGTACGCTGATGGATATCCTGCGCGCAGTCGCCGACAAGCGGTCGCTCGCAGGCATTGCAAACACATGGGTCATCACAGACGCAGGTGTGGTCAAGACAGCCAAGCGTGATTTGATTCACGACCTCGACGACGTACCGCTTCCCGATTGGAAAATTTTCGCGGACATTCATTTTCGCGATTCATACATCGCAGGCATCATGGGGAAGGTGAACGTCGTGGCCGCCATCGAAGGGAGTCGCGGTTGTCCGTTCACCTGCACCTACTGCTCCAATCACGCACTCATGGATTCATACTCGGGTCAGGGTCGATGGCGGCGCGAGAAATCGCCTGAGCGGATCGTCGAGGAACTGGCTGCATTCCGCGAGGCGTTCGGATCGCTCGACTTCGTATACTGGGTGGATGAAATCTGGCTGACAGGCGTGGATCGGCTAAAGCATTTCCGCGACCTGTACAAACCGAAAATCGGTGTCCCGTTCAGCATCATGGAGCGACCCGAGTGCATCACGCAGGAGAAAATGGAAATCATCGCCGACGCCGGATTGCATTACGTCGCGATCGGTTTGGAAAGTGGCGATGAGGAATTGCGAACGAGCCTGCTCGATCGGCGGACGAAGCTGGACGTGCTCGTCGAGGCGTTTACCCTGCCAAAAAAGTACAACGTCAAGGTTCACGCATTCACCATGCTGGGCCTTCCCGGCCAGGACGTGACCTCGATGCTCAAGACGTGGACGGTGATGCGCAAAATTCTACCTACGAGCGCACAGTTCAGTATCTTCTACCCGCTCAAGGGTACGAAACTTTACGATCAAACCATTCAGATGGGTATGTACGACCCAACCGACACAGCCGACAACTACTATTCCGGAACGGTTCTGACGCAGGACGGAATCGACAACGCGTTGCTGCATCGCTACCAAACGCTGCTTGGTCGATACGCGAATCAGCCGGGGTGGCTCGCGGGAGTCGCGTTCCATTTCTACCGAATCGTTGTGCCCGCGTTCAAGTTGAGGTTCGTTGTCGCGCCAGCCGGCGCGTTGAAGCTACGATACTACGCAAACAGATGGGCAAAGCTGCGAAGAAAAGGCACGGGCGCAATCGCAAAGCGCTTGCTGCGCGCCATCGTCGACACGCCATCCGCTCTGCTCGCCTCTCTGCGGACAGCCGACGCCTAATCGAAACTGAACGGTCAAATCTCGCGTTTGTCATCACACTTCCGGTCTCTCCTTTTATCCAGCATCCGCAAAAACCATCAAGCAGTGGTTGAATTCATTGGCTACGCTGTGGCCTGACGGTGTGCAAAACGGCAGTCAACCATGCTTGACGCGATGTTTTATTTTTGTTAGGGTTGCAGAGCGTTTGAGACGGATGACAATTGCGCGGATCGCCTGTGGCGCGATGAACGGAACGGTTTTTGAAAGGGCTTTGAGATGAAACGATTGGGAATGTTGTTCGCAGTGGTGGCGGTGTGTGGTTTTGCGCTGATGGTACCTTCCGTCTTTGCACAAGACCATAAGGAAGGCGATGGGCACAAGCATGGCAGCGCGCCCACTCCTGAACAAATGCAAGAGCATATGGAAATGATGAAGATGGGCATGCCGGGACCACAACACGCAAAGTTGAAAGAGATGGTCGGCACTTGGAATACGGAAACCAAACTTTGGATGGGACCGGAGGGCGAACCTACTGTCGCTAAGGGTGTTTCTGTCTTCACCATGATTTTGGGCGACCGTTATCTGCAAGAGGACTTCACGAGCGACTTCATGGGCATGGAATTCAAGGGCCGAGGCATGACCGGGTTCGATAACGCCAAACAAAAATGCGTCTCAACCTGGTGCGACAACATGGGCACCCACATGATGATGTTTGAAGGCACCTACGACGAAGCCACCAAGACCACGACCTTAAAAGGTGAAACGCAAATGACGCCAACCAAGAAGGCCCAGATGCGTATTGTCGAAAAACGCATCGACAAGGACACATGCCTCATGCAGATGTACATCACAGAAGCGGGTGCCAAAGAATTCAAGAACATGGAAATCAAGTACACACGCGACAAGAAAGTTGCCACAGCCGAATAACAACTTCTTAAAGAAAAGGGATTCACAACGTGAAAAGCGAATTGATCGAAGGTGGGCTTGCGGCGATGGCGTTTGCACGCCGGATGACACTGATGTTTCTGGAAGATATTCCCGATGACAAGTGGTGTCATCAGCCGACCGAAAACGGGAACCATGCCTTTTGGGTCGTTGGGCACATTGCCCACTCGGACAACTTTTTTCGCACGCTGGGCAAACAGGAATCAAACGTCCCTGCCGAGTGGGATGGCTTATTTGGCATGGGGAGTGTCCCGCAAACCAGCGCTTCGGCGTATCCGTCGCCAGCGGAACTGCGGGATGCGCTTGCGACACAGCGTGAAAGCCTGACGGCATGGCTTGGTTCGCTGGATGCAGAGCAAGCAGCCAAACCGCTCGAAGGCGACATGACCCAGTTTGCGTCTAGCTACGGCAACCTGCCCGGATCGATCGCGTGTCACGAGTCGGTCCATGCGGGCCAGCTAACCGTGGTCCGCAAGAGTTTGGGAATGCCACCGAAATTCGGTTGAGCAGCGATCGTATTTGAGTAGAACGCAATTTCGTTTGCCTCTACCGGCATCTGTCCTTGATGGACGGATGCCGGTTTTTTTGTATCCGCCGTGTTTCCTTTCCACATCCCAATCGCTACATCGTGAACGCGATCAAAGTACGAAACTGCGATCGGTTCCAACCAAAGGCTGCCTATCTCCTGACGTGCCCCGTCCCAAGGATTTACTTGCAAACCGAAGGCAATATTCGCGGCTGGGCTGCGTTGAGCAAAGAAGCAAGAAATTGACGATGGGGAACTTCTACGCCGGAGGCAAAAACCATGCGAAAGAATATCAGCACAGGGCTTGTAACTTGTGTCGTCTTACTCCCCGTCATCCCTGCGATGGCTGGTTCGCAAAACGTGCTGTTGATCATCGCCGACGACTTGGGTGTCGCCAACATCGGCGCATACACACGAGGGATTGCACCCGACGCCGGTGACCCACCCCCGACACCTGTGATTGACAATCTTTCTTCAAACGGAATCCTTTTCCGAAACGCATGGGCAACGCCGGTCTGTTCGTCAACCCGAGCGGCATTGTATACCGGGCGACATGGATTCCGAAACGGTGTCCGCAGAGTTGTCCTGCCCGGTGTGCTGCCGCTTTCTCAGGACGAAACACTTTTTGCCGAACTGCTGAGCGATGTTGGATATACCAACGCGCTCGTTGGAAAATGGCACCTTGGTATTGGCGATGAGGTGGGTGGTGTGGATGCCCCAAGAGAAGCCGGCTTTGATCGGTACGCGGGCCGACCAACGGGTACTCTCCCCGACTATTATATGTGGTCGCGCACGATCGATGGAGTCACCGCGACAGAAACCGGTTACGCAACGACCGTGTGCGTCGATGATGCCCTCTCCTGGATTGCGGAACAGACAACGCCCTGGACATGCACGGTTGCCTTCAACGCACCCCACTCGCCATTTCAGGACCCGCCGCCGGGACTCCACTCGTTTGATCTTTCCCTGGCTGACGACACGCTTCGCTACAAAGCCATGATCGAGGCGATGGACACGGAAATAGGTCGGCTCATCGCGGGCATCGGGTCGGACGTGGACAATACGGTCATCATTTTTCTGGGCGACAACGGGACACCGGCTTCCGTCACCGAGGCACCTTACACCTCGAACAAAGGTGAGATTTATGACGGCGGAATTCGCGTTCCGTTTATCATCTCAGGCCCAACCGTTTCCGACGGCAATCGAGAATCACTCGAACTCATCCACGCGACGGATGTGTTTGCAACGATTCTCGAAATCGCAGGCGTCAACGCGCCGACTGCGATCCCGGATGTCGCAATCGATGGCGTCAGCCTTGTCCCGCTAATGCTCGACTCCAACGCGGTGCTCGCCCGTGAATTCATCTACTCCGAATATGTTCCCGGCGTCTTACAAGCCAGCATGTTCGCCGTCCGCGACGCGCAGTACAAACTCGTGCAGCAGGCTGGCGTCTTCGAATTCTACGACCTGATAGCCAACCCCTTTGAATTTCCAGACCTGCTCACGCTGGGGAGCCTCACGACAACGCAACAACTTCGATTTGATGCCCAGGTCGAAGAGTTGAATCGGTTGCGAAGCGCGTTATGTAGCGGCGATTTGAATTTCGATGGCCTGGTGGATGCCGCAGACGTTGGGATTTTTGCATCCGCCATCGATGCGGGCCCCTTGGATGACGGCGATTTGAATGGGGACGGCTCGATCGACTTGTTGGA
Source organism: Planctomycetota bacterium (assembly GCA_013151185.1). Classification (GTDB taxonomy): domain Bacteria; phylum Planctomycetota; class Phycisphaerae; order UBA1845; family UBA1845; genus UBA1845. Next base: position 11,006 of record JAADIU010000292.1, read on the forward strand.
CTACGCCATCCTGCAAACCGAGGGTGATCAAACGTGCTGGTGATGGATGATTCGCCCGGCTATTCAGCCGTCAACTGGCGCGTCATCAAACCATTGATGGCTTCCTGCGGTGACACAGCCTGTTCGAGGACCGATGCGACGGCGCGGGTGATTGGCATTTCAATGTTGTGTCGCGCTGCCAGCGCAAGAACCGCGCCCGTTGTGGCGATTCCCTCGATCACCGATGGCGTCTCTTCGACAATCTCAGATACCGTCATGCCGCGTCCGATTTTTTCACCCGCGCTGCGATTCCGACCGACCGGAGAAATGCACGTCGTCACAAGATCACCCACGCCCGCCAACCCGATGAAGGTCGCGGGCTTCGCGCCCATTTCGACACCCAACCGCGTGATCTCGACCAAACCGCGCGTCAACAGTGCGGCTTTTGCGTTGCATCCGCCACCGATTCCGTCAACGATCCCGGCAGCCAGGGCGATGACATTCTTCGTCGCGCCCGCAATTTCGACACCGATGACATCGTCGTTGGTATATACGCGGAAGTAGTCGTTGCTAAACGCCCGCTGCACGCGCTTGGCCAATTCGTCGCTGTCGGATGCCGCAACGACGGTACAGGGTTTTCGGGCGGCTAACTCTGGCGCGATGCTGGGGCCGGACAACGCAACCACAGGTGCGTCCTTGCCCAACACATCCTGGAGGATTTGCGTTGATACCAACAGCGTGTCGATTTCAATACCCTTGGACACCGCGACGACGGGCGTATCCGAAACAAAGAACGCCGCAAATTTTTTCCAAACGTCGCGCATGAATTGGCAGGGTACTGCCGACACGAGCATGTCGGCTTGGCTGCATGCGTCCCGGGGATCTGATTTTATGGTGATGTTGTCCGGAAAAGGAAAGCCCGCGAGAAAGCGTTTGTTCTCGCGGTCGTGATGCAGTTTGGCGGCTTGCTCGGGAAAGTTGCTCCACAGTGTGACGTCGATCCCGTTTTCCGCCAGAATGAGCGCACACACGGTACCCATTGCTCCATCACCGATGACGCTGACATTGCGAATCTCAGAATCCATAGGAAAGCATGCCAACCGATGGGCGCGACCTCACGCAATAATTCTGGACGTTCGTAGGATCTAGCCCAGCCGCACCGTCTCGCATGTATTTATTCGGTGCGTCCGGGACGCACCCTACCACGGATGTCGTGCAGGAAGTGCATCGACCTTGTTGGAACGGTCCTAGAATCCGAAACCGAAACCGGGCTGCGCCACGCCGAATTGATCGAACACATAACCAGTCACGAAAACGCTCGCAATGGAGGTGGCCAAGCCGGCAAACACATCTGTTTGGAGGGGTGTACACTGAGCGGCTTGCAGAACCACGCCTCCTGCAAGCACAGCAGTCACACGTCTTGCAACGCCACGTTTTCTTGGTCTCTGCATGGTTGAACAATCTCCAAGTATGGGTGAAAAATCTTCGGGTGCGTAGCGCAATACGCAAGAGCGCAATCCGGATCAAACGCACGCAGTCCTAACCGATGGCCGTCAGTCTATCACTCTTGATAAGTTGGCACCATCGTTCGGGTGACCGAGCCTTGCGAATCACGGTGTGTGCTCAAACCGGGCTTTACTTCCATCCCCGACCGTTCAGCCGGTAAACCCGACAAACCCGGTGACGCTGCCAATCCCACCGGCTCAATCGAGCTTGCGACCAAAATCGGGATGGGGTCCACGTTTCCGGTTTCGATGAATTGGCGTGACGCCCGTATACCCACAATTCGCCCGAGGTGTCGACTTACGTCAATCGTGGAGTCCGGCGGAATTTCGACATAGCAAAGCGTGCGGGGAACATCCTGGTTCGGATCAATCAATCGGTATCGTCGCGGTCCGACGGGCGACGTGAACACCATGCTCTCGCGCAGTTCGCCGGTGGCTGCAAAACCCACCCCCCGTGGGTTGGACTGCGGCTTGAATGAAGATCGCTCAACCGACGCAGTCTGTCGGGTTTCGGTCACGTTGACCACAAGGTTGTTCATCTGGTTCACCGCGCCGACTCGAAACGAGAGCACGTCCAATTGGTGAATACGCCGCTCAGCATACAAACGTGAAGGTTCATCCACGTCGGCTTCCATAATACCGCGGTAGCGGGCTCTCAAATCACCGAACTGCCGATGCTCGAACGGCTTGTCCAACTCGGCCATCATCTGATCGTCGATCTGCTTGAGTTCCGCCCGAGGGTCATTCCCGGAATAGGGAATGACTTCGATTGTACTCGTTTGCTGCTGCGCTGTTTTGATCGGCGCGGTATTTGTCGGCTTGGATGGCCTTTGCATTGAAGGCGATTGTGATGGATTCCGAGCGATCGCTTCAGGCGAAACCTGCTGTCCCGTAGGCGCAGTGGTGCGATGGGTCGCCGAAGTTGTACCGCGATTGTCGTCGTTCCATTTGATGACGGCTACGCGATCGGTCGAGTCATCGGAGAACTGCGACGTGCGCGTGGTCGAGTGTGGCATGACGTTGCGCGACGCTTCCTCACCGGCGACGTTCGATGCGATGGGCTCGTCCGCTTGCTGAGCCGTCGGTGGTTCGCTCCTTGGAAGATCGCTATCGGGAAAGCGCTGCGGAACGTTTGAAGGTGTGGTTGAAGCCATCGACGAGTTCGCAACTTCTCGGCCTGCCGCGTACCCACTCGGTTCCGTCGTTCGCACGCGTTTCTTGGATTCGCCCGTCCATGTGTACACGGCAACACGATCCGTTGAATCCGTCATCGCGCTTCGTTGGTCTGCCTCAGCCGATGGCGTCGCGCCCGAACTTTGTGCAGACGTTTGCGGAGCCCCTGCGACGTTCGCGCCGATGCGCCGATCACCTTGCGTTTCGATCGCAGCAGACGGTCGCCCATCCCCCGTCGCAAGACCGTTGGGCCGGGTCGTGGGCGATTGAATACCTGCGCTCGGTATCCTTCTGACGGGCGCGGTCCTTTCCGAAACCCGATCGACCAACTCGCCATGAATCCAGATGTAGGCACCTTCGGGCGGTTTGATTTTCAAATACCCTTCGGGGCTGCTGCTCAACACCTCGACCACATCCCCTTCGTTGAGTTTGGTCTGCACTGCGTACCGACGCGAATCGCGATTCGACCCAGCCCGAATCTGAACAGACTCTCCATTCACCACGCCCTCGTTGCCTTCGCCAAGATCGACATAGTGTACAGAGATCAGACTAAAACAGCCGGGCGGTGGCACAATGCCATACCAACCGTTGTCTTCTTCGCGAACGTCCACCCGATCACCCTTGTGCAACTTCGTGACGATGTAGTAGTTCGTGCTCGGTCCGCTGCGAATGTTCACTTCGGTCGCATTCACCTTCGCGATGAATGGCTCGGCTGCGTTTGTGTCAGCGCAGAATACCAAAGTACACATACCCAACAAAGCCAATCGGATCGGAAGAGTACGGGGGTTGAAACGGGGGCGGGGGCGAGTGCGCAGATCAGACATGAGATTCAATCCTTTGAACGGTGGCTATGGCGATCCATCTTGAGACGCCTCATCTTGAAACGTCTTTCACCCCGGAAATTAGCCTCGCAGACGCAGGGTGTCAATGAACAACTCGACCCACTTTGACATCTGCCCTGCTGCCATGAGTGCATCATCGCCAAGATGCCGGCGAGTACGCACCCGTTGCGAGGCACAGGAATCTCCTCACAATCGCGCGGTTTGCTATACTCCCCCGTCATGACGCAAGCCGCATCAACATCAAAGCCCACGCTGCTTCAAGCGAACGGTCGCAACGATTGCACCGTCGGGCAGTTGTTGACCGCGTTGGCGGATGAGCCCGGCTTGTTCGCGCTCGAAAGTTCTTGCAACACAGCCGGTTACGGTCGATTCAGCATTGTCGGCGTCGAACCAATCGACGAAATTCACACCCGCCGATCGGTTGGGCAGAGCGGTGAAGTCGATCCGTTTGAAGCGCTTGAAGTCTCGGTGGACGGCCTGCCTCGGGTCGATCTCGCGGGCCACGCTTTTGCAGGTGGATGGGTGGGCTATGTTCCGTACGAGTGTGGATTGCCGACGGCGGGTCTGCCCCTGCCCGACTCGGCAGCTCCAAGATTCGCCCTCCACGATTCTGCCGCAGTATACGATCACGAAGCCCACTGTTGGACAATTGGCGCTGTGGACCTGGAGAAAAGCCGACGCCCTGCGGACGAGCGGATTCGCCAATGGCAGGAACGCCTGCAACGGGCGGCATCGAGCGTTGTGCCCGAACTCGCATCCGCCATGCCGCGTGCAGAGTCACCCTCCATCCCGCCATCGAACATGACCCGCGAGGCGTATTTTGAGAAAGTCGAGCGGGCGATTGAGTACATTCGCGCGGGCGATATTTTTCAGGTCAACCTGACGCAGCGGTTCACTACGAACACATACCTGGATCCGCTCTCGCTATACCTGCGATTGCAGCAGGTGAACCCGGCGGACTATTCGGCATTCTTGGCGTGGCCCGACCAAGCCGTTCTCAGCGTGTCACCGGAGTTGTTCGTGCAACTCCAACCCAACGGAACGATGTTGACTCGCCCGATAAAAGGAACGCGGCCAAGGATGGGTGACGACGCATCGAAACGTCGCGAACTTCGCAACAGCCCGAAGGACCGCGCGGAACTGACGATGATCGTTGACCTGTTGCGCAACGACTTCGGGCGCGTCTGCCGGTTTGGATCAATCAACGTTGTCGATGCCGCGGAAGTTGAGACCCATCCCACGGTGCATCATCTGGTCGCTTCCATTGTCGGGCAAGCCGATCCGGACATCGGTCGCGTGGATGTGCTGCGGGCGATGTTCCCCGGCGGATCGATCACCGGTTGCCCGAAGATCCGGGCGATGCAGATTATTGATGAATTGGAATCGACCCCGCGCGAAGCATATTGCGGCGCGATCGGTTACTTTGGTGTCGACGGTTCGATGAACATGAACATCGCGATCAGAACAATGATTCAACGGGGTCGCAGCGTTCATGTCTACGCGGGCGGTGCGATCACCGCAGACAGCAATCCCGCCGACGAACTCGAAGAAACGCTGGCCAAAGCGCGCGGTATGTTTCGAGCGCTCGGTATCGCGCCCGAAAACGCACACGCGACGGACCATTCTTTAGCCGCCCGGAATCACTGAATATGGATTCAATTGTTTATCTCAACGGTGAGTTCATCGCATCCTCGGGTGCGATGATCAGCATCTACGACGGGGGCTTTCTTCACGGTGCCGGTCTGTTTGAAACGATGCGGGCAGACCA
>JAADIU010000121.1 GCA_013151185.1 Planctomycetota bacterium
CCCCATTCCAATTCGATAGCGCAAAGGGTATCTCCGCCGACGGTTCTACAATAATCGGAAACGCGTTCGGGTCTTCCGGATTTGAGGCTTTTCGATGGACGGCTGCAGGGGGCATGGTTGGATTGGGAGACCTATCCGGTGGGGCATTCTCAAGCTTCGCCAATGGGGGGGTCTCCGCCGACGGCTCGGTCATTGTCGGTGGTGGATCAACCACATCGGGTAGCGAAGCATTCATCTGGGACGAGGGAAACGGAATGCGTAATCTCCAAGTCGTCTTGGAAGAATTGGGGCTGAATTTGACCGGCTGGCAGTTGTCAGAGGCACAAGGCCTATCCGACGATGGAACAGTGATCACAGGCTTTGGAATCAACCCTTCAGGATTTCGCGAAGCTTGGGTCGCCCAAATTCCTGAACCAGCGACGTTGATGTTCTTGGCCCTCGGAGGTGTCGCAGTCCTTAGAAAGCGGGCATAACGTTCGGCGTGTTCTCTGAATAAAGGCTGACATGTCACACGCATTCGGGGCATCTATTTGGGAGCGGGCTTCTCGATCGGTACGGTGTGCACATCGATCGGGAAGCTCTCCCAACTCGTATGAGGAATCGAACTCCCCCTGTTTCAAGCATCACCTGAGACGGCCAGCTTAATGTCGAGCGTCATTTTTGGGAAGCAATATATACTATGCCGCCCACAACGACCAATCCACATACGACCGCGAATGCTATTTTGACGGCGCTGTAGGGGCGATCGCCCTGGACTTCTGCTGTGGCTGCGTTGACTACTACTTGGTAGGCTTTGTTTGCGTAGCGGTATTCCATCATCCAGACGGCTAGCAGCAGGTGATGGCGTTGTTTTGCGCTTCGATACTGTGGATGCGTTGGGTGTCGTCTCCGATCAACCCTTGCGCCGGTTTCCAGCGATTCATCAAAACTAATCTGGGCTTGGGTGAATCCGTCCTTCCGTTCTACGTCATAGGTTCTCGCAAGAAACCCAGCCAGCATCCCCTGACTGAACGGAAGGCAGTCGGGTAGCGGCCAAGGCCGCTGGGCATCGAGGCGTACTAACGGGATGCCTGAAGCTGCGACGATAAGTTCGTCGTCGAAGAACCGTTGGAATCTCCCCGCGTCGTTTCATGCCACCGAGCGTGCCGTTGAAAACGCATCATCGCGCGTTGGCGCACTGCCGTCCTTGAACAGGTCTAACTGGCGAAGACTGCGCGAATGCTGGGCTTAAACGCGGGCATTCTATTCTAATTGCTCACTTGGTTTTGGAATCGGGCAAAATGCGGTAGAATGGCGTGGCTTCGGTGGCAGCACATGGGCAACGGTCAATTCGCTCGTTGCGCGTCCACAGGGAGTTTGCCGGTGGCAACGAGTTGCTGGAGAAGTTCGCAAGGTCGAGGCTTGATTCTAGGAAACGGAGAACGCAATCTGAATGGATAACGCGATTGTTTCTGGGAGGTATCGCGGTGGGCAAAACTTGCCGTCGCGTTGGAGTTCACGCGAAGCTGGTCATAGTCCCATCACGACTGCCCTTCTGTTGGCTGCGGGGGCGGGTGCCCGCCTACGACCGCTGACGGATCATTGCCCCAAGTGCCTCACAGAAATACGCGGCATCCCCATTCTAGGACGGCTTGTTTCTTGCTTGTTGGACCAGGGCTTCACTCACTTGGTCGTCGTCGTAGGTTTCCACGACGCGCAGATTCGCGATTTTCTGGAGCGGCATGCTTCCGGGCTCACAATTAATTTCGTGGACTGTCGTGAATACGCCACGACGAACAACATCTACTCACTCTGGCTGGCCCGCGAATATATCCGTGGGCCATTCGTTCTGATCGAATCGGATCTCATATTCGATCCACATCTGCTGGGCCGAATGCGCGTTCCAGATCGCATCGCCATCGCACGTTTTCAATCGCCAATGCTCGGAACGACCGTCTCGATCGACGAATCTGGGCGCGTCAATTCATTCCGCGTGGGGGCCGACCCAAGTGTACGAGGGCTAAGGTATAAAACCGTCAATATGTACAGCCTGTCGGCGGCAACTTGGCGCGATGTTGTTCGGCGTCTGGATCGGCGAATCGCTGCGGGACTGGTGCATGACTACTACGAGGTCGTCTTTGCAGAAATGATCGCGGACGGGGTGCTTGCATTTCAATCTGTTCATTTCGAGGAGGGACGTTGGTGCGAGGTTGATACACTCGAAGATCTTCGAGCTGCCGACCAGATTTTTCATGAGTCCCGAGATACGTCCGGGCCAGGGACAACCAAACGCCCGTTTTCATTGGAAGGATCATGACGGCGCCGATGCCGCATCAAGGTACTGTTCAGAGTACCCCCCCCCTAGCCACAGGGTCCCCGCCTCAACTCGACTACTCAAGGGTCCAAGCATACTGGACGCGCGCTCAGCCATCGTTGCTCGGTCCTTACATGATGGACGGATTTGGTTTCCCCGCTGGCGCAGGGCGTTTTCGCTTCCACGGCGAACAAAAATCGATCGCAAGAACAATTCAAAGTCTCGCACCAAGTACCTCGGTACTGGACCTTGGAAGTGGCGTCGGGGTTTGGACCGAGTACTTCGCCCAACGTTTTGCGAAGGTAGCCGCAGTGGAAGCAAGCCCAATTCTTTATGAAGCGATGAAGGCTCGGTGCTCTCGCTATCAAAATGTGACGCTTCACAACCGCGACGTCCTCTCCTTTGAACCCACGCGTGGACTTGGGTTGGTGTTTCTCGGTGGCTTGTTGATGTACCTGAACGATCACGATGTTCGGGTTCTGCTGCAAAGGCTCATTCCGTGTCTCGAACCGGAAGCCATCGTGTTGTGCCGGGAATCCACCATTCGACGCGGGGTCAAAGCCATTCAGGGAGACTACCAAGTCGTCTATCGCTCTGTCGAAACATACCGAAGCATCCTTGCCGATGCCGGTTTCGGCGTCGTGAGCGTCCAGGCCAACACCGCGTACATCAACGCGCAGATGGCTTGCGAATTCATCAAGAAATGGAAAACGCTGGTACCAGACCGCTTTCACTGCCTCCCCGCTGTCGGGCGTTTCGCGTACTGGGGGCTTCGACTTTGCTACCCGTGGAACACGCGGTTGATCCCTTGGCTATTCGCCAGGATGGGGTACGAGTTTCCATCGTTAACAAACCATTTCTTCGTTCTCCAACCGAGCCGACAGACGGCGACGAACCGGCGCAAACAGCCGTTGCACACTCCGCTGATCGAAAACGAGAGGTTTGAGAACGCGCGTTGAATACACCTTTGAAGCACATCTACCGAAATCTTCCGAACATTGTTTCAATACTGGGAGTCCTGCCGCTCTATATCCTCCTCCGTGAGGATGCGTTCCTGTATATCTGTCCGCTCATCGTATTCAACAATATCATGGATGACCTGGACGGAGCTCTCGCAAAGGAGTTGGGGCTTCGCAGCAAATTCGGTGCCGACCTGGACAACGTATGTGACGCGGTTTCGCACATTCTGGTTGCGATGGTGATCGGAATTCATTTCGGCGGAGTCGTGTCCGCGTTTGGCGTGCTCGCCGCCGTGGCGATTCTTATCCGCGTCGTCCAGCGCGTCGATCCATCGTACGTTGCCGGCACCGGAACGGCCACCAACGAATTGATGCGACATCTTCTGCTGGTACTTCTTCTTCGAGAATCCTACCGGTTCGATGCCACACCGTTCATTATCGCGGTCTACCTTCTGAACTCGGCATCCATGCTCGCCCCGTTCCCCATGCCTCACCTTGTTCGGTCGAGAGCCAAGACAACAACGGCGGTTTTTATGGTCAATATGGCTCTCGCAGTTGCCTGGTATGTTCCCGAAACCACGCCGTTTCTGGCGACCATCTTCTTCGGCACATATCTATACTCGTTCCTGGTGTCCGGTTCGGTATGGTATCGGAGCGTATGAACAGACCTGTCCTGGACTGGAACATCCAGCCCCCATCTTTTCCTTACGGTATGGATCATCTGGAGGACGCGACATAAGCGATGCCGCCCGCAACGACCAATCCACATACGACTGCGAATGCTATTTTGACGGCACTGTAGGGGCGATCGCCTTGGACTTCTGCTGTGGCTGCGTTGACTACGACTTGGTAGGCTTTGTTTGCGTAGCGGTAGCCCATCATCCAGACGGGTAGTAGCAGGTGTTTGTAGGTGATGGCGTTGTATTGTGTTTCGATGCTGTGGATGCGCTGAGCATCGCCTCCGATCAGGGATTTGGCGTTGGCTACGAGCGCTTTCTCAAAATTACCCTTGGCGATCAAAAAGCCTTGTTCCAGTTCCACGTCGTATGTTCTCGCCAGAAAGCCAGCCAGCATCTCTTGATTGAATGGGACGCAGTCTTCGAGCGGCCAGGGCATTAGGGCGTTTAGGCGCTTGACCGGTAGGCCTTCGCCCCCGACGATCAATTCATCATCGAAGAATTTTCGGAAGGTGCCTGCGGCATAGGACCATCGGGTCCGCATCACCTGCCGCCGATTCTTGCCTGAACCCACCGTGACCCAATAGTGATCCCCGCGCTGGCCCGTATATTGCGTTGTGGTCATCGTGTCGAAGGTCCAGTATGGCGTGTAGACACCGGAGAATTTTCCGTTCACTCCAACCTTCTTGAATCGGTTGGGGGCGAACCATCGCGACTTCACCCAGGCGGCCAGCGCTGTGTGTGCTTTCTTGCGATCAACTTTGAATGGCAGCACACCGTCCACGGGGACACGGTCGGCAGCATCATGCACATCATCGAGCTGAAGCGGAACACCGCAGTACGCACACTCGCTGCTCGTTAGCGTGCCCTGAAACTGAACCTTCGCACCGCAAGACACGCACCGCACCTCACTCAAGCCGTCGGTCTGATCGGTCCCCTCTTCGCGCCACGATGCGATGTTCGCGAGCATTTGGTAGTAGTCCTGCTCGGCAACGTGACGCTCCGGATCGAACTCCAAGACCTTGACGAAACCACAATACGGACACTTGAGATTCTGAACGCCGATGCTGAATTCAAGATCGGCGCCACAACCTTCGCACGGAAACACATGGGCTGACTCGGGTGAATCGGAACTTGATTCGAGAGGCGGGGGCGTCGAACCGGAAACGTCGGCGGGGAAATCCTCCGACCTGGATGGCATGGATGAAGGTTCACTCATTTCGTGTCACCTTCAGCGCATCAGCCTGAAGAGAACCCGGACGACATCGAACAGTCCTGACGTGTCGAATCCGGCGCGGGGCTCCATGTAATCCGAGGCACGAGCGTGCTTGAGAACTTCACTTTTGAGTTTTTTCATTCCTTCTTCGCGGATCATGGTTTCCTTTTTGTGGATCTGGCCACCCGCCTTCGTCCACTTGAGCAGCAAGTTCAGTTCGCGTCCATTCAGCCAGATACCATGTTCGCGACACCGATCGACGATCACACCCGAACGCGGCCCGTAGCTCTTGCGGTTCATCATTTTTCCGCACTCGGGACAGCGAACGTACTGAACGGTTTGCAAGTCGCGCGGGCCTTCCTCCTCGACCAGGTTAGTCAGCCGCTTGAAATCAATCTCATAAACATGCGAGACCGAGTCATCGATCAACGTTTCCAACTCGCCCGGATCGAAGAACAATCCATGGCAGCGATTGCATTGATCCACCGACATGCCTCCGCCCACCTGCAACCCCACGACCGCAAGCGGTTGGTCACACTGCGGACAGTTGCGTTCGCCCTCTGTCGCCGGGCCCGAACGGCGCGGGATGCCCCGAAGATCGACTTCGTTCAAGGTATCGCAAAATGTGCATAGATTGGATGTCGCAGGTAGCGGTGCGCCACAGTTTGTGCAGTCCATGAATCGGCCTCACTGACGACTCACCTACTTCGCAGGTGGCGGAGGTGGCGGCACCGGTGCGAAATACGATGCGAATTGAGGCACTTGGCCGGCTGGCATCCACGCGGGCATGCCAGCGCTCCATACCATCGTATCGGCAGCGATCTTACCTTGCGTAATTAACGTGGGCACCTGAGCCATCGCAAACTGACCCTGCACCTGTCCACCCGATGCGACATGCCAAACACCACCCGGCGGTGGGGGTGGAACCATGCCCGCACCACCCATCGGTCCCCCTGCTCCAATTGGCCCTGCAGTTCCCATCGGCGCGCCTTGCATCATCTTGCCGGCCATCGCGAAACCCATACCGAGGCCCATGCCCTCTGCCGCCCCGCCACCGGCTGGGTTTTCCGCCGCAGCCGTCATTGCCTGACCCATCTGGTATTGCTGGAAACGATTCAAGTCGCCAATGACGCCCATACTGGTGCGCGTGTCCAACGCTTTTTCGACCGCCTCGGGCAACGAGATGTTCACGATGTAGAGCTGTGGGATGTCGAATCCGAACTCATCGTCAATCCGTTCGACCGTGTTCTTTCGCAGAATCTCTGAGAATTCGCGATACTGTGATGCAAGATCCAACGCAGCCACCTGCGATTCACCAATCATGTCGGCGAAGGCATTGTTGATTACCGAACGGATAAACTCGTGAATCTCATCCGTGTCGAACACCGCATCAGTTCCGACCAGTTCTTTCAACAGCACCCGTGGATCACTCGCCTTAAGTGAATAGGTGCCGAACGCACGCAATCGAATCGGGCCAAACTCCGGATCGCGCAACATGATCGGATTCGGCGTGCCCCATTTGAGATCGGTCACCTGCCGCGTATTGACAAAATAGACCTCCGACTTGAACGGGCTGTCGAACCCGTGCTTCCAACCTTGCAACGTACTAAGAATCGGTAGGTTGTCCGTGCGCAGTTCATAGTGGCCCGGTTCAAACACGTCAGCCAGTTCACCGCGATGCACGAACACAGCAACCTGCCCCGGGCGAACGATCAACTGCGCCCCATTCTTGATTTGATTGTGATACCGCGGAAAACGCCACACCAACGTGTCGCGTGTGTTGTCGATCCACTCGACAATGTCAACCAATTCGCCGCGAAGTTTGTCCAGAAAGCCCATGACCAATCTCCTTTTGTAGCAGTCCTGCTCCCACGCTTCCCGCAAATCTGGAAAAGCCGGGCAATCGCTTAGATCCTACTACCCAGCCTACAGGTGTGCTTCGATAGGGTCAAGGTAGTTGTACGATTAACGCCCGTATCGGGTTTGACTATCAACCCGCACTGAAACGCGCGTCTGCGATCGATTGGCCTCTTTCAACGCTCACACCCCGTCCGGAATTGTAAGCGAGTCGATGCAGAATGTGGTTGACCCGCTCTGCCTGATCGGGTTCGCCAATCGCCTCAGCCAATTGCTCGGCAGAGTAGGATGCGTTGGGATGATCTGCGAGGTAGCTCAATATCGCCCTTTGCACCTCCAACACCTCGCCTGCCGCTTTCTTACCAGCTTCCACACCCGGTTGATGGTAGGCATTGATACCTGCCAGCGAGGCGTACAGCCCGACGGCTCGCTCGTACAAACCTATCAGCGCGCCAACGCGGTGCGCGTTGACTTCGTCGATGCGGATTGTGATCGACTCCCGATCTTTCTCATAAAGCGCATCCCGCGTACCCAACAAGAAACCCGCAAGGTAGTCGCCGGTTTTCACGTTCTTGTCCACATCAATAGATTCGTCCGATCGATCGCGCATCACATCAACGAAGGTAACGTAGAAGTTGTTGTAGCCATCGCGAAGCTGCTGGACATAGGCATGTTGATCCGTCGACCCCTTATTCCCATATACCGCAATACCTTCCTCCACCAGCTTGCCATGCACGTCAACATCTTTGCCCAACGACTCCATGATGAGTTGTTGGAGGTACCGTGATAATAGCGACAGGCGGTCTTTGTATGGAATGACTACCATGTCGCGCAGGTTTCGCGTCTTCGCTGCGTCAAACCAGGTCGCGGCTAGGATCGCTGCGGGGTTTGTTGACACATCGTGAACACGCGTGCAAGTATCCATGTCGCGCGCGCCGGCTAACAGTGCGTCGATATCGAATCCGGTAAGGGCAGCCGGCAGCAACCCGACCGCCGACATCTGGGACGTTCTACCACCGACCCAGTCCCACATCGGGAACGACTTCAACCACGTGTCCGACTGGCTAACTTTGTGTAGCGCACTACCTTCGCCCGTGATAGCCACAGCTTGCTCTGAAAAGTTCAACCCGAGCCGCTTAAATGCGTGGGTCACCTCGAGCATACTGTTGCGAGTTTCTTTCGTACCACCGCTTTTTGAAACAACGAGACACAAGGTTTGCGACAGGTGTGGTGACAGGTCGCTCAGCACACGGTCGATCCCGTCAGGGTCGGTATTGTCAAGAAACGCAATTCGCATCGGATCATCAGACCCGCGCAGGGCTTCGTTCACGAATTGAGGCCCCAGTGCGGAACCTCCGATACCGATTTGTAGTACATGCGTGAATCGACCGCCCTTTGACGGCCTGACGATTCCGGTATGCACGTCTCTGGCGAACGCCTTGATGTCGTCGACGGCTGATTCGATCGCCTGGGACATCGTCGGACCGGGGGCGCGTTTCGCGTCGCGTAGCCAATAGTGCCCGACCATGCGATCTTCATCAGGATTCGCGATCGCCCCACCTTCCAGCTGATCCATCGTATCGAAGGCTTTGGACATCGGTACGACAATATCCGTCATCAACGATTCCGAAAAACGCATCCGCGAAATATCCAATTGCAGTCCAACCGTTGGGCAATCACAATGATACTTACAGTAACGTTTCCATAGATCGACTGCGTTCATCCTTGCTTCCTTTTC
>JAADIU010000179.1:0-10978 GCA_013151185.1 Planctomycetota bacterium
CGTAGGGTGGCAGCCTGTCTTGATCGGTCTGGTTCTCGCGCAGTTCAGCCGAGGGCGGTTTCTCAATTGTGTTCTTTGGAATGACGGGCTGGGAAGCTGAAGCGTTGATGAAGTCTGCAATCGCATACACCATCATCTTGGGCACGTCGCTGATCACCGCCAACCCACCGCACATGTCTCCATAGAGCGTGCAATATCCGACGGCAAGCTCGCTCTTGTTGCCCGTCGTGAGCAGCAGCCAGCCGAACTTGTTGGAGAGCGCCATCAGCACACCGCCCCGCGCCCTTGCCTGAATGTTCTCCTCTGCGACACCGGGGGAGGTTCCTTCAAAGTGCGGTGCCAAAGTTGTTTCTGCGGCTTGATGCAAATCGTGAATGGGAATGACGCGATAGTCGATTCCCAGGTTTCTTGCGAGTTGCTCTGCATCGTCGACGCTGTGAGAACTGCTGATGCGCGAAGGCATCGCCACACCGTGAACGCAATCCTTGCCCAACGCTTCGACCGCGATTGCAGCAGTGACGGCTGAGTCGATTCCGCCGCTCAGTCCGATGACCACTTCGGAGAAACCGCACTTGTGAACATAATCCCGCGTTCCCAAGATGAGCGCGTGCATGGCGGCTTCGGTGTTGTCTGGAAGGGTGTGGCTCGGTTTTGACGGCGGATCATCCGAGTCGAAGAGCAGGAAGTCTTCTGCAAACGAAGTAGCCCGTGCCATGCAGCGGCCCGAGGCGTCGAAGAAAGCGCTGGCCCCGTCGAAGATCAGTTCGTCGTTTCCGCCAACCTGATTCACGAAAGCGAGCGGAACGCGATGTTCGGCGACTTGTCGGGTGAAAATGTCTTCCCTGGCCATTTGTTTTCCCACGCAGAAAGGAGAAGCCGAAATGTTGACCAGCAAATCCACGCCTTCTTTGGCAAGGTCTGCGATGGGGTCGTCACCATAAAGCCGATGATCCGCGTAGGGCTCATCGTTCCACAGGTCTTCGCAGATGGTCACACCAATTCGGATGGGCTTCCCGTTGATCGTGGTGGTGAAGATCGTGTTTTCGATGCCCGCTGCAAAATACCGGGTCTCATCAAATACGTCGTACGTCGGCAGCAGGCGCTTGCGGTAAGTGTGCAGGATTCGTCCATCACCGCAGATGGCGGCAGCGTTGAAGAGTTTTTTGCCGGCTTGGTCGTGGTTGGGTGATGCGAAACCGACTACCGCGATCGTGTTCTTGCAGGTCTTTGCGATTTCGCTCACCGCGTCGACGTTGCGTTGGATGAATTTCTTGCGAAGCAGCAGGTCGCGAGCAGGGTAGCCGGTGACACAGAGTTCGGGAAACAGGACGAGGTGGGCACCTTTGTCCGAGGCTTTTGCGATGGTAGAACGGATCTTGGCGCAGTTCGCCTCGATGTCACCCACCTTCGGATTGATCTGAGCGAGTGCAATTTTCATGGCAGAGTTTGTTGTGCGGTGCGTCTGTGAATGTGCAGGGTGTGGCTACGTCGGTCCCACGAATGATCGAACCGTGTCGCAATTTGTTCCCCACCCCTGGAAGGGGCGGGCCACCCGACACGCATTGTGCGAACCTGCTTAGCCCACATAGTCAATCGCATCGATTGGAGCGACGATGCCCGCCTCGGCGCCTTTGCGTAGAAGCAGGTCCATCGCCTTGCGTCCGACTTCGCCATAATCAACCGTCCACTCGTTGACATACATGCCCACGAACCGATCGGCGAGATCCTTGCCCATGTCGCGGGCGTATTTCAAGGCGTGGTCGACGGCTTCGCTGCGATGCTCCAAGCCGTAACAAATGCTCTCCTTCAAAATGCCGGCAACCTCGTTCATATTCTCGGTGCCCATGTCTCGGAGAATCGCGTTTGCTCCCAATGGCAGCGGGAGGTCGTGCTCCTCTTTCCACCATTCGCCCAAGTCCACGATTTTGTGCAGGCTGTGGTTTGAATAGGTAAGCTGCCCCTCGTGGATGATGAGTCCTGCGTCGGCATGTCCGAGGGCAACATGGTTGAGGATTTTGTCAAAATCGACCACGACAGGTTCAAAGGCGTCCGCACCCAACAGAAGTTTCAACGCAAGAATAGCCGTCGTTGTCATGCCGGGTACGGCGATTTTGGCACCGCGTAAGTCTTCGATTTGCTTCTTGTCGCGGGCGACAACGAGGGGGCCATAACCGTCGCCCATGCTCGAACCGCATGAGGTCAGGGCGTATCGCGATGCAATCGAGGGGTATGCGTGGACGCTGACGGCGGTGATGTGCAATTCGCCTCGGGTCGAGCGATCGTTTAAGGTCTGGATGTCTTCGAGGATATGCTTGAAGGTCCAGCCCTTGCAGTCGATTTTTCCAGCCGCCAACCCGTAGAACATGAACGCATCGTCCGGATCGGGGCTGTGGCCGAGGAGCAGGGTTTTCTCTGACGTCGGATTCTCACTCATCGGATTCTCACTCATCTTGTTTCTTTTGGTGTCGATGGGCGGCTGGTATACTCGAAATCAGCCCGATGGTCGAACGCCCGATCTTCGGCGCAACCGTTCATCACAACCAGTAATCGTAGTGTCTGGCAGTATTGTAGTGTCTGGTTCCTGCTCGGGCACCTGTCTCGCCCCGCGTCCAACGTGCGGGTGTATTGACACGGAGGTGGGCCTCCTATGCACATCGTGACGCAAGACGAGAAGAAGCAGAGGCGCGGGTTCGATTTCCCGGAGGATGTCGATCTGGTCCGGGTCGGGTCCACGACCGACTGCGAAGTGTACTTACCGGACGTTCGCATTGCGGAGGAACATTTTCAGCTTCGACGGCTGGAGGGATCGTCCTGGATTCTTGAACACTGCGAAATACCAGCCGACGGTCCGGCGCAGTTCACCCGTTTGTATGTCAACGCACTCGAGGTGCCCACCGGGACGGAAGTTCACCACCACGATGAGATCGCAATTTCACGTTTCCTGTTGACGCTGTTTCTCGACAACTCGTCCGCCAACGCGCCCCGGTCCGCAATTGTGGAAGAGGCATCGAAGATCAGAGAGCATCCGCTTCCACCGGGTGCAGAGGTTCGCAAAGACCTGTTCGCCGAAGTGACATTGCCGCCACGCATGGTCGCGCGTCTTGCCGACTTGGCTTTTGATATCAATCGATACGCAGACCTGTCCACCTTGATGAGTGCGACCATCCGCGCGGTGCAGGAGATGTTCAACCCCCATCAGGTTTGGATGGGGACGCGACGCCACGCCTATGGCCGCATGGAGTTTGTCGAGACCCGAATGGATGACGGCTCGACCGGAGGCGAGCCTCACCTGATCGATACGTTCGTGTTTCGTTGCACGGAGCGCGGGCAGCTCGTTCTCTGTTCTTCGCTCGAATCGTTTCCCGTCGAAACGATGATGTGCATTCCGCTTCTCGCCGATCGCGGGATCCTCGGCATGATTTACCTGGATCGTAAAGAGGACAGTGTGCCCTTCGGCGAGACGGACCTTGACTGTCTTTCCGCGATGGGCGTTGTCGTGGCCCGACAGTTGGATCGCATCGTTGCCGATCAGGTTGAACTGCACGAAGCAATCAAAGCCGGGCAATTGTCCTTCGTCCGCGAGTTGCAGGCCGTGATGGATCCGACCAACGTTCCGCAGTGGGAAGGTTTGCAAATGGCGATGTATTGCAAGCCCGGTCTCGATGCCAGCGGAGATATTTTTGACGTCATGCGTTTGCCCAACGGTTTGGCGTCTTATGTGTGCGGCCACATTGGTGCGGCGCCTACGACCACTGCGTTGGCCATGGCGCAGGTCCGAGCCGCTTTTCGCATGGGCGGTTTGCACGCCGATCCACCGCATGTATTGCTCCGCGCGTTGAACTGGATTTTGCACAATGAGCAAAACCCGTGTGCGTTGTCGGGCGTGGGATTGGTGATGAACCCAAAAACGGGCGCGATGCAGTTTTCCACTGCGGGTGATGCGGGCGCAGTGGTGGTGGGGGCGGGTGGCCAGGTTCGATCACTCGTACACGAATCCGCGCCAGAGGCGGGTTCACTTGCGGAGTACGCCTACACCGGAGGGGCGGGGCGCTTTGGCGATGGCGAAACGATGATCCTGTTCACACCCGGCTGCTACACGGTTTGCGACGAAAACGATCAACCTCTGGGCAAGACGCATTTCCTGGAGGCTGCTGCCGATCTTTATGGCCAACCCGCATCGACGGCACTCGACGAATTGTTATCGGATTTTCATCCCTATTTTAACGGTGATCGCCAGAACGACGACATCACCATCATGGTTCTCCACCGCGAATAGGGCCTTATCTTCGTTGTTAACCGATCGTTACGATGATTTTGAAGGTGCTCGTTGTCTGGAAGATTTGATTTTCCTACACTTGATGGCCGAAGTATTGAAATGTAGAGGTGGTTTCAAGGCCAATGCCATCTGTCGCGGTGGGCTGCTTCGCCCACCCATCTGTCGTGATGCATCCAGCGGGAACACCGGTTCTATGAGGAAGCGAATCACATTCGGTTTGGTCGCTGGCGTCTGCATCATCGCGACGGGTTGCACATCAACCGGTGCAGCAGAGGAAGACGCCAAAGTTTATTGTGAACTTCCCTCGAATCGTTTCCGGATGGCCGACGAAATTCTCCTGGCCGTCAATGATGCCCGCCTCGCCGAAGGGCTCATGCCGCTTGTGCCGGACGAATCTTTGGCCGACGTTGCCGGTGAATACGCCTGCGAGATGATCGAGGCGGAATTCTTTTCGCACCACAGCCCCGAAACAAAACAGGGGCCCGGCGATCGCCTCACCAAAGCCGGGTACATCTATTTCACCATGGGCGAGAACTTGGCGGTGGGGCAGACCACGGCAACCGACGTGTTCGATGCGTGGATGGCCAGCCCGCGCCACCGGGAGAATATTCTGTCGCCCGAGTGGCGGGAAACCGGGATCGCAGTCCGCGTCACACCCGATGGACAATACTATTGGGTCCAGGAATTTGCCGATCCCGTCAAGCTCTAGCGCCGATTCCACGAAGGTTGATGCAGATTCTTCGCGACATCCGTGGTAGGGTCCGCTGTGCGGACCATTTCTCGGTATCGAAAATTATCCCTGTAACGGTCCGCACAGCGGACCCTACAGCTTTCATCTATTGATTCGGTGCGTCCGGGACGCACCCTACCTCTCGCCGGGCCAGAACGACACATTCGGGTGTTTCGTCAGGCCCGTTGGTTTTGATCTCATGCACAATGTTGTTAAGATGGTCCGATGAGTTCAACAACCCCAAATAAAGACAGCTTGTTTGGTGCGGCTCCACGGAGCGGCGTTCGCGCGGTGCTGACGGGTCAGGTCGGTCTCGACAAGAAAGAGTTCGTCCAGCGCGTGGTCGACATCGCCCGCAAGAAGGGCGCCGAGATTGAAGCCTTCCACGTTGGTGATCGCATGTACGCGGAAGCGCCCGACATCCGCCCGGGCCGCATCCTCGATCTGCCACGAAACCGCCTCGACACCCTTCGCCGCAGCGTGTTCAAAGATTTGCTCGCGCTAGCAGACGAAGACAAGAACATCATCGTCAATACGCACGCCACCTTCCGATGGAAGCACGGCTTGTTCCACGCTTATGACCATGACCAGATGCGCGACTTCGACGCAAAGGTCTACATCACGTTGGTCGACAACGTGGATGCGGTTCACGAGCGACTGCTGCGCGACCACGATTTACGACACACGCTCAAGGATATCCTCGTGTGGCGCGAAGAAGAAATGGTCGTGACCGAAGCGATGGCCGAAGGCGTTCGCGGATTTGGTCACGCATACATCCTCGCCCGCGGAAGCGATTTGGATGCGGCGGCATTGTCGATGTACCGCCTCATGTTTGATTCCGACCGCAAGCGCGTTTACCCATCGTTCCCGATGACGCACGTCATGGACATGCCCGATGTGCTTGCCGAAATCGATGCGTTCCGCGATGTGTTGGCCGAGCACTTCATCGCGTTTGATCCGGGCGACCTGGATGAAAAGCGTCTGCTCTTTGACGCGGGTGAAGCGACCAAGCGTGGCGAAACCACCATCGATGTTGAAGTGAACGGGCGGACGATTCAACTGAACGTTCCCGATGTCACACAGGTAGCCGCTGACATTGACGGGCAGATTTACGCACGCGATTTCAAACTCATCGATCAATCCGACATGATCGTCAGTTATGTGCCTGAACTCGCCGATGGAAAACCCGGTTTGTCGAGTGGGGTCGAGCGCGAGTTGCAACATGCCTGGGAAGTAACGAAAGAAGTTTACGTCGTCTGGAAACCCAAGTGTGAACCGTCGCCATTCATTACCGAAACCGCAACGCGCGTGTTCGCGACGACCGAGGAAGCACTGAAACATTTCCAGGAAAAAGGCTACATCGGCGACATCCAATTGGACCTGTTGCACGCCAACAAAGCCGCCCGCGAGCGTGGCCGCTTCGGTTGACGCAAAGAGGCCTTCGGCGTTCTGCTCTTCCGGTCGGTTTGCTTTGTGCGATGCCAATGGATCGACAGGGGGGACCGACTCGCTTGTGAATCCATCGCTTCGCCAACTTCACAAAACCAGTGTCAAATTCTGCCATCCGGTGGGTGATGTCGATCTTGTTCGATTGCGGTCGGGGTTCGCGCGGTTGACGGATGAGTGTGCCACGGTCGTGACGCTCGAACACGGTTTGGACCTTGACGACGTGACGATGGAACGGTTCGCATTCGTCGGTGAATCCGGTTGCGACGAGGACGCGTGTTTCGAGGTGGCTTTGCCATTCTTGGTCGATCGAGCGGCAGTGATCCGCGCGATCGGCGAAACCTTGCAGGCTCAATCCGAGAACAACTCAGCCGACCTCAAGCTGGAAATGCTGACGTTCCAGCGGCTTGAGATTCGGGTGTTTCTTGAACGCGGCGCCCCGCTTTTCAACCAAGCCGGGAATACCAGCGACTCGGACGGACAAACATGAGGTCGGAAACCGCGTTTCCGACGGGTTTGGGTTGAATTCGACCCGTCACCAATCGAATTGTCGGTTCGATCAAGATCGACCAAATATCTCGATCGCACACCCGAATACCCCGATGAGGCTATCATCGCA
Organism: Planctomycetota bacterium; assembly: GCA_013151185.1. Classification (GTDB taxonomy): domain Bacteria; phylum Planctomycetota; class Phycisphaerae; order UBA1845; family UBA1845; genus UBA1845. Next base: position 7,072 of record JAADIU010000179.1, read on the forward strand.
AGGAGCAGGGGCTGTTGGCAGAGGCGATTGATTTTGTCGCGAACCTTGGCAGTTCTTGTTTGTACGGGTGGTCGTTGAAAGGACCGAGGCGTCATGTTGCAAGTCTGCGCATTTTCCGGATATGAAGGCCCGCTGCGCCGGGAGAAGAAGTGTTTTCTCACCGTGTTTGGGAGCAGCGAACTGCATCGCCCGACGCTCGCCCGACAGTTGGTGGCTGCCCGTGCGGAACGCGATGGCAAGACGGCGACGTCGAAGATGATTTTCTTAACTTTCTTCGGGTCCACAAGCATCATTTGCCCGACGCTGGCTGAGGAGTATCTCGAATTGCAGCAAAGCGTTGACAGCGGTTCGCTCGACCTGCGCAACTGGAATTCGTACCTCGCGGAGTTGGATCAATTCCAAAGCAGTTCACTCATGTCGCTGACGCTCTTCGGCGGTTTTGATGAGCACTGCCTACCCAGCGAAAACAAAGAAGTTGAAGGCTTGGCGCTGCAACGACACCTCGGAAATATTTCAGACGACAGCGGGCACATCCTGGAGATGGGGGTCGGAAGCAGTGGCGCTCAGCGCAACTCTGTGGTCCTCGAAGCGCTGCACGTCGCTTGAACGTCGGACATCTCCTGGCTGATCCGTCACCAACGTTCCAATCGAAGAACCAGCGCCGCCCCAAACAAGGTCGATGCACCTCCTGCGCGACGCCTGCGGTAGGGTGCGTCCCGGACGCACCGAATTAATAAACGTAAGACGGTGCGGCTGAGTCGCACCCTACCAATACTTGAACCGCTTCAAGTCGGTTGAAGTTGCCCTGCGATCTATTGCCCGAGTGGACTTCGATCTGTTACCCGAGTCGAACTACTGCCTCGGGTGGAACTTGCGATGCACAGCTTTTAGGCGTGACTCATCGACGTGGGTGTAGATTTGTGTCGTCGCGACGTCGGCGTGCCCGAGGAGTTCCTGAACAACGCGAAGGTCGGCTCCGCCTTGTAGCAGGTGGGTGGCGAAGGAATGTCGCAGTGTGTGTGGGCTGACCTTCTTGCGAATCCCCGCGTGGCGGGCGTACTTGCGGACATCGCCAGATGGCCGAACGATCGATGGGCCGGCCCGTTCTGGAGAGGAACACCGCGTCGGTTTTCTCATCGCGCATCAGTTCTTTGCGCTGGTTGTCAAGGTATTCCCGCGTCGCGCCGAGGGCGGCAGACCCAACGGGTACGATGCGTTCTTTGCGACCCTTGCCGATGACGCGCACATAACCCACCTCGAAATTCATCCGCGATAGCGTCAGGTCGACCAGCTCGCTGACGCGCATGCCCGTTGCGTACAACAACTCCAGGATGGCTTTGTCGCGTTTGAAAAATTCCCCGTTTTCAGCCGGGGTTTCGAGAATGTGGTACACGTCGCGGTAGTTCAGCGTGTCGGGCAAAAGATGCCATTTCTTGGGCGACTCGAGCAGGCTGACGATGTCCTTTTTGAGGATTTTTTCGCTGAACAAAAAGCGAAGCAGCATGCGAATCGAAGTGAGGTGGCGGGCGATGGAACTGATTCCCAGCCCCTCTTCGCGAAGGCGGGAGAGGTGCTGACGGACCACATCCACATCGAGGTCGTCCACGCCCATGCCCAGTTCCGTGACGGTTTTCCAGAAGCGGCACAGGTCTCGCTGATACGCCACGATGGTCGACCCCGCCAGCCCGCATTCGACAAACAGGTAATCGAGATACCGTTTGATCACCGGTGGGGGAGCGGGTGGGATTTCTTTGGATGTGGGATTGTTGGACGTGATCATTGAGCAATTCTCTTCCATGCACTTCCGGCGAAAGTTACGCCAACCCACACCCAGCAAGGTGCTGCCCAATGAAGAGTGCCAACCTGTGGCACTATCGAGTAACCCCCAAAAGGGGTAGCGTCCCAACACATCGCAAAGCACCGAGTCGTATTGTAAAGCGTACGGGTTTGTCGTCAACAAAAACTACGTCTGTTTGAACGGTTGGGAGACTCGCTCGCGCTTTTTTGGGTTCGCACGGATTCGGATATGCGCTCGCCCGTATGGGGCATTCGCCCTAGGGGTTCGCATGTCAATGACGCGGTATGGCTACCAAACGCAAACGTGTGCGTGTCGCCTTCAGTCGATTCCATTTACTTTATCGGACGACATTTTTTTGTGCGCTCAATAGTTCGGCGCTGCCCCGATTGGGTGGATGTAGCTACAGCATGGTGGTTGTGCGAATCCTCGGCTATGCAAGGTGTTTCGACCACGGTGTTGCGACGTTGTAGGTCGGCGCTGTCAGGCGGGTGGGAACATCAGCCCGAGTGCACCGGGCATGATACCGCATTCAATGGGTAGGGTTCCCGCGACATCGCCATCGACTTAGCATTCAACGGTGGCGGACTCGGGTGAATCGATGCGCACACGTTTGCACTTGCGATAGATCACCCCGGATCGACGAACGTGCCTGCCGATTGCGGCAGAGATGGATAGGCCGATAAGTTGCGCCTTCGACGTGCAGGGCATGACGCACACATCCAGAAAACCGTCGTCATGTTTTGCGTTGGCCAAAAGGTGCAAACCGATCGCATAGCGCGGCATCACACCGACAAACGCAAGCCCCTTCCCCTCGAAGACGATGTCATCATCCACCTTCACGCACAAGTTCGGGAACCGGTGCTGCCAGAATGTTTGCAGTAGCGGTTTCGCATAACTCATGTACGACACATGCCCAGTGCGCGCTTCAGTGACGCGGCGCACCGCCTCCGCATCGAACCCGACACCCGCCATCAGCAGAAAGGGATTTCCGTTGAGCGTACCGACATCGTATGGCGTTGCTCGACCCGTCGTGATTGTTCGGATCAAGTGTTCGACGGTTGCTTTGGCTTTGATGTACTTGGCCAGGATGTTTTCGTTGCCGGCAGGTGCAATGACCATCGGGATGGATCGTCCGAGCAAACCATGTGCCACATCGCGACACGTTCCGTCTCCACCCACGGCGATGACCGCACGCACACCGTCTGCCGCTTCGCGTGCCAGGCGCGTGGCGTCGTCGGGGCCTTGGGTCGGGGTGATGTCGAGATCGATGTCGTGCGCCTTCAGCCCCGTGGCCAACTCATCGAGAAGGCTCGACAGGTCGCGCCGACCCGCGATGGGATTGTATATTGCTCGAACAGTTTGCATGACGCCTCGTATTGATAACGCGCTTCGGCTCGGCTGCACACCCTCAACCTGTTGGGACATTATTCGACGCCGTAGGGTCCGCTGTGCGGACCATTTCTCCGTATCGAACATTGTCTCCGTGACTGTCCGCACAGCGGACCCTACCAGAAACCTCGAATGTGACAGCCGCGATGTTCGACACCTTCTGCCCATCCAGATAAACTCAAGTGGCGTACCGAGCGGGAGCCGAGTTCACAGGAATTGCGAACGACGTGCATCGATCCTGTTGCGGATGGCGCAAACGCATATGGACAGGGACCGGCATTTCGCCGCGTAGCCAATGGCTTCAACACAAGACGATCAAAGGCCGGAAGGAAGAGAGTGCGAAGCTCAAGCCGCATCGAGCGCGCCCGACGATACGGCGGGTGACATCGACAGCGGACTGGAGCAGCAATCCATCTTGATTCGCAAACGCATGGAAGGTCGGCGCATCGACAAATACCTCCAAGGCCGCTTCCCCCGCATGTCGCGGACGCTCATTCAAAAGCTCATCAAGCAGGGCGAAATCACCGTCAACGGACGCAAGGTCAAAAACAGTTATGAACCGGCACAAGGTGACGAGGTGTCCATGCGCGTCCCGCCGCCGGAACCGACCCACATCACCCCCCAGGATATTCCGCTCGACATTATCTATGAAGACGATTGCATGTTGGCCCTCAACAAACAGATCGACATTATCTGTCATCCGTCGAAACCTTCCGGCTT
>JAADIU010000179.1:11058-20441 GCA_013151185.1 Planctomycetota bacterium
TGGATAAGAACACGAGCGGGGTCATCCTGATTGCAAAGACCGATGAAGCGCACTGGCGATTGGGACTGCAATTTGAAAAGCGGCAAATCCAAAAAACATACTTTGGCATTTGCGAAGGCGTCCCCACGTTGGACCGCGACATCATCGATCAGCCGCTCTCCGAACATCCGATGATCAAAGAGCGATATATGGTTCCCGGTTTTCCAACACGGCAAATGTTGTTCAAAGAAGCGGTGACGAAGTACGAAGTGCAGGAGCGCTTTCGAGGGTTCGCGGTCATCCACATGTTTCCGAAGACGGGCAGGACGCATCAACTGCGGGTTCACATGTCGGCGATCGGTTATCCGCTAGTCGGCGATACGTTCTACGGCGGACACCATGTAAGCGAGCACGACCTGTCGGGCAGCGGATCGGAAGAAACACTGTTGGCGTTTCAAGCCCTGCACGCGTACAAGATCGAATTCGCCCATCCGATCACATCAAAGCCAACCGAAATCCAAGCCCCACTTCCGGATCGATTAACGCGAATCGTAGATTTGCTTCGGCAATATCGTTCGATCTGAGCAGTCCAGGAACCAAGTTCAAGACTGGCCACACCCCAAAACACCAAGCCCGAATTTTGCCCGAGACCACTCCGCCCGAAACCAACGACGCCAGTCCCACCCTGATAGCCCACCAGTCTCCTTGACAACCAACCACCGAAAGCCCTAGTGTACGCCAAGATCGACATTCCCCGGGGCGTGGCGCAGCCTGGTTAGCGCGCTTGACTGGGGGTCAAGAGGTCGGAGGTTCGAATCCTCTCGCCCCGATTATCTAAACCACGAAACAACAAGGACTTACGCCGCAAGTTGGCGTGAGTTCTTGTTGTTTGTATACTCCACGCGCCATAGGAACGCCACAGCTTCGCCGCTGAGCCGTGTCAAGAAAAACTGGCAATTGCGACGTGAAATGAGCCAGAAACTCCGCGCAAACATTTGCCGCAAGCTCATGTCGGAGCATTGCGGCGGCGTTTCGATGATTCGCCGGCATTTTTGGCGGCGAACCGTTTCATGGGCGCCATGACTCTGCATCTTTCATGCGTTCGAGGCTCTCGTAGAACGTCGCGACTCGTTGCCTAGCCGACAGCGTATTGACGTGTTCTTTGCCAAGGGATTCCTCGATCATTCGGGCTCCGAGGACGAACGCCTCCTCGGCTTCTTCAAGTCGGCCCAACTCTTTGAGAACAGCGCCGCGCAATTGGCGAAACGTGCCATGATACCAGTGGTCAGCGGGGACTGATGTGTTGGCTTGTTGTATGATCGCGTCCACCATCTCTTCTGCTTCATCGAGCCGCCCGAGCTTTGCGACCGATTTGATCAGAAAGTGCGTTGTCCACAGCGTATAGGGGTGATCCTCGCCCAGTACGCGCCGCCGACCGTTCACCGCCTGGCGAAGCATGGCCTCCGATTCCTCCCACCTATCAAGGCGCTGAAGATTGATGCCCACGTTGTTCATCGTGAACAGTGTAGACGGATGATCCTCACCCCGAACGCGTCGCTTCGTTTCAAGGAGTTTTGTTTGCATCGGGTTCGCTTCAGCATGGCGTCCGACGCTGTGATAGGCAACCGCAAGATTGCCGGTGATGGTCATCGTCCCAACGTGGTCTGGGCCAAGTAAACGTTGGCACAGAGGAAGCGCCTTTTCGTAGAGATCGATCGCTTCTTCTTCGCGTCCCTGCATATCGTATGTGGCTGCAAGATCGTTCATCGACTCGAGGACGTTTTCGTGCTCTGGACCGAACTTCTCAATGCGCCGTTGGAGTGCCGTCCTTAGGTGCTCGGTTGCCTGTTCGTATCGCCCCCATTGTTTCAACATGACGCCAAAGTCGTTGAGGCTGGTCATCGTGGCTGCGTGAAGCGGACCCAAGTGCTTTTCTCGCAGTTCCAGCGCGGTTCGAAAGAGCGGTTCTGCAAGAGCGTATTCACCAAGTTCGAGATAGGTTGTGCCGAGCGTGAATCGAATGGAAGCTTCGACGATAGGCTGATCCTCAAAGCGATCATCGATCCGTTCGGCGGCTACTGCGAGCACGCTCCGCATGGACGCGTCGATGCCTTGTGCGTCCGGCCTGACAGCCGCGAGGAGGTCGTTTGTTAGGAAATCGTTTACGGCCTCTGCGATGGCAGCTTGTCGATTGGCTTCATTCCGCTCACGCTGCGCTTGAAACAAGCCGTACGTTGCGGTCGTCGCGCCGACGAGCAGGGCAACGAATGTGATGACCACGGCGGCGGCCATACCGCGATGGCGTTGGGCAAATCTCGTGAGTTGGTAGAGCGTGCTTGGTGGGCGGGCATCGATCGGCTGACAGTGTAGATGTCTGCGAATGTCTGCGGAAAATTCAGCCGCTGAGGCGTAACGTCGCTCACGATTCTTATCGATCGCCTTGAGCACGATTGTTTCGATATCTCCCCGGTAGTTGCGGTTGATGGTACTCAAACTGGAGGGATTCTGCTCGCGGATGATGTACACGGCGTCGGTAATCGACCGACCGCTGAGATCGTATGGTGGTTGGCCAGCAAGCAATTCATAAAGCAGAACGCCGAGCGCGTAGACATCGGACCGCGTATCCAGTTGGCTCGCGTCGGCATTGGCTTGTTCGGGGCTCATGTACTGCAACGTCCCAATCAGTTGTCCGACATCTGTCTGCTGAGTCGTGACTTGCATGTCGGCATCGGTAACGCGAGCTACGCCGAAGTCGAGCACCTTGGGTTGCCCCGATTCGGTCACCAGGATATTGGGAGGCTTCAGATCGCGATGAATGACACCCTTTTGATGCGCGTACTGCACGGCGTCGCACAGCTTGCAAAACAGTTCAAGGATCGCATGAACTCCGAGTCTTCGTTTGTCCGCGTACTCGGTGATCGGCGACCCATCCACGAACTCCATGGCGAGATATGGCCGAACCGTCTCTCCGACCGGTGCGCTGTCCGCTTCGAAAATCTGCGCGATTCCGACATGTTGGAGACTGCCAAGGACCTGGGCTTCGAGCTCGAATCGGCGAAGGACCTGTCGCCGCGCCATCGTGTTGCGTATGACTTTCAGCGCCACACGCCGACGCGGGCGGTCTTGTTCGGCTTCAAACACAATGCCCATGCCCCCCTCGCCGAGACAGCGGATGATGCGGTAATTGCCGATGCGATCAGGCATAGCGCTATCGGAATGGGGCGTAGCGTCCCAGGCCGCGTCGGCGACCGCTTGAAACATTTTCGCCGCTCTGCTTTTCGGGTCGTCGGGATCAATGGCAAGACTCGACTGTGCGTCTTGTGCGAGCATGGCTTTGACGGATGCATGCAGATCAGCGTCATCGCCACAAGTGCGATCGAGGTAGGACGCTCGCTCAGTTGGATGAAGCGCGCACGCGGCGTTGAATATGCGTTCGATTTCCTGGAATCGCTCGGTCGTCACGACTGGATGTCTCCTTGCAGCCGGGCGCCCAGCCAAGCTCGGGCAACACGCCAGTCGCGTTCAACAGTCGTGGCGGAGACGCCCAGTGCTTCCGCGATTTCCTCAACGGTCATGCCTCCCAGGAATCGGCATTCCACGATTCGCGCCTTGCGCTCATCCATCAGCGCAAGGTCGCTGAGCGCTTCGTCAAGCGCGAGAAGTTCGAAGTCCGGACCGCTTTTTGCAGCTTCGCACTCGCTGAGTGTCACCCGTTGCCAGCCGCTGCCCCGTTTGCCCGTGTTCTTGCCGCGTGCGTAATCGATGAGAATTTGCCGCATGGCGGTTGCGGCGACTGCCAGGAAATGGCCTCGCCCGGTCCAGGTGCCTTCCGGTTTCGCCACGAGTCGGGCATATGCCTCATGAACCAATGCGGTCGGCTGAAGTGTCTGATTTGGGCTTCGTCGCTTCAACTGCGAGCGTGCCAGAGCGCGCAGCTCCTCATAAAGGATCGGGAGGAGTTGATCCAGGACCGAATCGTTCCCCTCTCTGTGCCGCTCTAGGATTCTGGTGACGTCGTCGAGGCTCATCGTCGGCTTATCATCTTTTTTGGAACGCGTTGGAGATGACTGGTCACACGAATCGACCATTCTTGATGCACGCTCCGCACTTTCTCAGTATAGACCGATCCCCCCCGTTGGCACCAACGTCGAAGCGAATCCAAGAAAAATGACGGGTTTCGCGGCTGCTTCTCGTGGACACCTAGGGAGGGGCATTGCCCGCTGCTCAAAAGGCTTCCCCTCCGTGATGGGGCCAAGACGGTTTTCACTCAACAGAGAATGTTGGGACGCTGGCTCAGTAACGAACTAGGAGATGACAATGGCGATTACGCACTACGGTTGTGAGTACAGACGCAGACGAATCCTCAGCACCATGAAAACTCTGGCAGTCCGGCGCGGGCTGGCGGCTTGTGTCATTGCAGCCTTCGGGCTTGGTGCGTGCCTCTTCTCATCGGGATGCGATGGCAGCGCAACGGAAACGGTGCCCGACGCATCGGGGCTTCTCACTCTCCCGACCCTGGACGATCCAGTTGGACCAGATGCCCCACCGCCATCCAACAATCCCAACGAACCGGACACGCCCGGTGACGTGGTCGCCGTCATCTCGCCTGAGGGATCTGGGGATGGGCTGATTTTCTTGGACCTGGATGTTCCGCCTTTCGAAACCGGAATCATGACGCCGTTCCGAGCTGACGTCAGCCAGACTTTCGTATTGGTTGGCCCGCCGGAGGCAGAGACGGACGTGACGATCAAGGTGACGGCTTCTGCGGACCTCCGTGGCAGTAACCGATTCGTCGCTGTCTTCGCCAACAATCAGGAATTGGCGACATTGTTCGACGGCGACGGTGGAGTCGAATGCGAGGTTCCTCCGAGCGAAGCCGAGTTCACGATCACGGCTGCTGAGTTTAACACACTCCTCGATCTGAACGGTGACATTCGGATCGATCTCATTGCTTCGCCCGACATCGATGAGTCGGACTGTTCCTCGGTATCATTTGTCATGGTTCGCATCGAGTATTGCGGTGGCGCAGATTGTGATGCCAACGGTGTGGCTGATAACTGTGAAATCCAAAATGGTGCCGTTGAAGACCTCAATGAGAACGGTCTTCCCGACGACTGTGATCTGAATCTCGTTTCGATCAACCCCAGTTCTGGGCCAACCGAAGGCAACACCGTTGTGTCGATTCAAGGGGCTGGCTTCACGGAAGAAACCGTGGTTCTGTTCGGCGGATCGATCGCATCCGAGGTACAGGTCGTGAATCCCGAATTCTTGACGGCGATCGCTCCGCCCCAACAAGGCGATTCAATCGACATCACGGTCTTCAAATTCGACGGTGTGAAACTTTCGGCGACATTGCCTGGCGCCTATTCGTACTACTTTCTTCCGCCAGACGATGGGGTCGATTCGGATTCGGACGGTCGAACCGACGTTGAAGAATTGCAGGGTTATGAAATCGCCGTGGACTTTTTTGGATTCGGACCTGGCAACAACGGTGGAAACCTGGTGCGCCGAACCGTGTTTAGCGATCCCAATGTCGCCGACACCGATCATGATGGACTGCGTGACCGCGATGAAGCTCTCGCTGGTACAGACCCCCGTGATCCCGACACCGATCGAGATGGGTGGGGCGACCTCAAGGAGGTCGCCGTCGAACTGACCAGTCCTGTTAGCGTGGATACCGATGGCGATGCCCGAGGTCCCGATGGCAACCTTCCGCCCAACTCCTCGTTATTCGATCCGGCTGAGCGAGTCGAAGTGTTCGATTCACAAGGTGGACTTTTTTATGGCGGGACCTCGCCATTGTTGGACGACACGGATGGCGACGGCGTTACAGACTACGATGAATTTGCCAACCCGATTCGGAGTCCGCTGCTTGCTGACATCCCACAGGTCAAGGTGGATTTCGTGGGCGAGTTGACCATGACTTTGGACATCTCGCTCGCCCAAGGTAATTCGGTGACCCAAGGAACGCAGTATGGCTTGGTCGAATCTGAGGGATCGACGGGAACCAGTAGTAACGAATCGACCTGGGAAAATTCGCTGGAGGTTTCGCAGTCGCTTGAACTTTCCGCCGGGTACCAAGCCGGGCCCACAGGAGGCGGTAGCGTCGAAGTTTCCGTCGGTGCTTCCGCGACGCAGGGTTTCACTGAGGGCGGATCTACATCTTGGTCCGAAGCGTCAACGCAAGAGGTGCAGAATTCGTTCCTGGAGATTCAGGAAGAGTCCGCGACGAAGGAACAAACCATCAACGGCGGAAGCGTGACCGCAGGCATCCGGATCATCAATGAAGGCAACGTTGCGTTCACGCTCAAGAATCTACTGCTGACAGCCAGTCTGATCGACCAAACCGCGCGAGATGGACTGCGGGCTATCGCCTCACTCCGACCGGGTGTGGGCAACGTCACTTTATCTGCGTTTGATCAAACAGGCGTACTCGCCGTGCAGACCGACGTGGGTCGTATCGGCGCCCAGCAGATCATCGCCCTGATGGCCGACCCCAGCGCCTTGTTGATTGACATCGCCACCTTCGATCTTCTGGATGCGGAAGGAAGGAGTTTCGCTTTTCTAAACGACATCACCAACGCTCGAACCGCAACCTTGATACTTGATCAGGGCCTTGACCGTCCCATCGAGCGCTATCGGGTTGCTACCGAGGTCGCCCGCAATTCTGACGGCACTGCGGCTGGAATCACCATCGGTGAAGTGCTCACAAAGATCCTCGAGATTCCGTTCGAGATGGAACCCCGCACCGGCTCGGTGGATCCCGATTTTCCCAACGGTGTGCGCGTCCTCACGAAAGTTCGCGATCGCGAATTGACGGTAGACCTAGGCATTGTCGATGATCCAACCGACGACAACGCGCTCGCATTCTGGGCGGTCTTGGGCACCTTTGCGGACGCTGGGGATCAGTCCATTCACTTCGACGACCTCGTCCTCAAGGCCGGCGATACCATCATGCTGGTCTACACCGAAGACCGTGACGACGACGGTGTATTCAAGCGCGAAGAATTCATGTACGGCAGTTCCGATGATGACTCCGACAGCGACAACGATACTCTGGACGATTTCCTGGAAATCCGAACAGGCTGGGACATCTTTGTCTCCGGTAACCATCCTCAACTGAGCGGCTTGAAACATGTCTTTCCTGACCCGACTCAGGATAACGTCGACCAGGATCAACTCACCGATCCGCAAGAAATGGCTGCAGGTACCGACCCCAAGAACCCCGACACGGACGGTGACGGTTTGAACGACGGAGCGGACAACTGTCCGACGGATCCCGTCAACGTAGCGCCCGCGATTATGCTCACCAAGACCGCTGACACATCTGGATCGGAAGTCACGCTAACTGGGCGTGTCTTTGAAGACTTGGCGGACGGTCGTTGTGACGTGGACAATGTGCAACGCATCGACATCAACTGGGGCGATGGAAACGTACAGTGCTTCGACTTTTCCGATCTGTCGTGCGCTGACATTCTTACCTTCGACCTGGAGAACGATCTCGATGCCACGAGTATCCAAGTGTCGATTTCGCACGTTTATCTGACTCAGGACGTGGACACGATCACCGTGACCGCCACCGACAAGCGCAAAAAGCAGTCCGTCGAGACCTACCCCGTGAACATCACGTTCCCCACAACGGGCATCGTCGCGTTCTATCCTCTCAACGACAACATGGGCGTCGACGAAGTCGCTCGAGACGTCAGTGGTCATGATCGGCATGGTTGTCGAGCCGGATCGTCCGTTGTCTTTGACCACGTCAACCGATTCGACGGTTCGCCCGGTGCGTTCTGCATCTCGCAAGACCATGTGATTGATGGGTCGTCCTACGCCGGGGTTGAACTGCCCACGATACCGGTCCCAGGCGTGGGTGCGGACGGCGGTCTGACTGTGGCGATGTGGATGCTTCCTGGCAACGGGTCGGGCACTGAGGGCATCATCGTCGGGCAGCAGGGGTACTTGGCTATTTTTGGTGGGCCATCATGCGACGCCGATGTGTGCTTCACCATCCGTGCGAATGACGGAAGTTACAAGACCCTGGATCCTGGTGCCGGCGATCTTCCGGTTCCAACCCAAGCCGCGGGGATAAGCGGTTGCCCTCAGAATGCTCTTTCGGACAACTGGACTTTCTACGCAGCCACAGTCCGCCAAGTCGCCGGTGAGGTCAAAGTCAGCTTCTACCGAGGAGATGGGGTCGATCGTGGAGTCCCCGGCCAGAGCAACGTCCGCTTGCTGGCTGAACAGACATTTGCGGCGATTGATTTCCCCAACCCCAACCCTGCGACAACGTGGCAAATTTCCAGAGAGAATAACGGTTTTGGCCCTGTGCCCGCAGCGAATGATGCCGGCAGCATTCCCTTCCAGGGCAGGGTGGATGACCTTCGCGTTTACGAACGCGGACTGAGTGCGCTTGAAGTCAATGCTCTGTTCAATGAGGCTGGCAACACATCGCTTTTGGGCAACGATCCCACCCCTGGTGATAACAACCCGGTGGGTTGCGATCCGTAGATTGCGGCAGTCTGCGTGAACTAACGAATCAGCGTTTGCCCCCTTCAGGGTATCTGTAAGATCCTGAAGGGGGTATTGCTTGTCATGTCATCTACGTCCTCATTTTTCATCGGACCTTGCCCAAGCCGGGCGAGTAGGTCGATCACAACGGCCGGATCTGGTGGGGGCTTAGCAAAGTATCGAACGTCGCCATCGTGCCATCGCTGGATTCTTGGAAGCATGGCGAGCAGCGCGGTTGCTTGCACCACGCCAAAGCTGGGCTTTTCCCGTGACGCGGTCTTACGCTTGCCGGAAGGCGCGACACGATCCAGCGCATCCGCCAACAAGTTGGCGTCATGCTCGGCTTCACACGCAACGCCCGCACAAAGGTCGTCAAATGCTGCGTCGCCCAAATCCCGCCTTAGTTCATCAAGTGTCATTGATCATTGCTCTCTTCGGTGACGAATTCTCTTTCCAGAATGGTGAGCGCCCCCCAAAATTGTCAAATTTTACTCTTCGCGCGGATACGCCACCCAGCAGCCTTCCGTGAAGCGTCGATTTGCTTCGCCTGCGTGAGCTGACTCGATCGAAAGGACCGTGACTTCCCAAGCTCGGATTTTGAACGCCTGCTGCAGCCGCGGATTCCTGGGAAACGCCCAAAATCGGCCCGAGGGCGGCGATTTTCCCCTCGGGCCGACAAGGACGAATGGCAATCTCTCGAGGCAATTCACTTTGCTGGTGAGAGGCCGTTGTCCAGACGCGGCATCCGATCAATCCTGCGGGAGTGAAGAAGCTGGCGCATGACTCATTCGCTGGACGGAGTGGGGCATTTGTCCTTTTGACAGATAATCACGGCGGGTCGGTTGCGCAAACCGGAATACATGGCCAACGCATCCGCCGGAATATCGAATCCTGGA
>JAADIU010000175.1 GCA_013151185.1 Planctomycetota bacterium
GATCATCAGCCCGTTCCACCCGGTGAGAATTTTGTCGTCCAAAGCCGGATGAACGCGTTTCTCACGTTCGGCAAAGAGCGCGGTGCGACTTTTTGCGAGTTGCTGCTTCAGCTCCTTGGCATCAAGCTTGTGCGCTTTGGCGAATGCTTCGAGCGGGGTCTTGATTTGCAGAATGTTTTTGGCACCTGCAGGCGCATGTCCGCGCGATTCAAACCAATTCCCCTTCTCGGTGACGTCGTAGAATTCACAAAACAGTGTGCCGCGTTCTTCGCCAAGCACAGCTTTGACTTGCTCAACCGTCCAGATGTAGAACGCGCCTTCCATCCCTTCGCTGTCGGCATCGCGGGTGGAATAGAACCCGCCCTCGGGCGATTGCAGATCACGAATGACGTAGTCGAAAATGTCGCGGGCGGCTGATTCGTAGAGGGGATCTTTGGTCACCTGGAATGCGTCAAGGTAGATCGCCGACACAAGGGCTTGGTCGTAAAGCATCTTCTCGAAATGCGGCACAAGCCAATCGGGGTCGGTGCTGTAGCGGCAGATGCCTCCTCCGAGGTGGTCGCTGATTCCTCCGCGGGCCATGTGTTGCAGCGTGACATTGACGGCATCGAGCAGTGACGTATCCGAGGTTCTTCGATGGACCCGCAGCATCAGTTCCATGGACATGCTCGGCGGAAATTTATTTGCGTCGCTGCGAAAGCCACCTTTTTGCTTATCGAAATAACTGGCCAGCGTCTTGGCCACCTGGTCAACCGTGTCCCGCGAAATGACATCGTCTTGCGGGGCATCGCCCTGCGCCCATTCCTGGATGGACGCTTGAATCTCATCGCCGCGTTTCAGGATGCTGTCGCGGTCCGACGTCCAGACCTCGTGGATTCGTTCGCAGATTTTCAAGAACTGTGCGCGGGGGTAATAGGTTCCTGCGTAAATCGGTTGACGCTTGTTGGTGAGAAACACCGACATCGGCCAACCCCCGTGTCCGCGATTCATAATCTGCGTGACGTGCATGTAGATTTCGTCGACGTCTGGTCGTTCTTCGCGATCGACCTTGATGCAGACGAAACGGTCGTTGATGTAGTTGGCGACCTCTTCGCTCTCAAAGGTTTCATGTTCCATGACGTGACACCAATGGCACGCCGAGTATCCAATGCTGAGGAAAATGGGTTTGTCTTCTTTGACGGCTTTTGCGAATGCCTCCTCGCCCCATTCGTGCCAATCGACAGGATTGTGCGCGTGTTGAAGCAGGTACGGGCTTGTCGCGTTGATCAGCCGATTTGTGTGGGCGTGCGTTTTGACCTCTTGCATTGCCTTGACCTTTTCGCCAACCGGTTGATCTTCAGCGCTGGCTGGGTGCGGTGACACCAGGCAAAGCACCAATGCGAACGTGGCTGTGCTTTGCCTCAGATTCCGAAATAGAAGCCGACCCAGCATCTTCGCCCCTCCCATACGCCTGCGCTTATCGCCGATTCGATCCGCCTGCCCGTTGCTTGTTTCGCAGGTTCGCCTTCATGTCTTTTGTGGGCGACCCTTTGGTCTTGAGGACCTTGATCGCCTTGGCCATGTTCTGCACTTTGAAGATGCCGATTGCTTTTCCGCCGGCAGCTCCGGTTGTGGAATACAGATATGAAATGGGAACACGGTTCGCCGAGAGTTTTTCGCAAACGTCAGCCAACATGCCGGGACGGTTGGACATCGTGACGGCTAGCACGGTGGCCTCCGTCATCGACAGGTTCATTGACTTCACGACAGCCCGCGCCTTGTCGGGATTGCGCGCGACGATTCGGAGCACGCCATGCTCCGACGCATCCATCATGGTGAGGGCGACGATATTGATCTTGGCGAGCGCCAGTTCCCGGCAGATGCGTCCCAGCGTGTCCGGTTTGTTGCCCAGGAACACCGAAAACTGGATGGCGGTATCAATCACAGAATCTCTCCGTCAGCCGACCGAACACAAAATCGTGGATGTTTGCCAACCATGCGAGCGACGAAGGAATTCCTGTCATCACAAGCGCGTCATCACAACGTGGCGTGACGCTCCGGAAAACAGCCTGCGCACGGCGTCGCTCTGATTCTGCGGAGTCTATCCCCAATGGGCAGGGGGGACAAACCGAAGGAATGGCAGCCGCTTGATGCGCCGCTCGACCGGTTCGTCCAAAAGAAAACCCACGACGAACTGTCGCCGTGGGTCGAAGTGAGTTCAGAGTTTTATTGTTCTGACGCAGCGCAGGGTGATCAGATTCGTCTTCGACGCTGTTGCCCGCGTGTTGCGACCCACATCATGGTCAGACCGGTGAAGATCGCGCCCATCGTGCTGACCATTCCGACCGCACAGATTCCGCCCCCGGTGTTTCCGTTGTTGTTACCGTTATTGTTCGGGTCGGTCGAGCCGCCGTTGTCATTGCCACCGTTGTCGTTGCCGCCATCACCGGCATTGTTTCCACCGCCATTTGCACCACCGGTGTCACCGCCCGTGTTGTTCCCGTCGCCTGCACCGTCCGAGCCGTCGCCACCATCCGTCGGGGTTCCGCCGTCAGTTCCATCGCCAGCTTGGCCGCCATTGGGGTCGACGCCCGTGTCCGTGCCATCACCCCCGTCGCCCGCACCGTCTCCGCCATCTCCACCGGTACCGCCGCCTCCGGGTGTGCCCCCACCGCCAGGTGTTCCTCCGCCTCCAGCAGAAGCCGCAGTGACCGTCAACACCAACGGAATCGCATCCGACCCGTCGTTCCTCCCTGCGAACCCACTACCAATGCTGTATTCGTTGTACGAATCGGGATTGTTGGAAAAGGCAAGCGTGTCGGCATCCGTACCCACGATGAACGGAGCAAGCTGTGACGAATTTCGGAAGATGTAGAGTTCGTAAACGCCTTCGGCGTCCGCGCGAATTTCGATCGACCCCAGAACAAGGTCGGTGACCGCATCATTGATCGAAGTCTCAGCCGAGGCTGCTCCGCCCACAATGTACGCCGGCGCACCAATGGTGCCCAAGGAACCGCCACTTGTGAAACCATTCGCCGGCGTGTGCGAAATCACCTCCAAAGTGTCGATTGGAACGATGTCTGGCGACGCAGTGGTTCCGCTATGATTCTGCGGCCCGCCGGTGAGGTATATCGCATAGAGATTCAATCCCGCGTTCGCAGCTTCTTCTGCGTTCTGGGTCCACATCACATTGATGGTCACCGTGTTGCTCACTTCAACCGATGCGGCCAAAGGGGCGCCGGAAGCGAATTCAATCGAAAGCTCCGAAGCGCCGGTGAATGAGGCCCAACCCAAGACGATCACCGAACAAATGCCAAAAGTGTTTCGCACTTTCATGCTCCTTGGAAATGACGGGCCCCCATGCCATCTGGAGTCCCTTGCGCTGACACGCAACGTTGATCATTCTATCGTCAGACCGAATGTTCCGGTTGCATTGGCAGCGAGCGATTCTACTGAAGTCTTTAGATTTTGTTATCGGGGCATTCTCCCCTGCCCATAACCCGTTACCTCCATGATAGGCAGCCGGGCATGATGTTTCCGCCCCCAAAACCGCGAGAGGCTCTGAAAGCCTCGTTAAATGCGGACTTGGGCAATGCTTCGGCCCGTACAAGCCGATCTACCCGCATGAATGGCGCGCGAATCAGCATCGCAGATTGGCAAATCCTCTGACGGTGTTTGGTTGTAAATGAAGCGTGGCAGTGGTTTTACGAATGCGACGGGCCTGATAAGCTGACGGCATTGCCGCACCGGTTGAGTTTCCGTGCGGTCCGCCCAACCTTGATGGAGAATTCTTGCACCGTGCTAGCACTATTCGCTCTGACCATATTCTGCGGGGCGTACCAGCTCTTTCTCGTTCAACCCATGGTGGGAAAGATGGTTCTTCCCCACTTTGGTGGCACCCCGGCAGTCTGGAATACCTGCATGGTGTTCTTCCAGGCGATTTTGCTGGCTGGGTATGCTTATGTTCACGGTTCGGTCAAGTGGTTTGGCGTGCGGCGTCAGGCTGGTTTTCATTTGGTCTTGCTCTTGGTTCCGCTGTTGGTATTGCCCATCACCCTGAACACCGAATCGGTTCCAACCGAGTTGGACAATCCCGTCTTTTGGCTTCTTCTGCAATTGCTGCTCGGTGTTGGGTTGCCATTCTTTGCCGTCTCAACCAGCGCGCCGCTTTTGCAAATGTGGTTCACCAAGACAGGCCACACTTCGGCGAAGGATCCGTATTTTTTGTATGCCGCCAGCAACCTCGGAAGCATGATCGCCCTGCTGGGATATCCGATTCTCGTCGAGCCGACCTTTGCGCTGGACGCGCAGGGCCTGATGTGGAAGTACGGGTACATGATCCTTGTCGCGCTGACGGCTTGCTGTGCTATTCTGATGTGGCGAGCAAGTCGATCGGATCAGTCGTCCGAGGCTGCGCAGGTGTCAGCGAGTGATGGCGGAAGCGAACAAGGTCGCACTGACGAGACACTCGGCGTATGGCGACAGTTTCGATGGATCATCCTGGCGTTCGTCCCGTCGAGTTTGATGCTGGGTGTGACAACCCATGTCACCACGGAAATTGCTCCGGTGCCACTGCTTTGGGTTGTTCCACTTGCCATCTATCTGTTCACTTTCGTCCTTGTTTTTGCCAAGCACCAAATATTACCCCACGCATGGGTCATCAAAGCTGTTCCCTTTATCATCGTACCCACCGCACTGATGACCGTTCAGAGCGAAGACCCTCTTGGGATGCTCCCCCTGACACTTCACATGTTGGCGTTCTTTCTCGTTTCGATGGCGTGTCACGGAGAGATGGCCGCAGACCGTCCCGGTACGGACAAACTGACGTGGTTCTACTTGCTCATGTCTGTCGGTGGCGTGCTGGGGGGCATTGTCAACTCCATCGTTTCGCCGTTGGTCTTCGACACCTTGGTGGAGTACCCGTTAGTGATGGTCATCGCCTGTGTTGTGCTGGCGACGAAACCCAATTTCCGCCGAATGAATTCGCGAACGGGGCTGGATGTCGGCTTGGCCGTTGTTGGTGGCGCTGCAGTTTCGGCGATGCTGTTCTATCTGCTCGCCAACAAGCTATGGGTGGGATATAGGCCGAACTTCTGGACCGTGGTTGTGCCCGCCTTCATTTGTTGGTTCTGCCTCGGTCGTCCGTCGCGCTTCGCCCTGATGTTCGCATCGGTATTGGCCGCGACAATGATCTCGTATGAGATGTCGGCAGACCAAACTCTCTACGCAGGCAGGAATTTCTACGGTACAAAGCGGGTGTTCGTCGACCCGGAGAATACCATGCACTCGTTTCTTCACGGGGCAACGATCCACGGCAAGCAAGCCACCTCTCCCGAGCGTGCCGATGTGCCAAGAATGTACTTCCACCCCGACGGCCCCGTCGGCGACGTGTTCGACTTGATCAATCGGAGACCGGGTCGCAAAGAAATCGCGGTCATCGGTTTGGGGGTGGGAGCGATGGCCAGCCCACTTTATGCGAAGAATACCAATCATTTTACGTTCTACGAAATCGATCCGGAGGTCGAGAGGATTGCTCGAAACCCCGAGTACTTTACGTTCTTGGAACGATGCGCTACCAAGCCCGAAGTCGTACTCGGTGATGGCCGACTAACCTTGGCCAATGCGCCCGACGGACACTACGACGCCATTTTCCTGGACGCGTTTAGTTCCGACGCGGTACCAACTCACTTGCTGACGCGCGAAGCGATCAGCTTGTACGCTTCCAAACTTCGTCCGCGCGGCATTCTGATTTTTAATGTGACCAATCGTTTTCTGGACCTCGCGCCGCTTCTTGCAGGGCTTGCCGACGATGCTGGTTTCGCGTTCCTCGTGAGAGATGACGTTGTAACCCTCAAGGTGGCCCGTCGGACGGCAAGGTGTTCCTCAAAATTTGTCGTGATGGGGCAGCGCATGCAGGACATTCAGAGCCTTCAGAGTGCGAGGCAATGGAAGCCGGCAGAGAGCAGAGACGATTACCCGGTCTGGACGGATAAGTATACGAACGTGTTCAGTGTTCTGGATTGGTGAGGCTGATGCGTTCCAGTGTGGCGAAGTCAAGCTGCGAACGGACATATCGGTCCATAGGTGCGGTCTCGCTTTCGGGAACCGGCACGGTGGAAACACTCGCGTGCGTCACGAACCAAGCAGTCGGTACTCGCGTATGACCTGTGAACGGAGGAACCTTGGACTCGGATGAATTCCTGGAAGACGCATCTTAGGTTCTTGGCGATTTCTTGCGCAATCCTTGCGCTGATGCCGTCGTTCGGGTGTCGCAACAAGGAAGGGGCCGGCGCGACCGCTGCTCGGTCGACATTGAAGAATTCTCCGAGCTTCGACCATGTTGTCATTATTTCGATCGATACGCTGCGTGCGGATCACCTGGGGTGCTACGGTCATCCATTCGTGAAGTCGCCAAACATCGATGCGTTCGCCAAGGAGTCTTTGGTATTCACGCAGCACATCAGTGCGGCACCTACAACACTTGCGTCGCACACGTCGTTGATGACGGGGACCTATCCACACACCCACGGTGTTCCCAAGAACGGTTATGTGGTGGGCGACGAGAATGAGATGCTCGCCGAGATTCTGACAAAAGCCGGGTTTGAATCAGCCGGCTTTATTGGCGCGTTCCCGCTCGATCCGAAGTTCAATTTTGACCAGGGCTTTGCCCACTTCGATGCGCGGTACACCCACGCGCACAAGACTGGTGTTCTCGATCAGAGCCAGAGACGTGCTACGGAGGTGACCGATTCCGTGCTACGTTGGCTCGACAAGCGGCAGGGTAATCGAAAGCAAGGCTCAGAGGCTGATCGGCTATTCTTGTTCGTCCACTACTTTGATGTCCATTGGCCCTACGAGGCGCCCGACGCGTTCAGAAAACTCTATGGCACGGCGTCTACCCGGCGAAGAGGTTCGATGCGTAACATCGAGTTGGCCCGTTCGCTGCTTCGGAAAGGAAACGAAAAAGAAGGACTTCCGCTCGCACGGGCACTTGATGCAGAATATTCAGCCGAAATCACCTACTGTGACGAACAAATAGGGCGGTTGTTCGACGAACTCAAAGCACGTGGCATCTATGAGAAGGCGATGATCATCGTCACCTCCGACCACGGCGAAACCATGCATGAACATGGAACATATTTTTGGCACGGTAGGACAGTCTATGACACAGAGATCCACACACCCCTCATTATTCGATTCCCACGAGGCGTTGTTTCATCGCAGCGGGTCGAGCGGCTTGTATCCAACATTGATGTGGCACCAACAATTCTGCATCTATTGAATCTAGCTGAACCTGCAAGAATGGAAGGCGAGAGTTTCGCCGCCATCGTCGACGGTGAGCTATCACGACGCGGCGCAGTTTTTTCAGAGGCGACGCAGCCCTGGTCGGGCGATCGCTCCAACGATTCGCCCGATTGGCCGAGTCAAAACCATTTTCAATGCGTGCGTACAAAATCCTGGAAGTATGTGTCGCGAATACCCGACCAACAATTCGGCCTGTACGATTTGGAATCTGACCCATTCGAGCAAGTCAATTTGCTGGCAACCACAGATGCAAATCAAAGCACACGAGTGGCCACGTTGAAAGCTCAGCTTGAAGCCTGGAGACAACAAGCCGCTCCGATTGCCTCGCGCGAGGATGACTCGCCCGTTTCAAAGCAGCGGCTGGGGGACTTGGGATATGTGGAAGGCTATGAGGTCCCGGCTGACGCAACAACCAACTAAAGTGCCCCATGGACCAAACTCCTTCATCACGATCCTACCACAAGACTGCGATGTGGTTCATCGTCCTAGCCGCGTTCACACTAAGGCTGGGGGCGCTATTGGCTACTTCGGGAATTGCTCCGCTGTATGATGAAAAGAATTACCTGCTCCGCGCCGAAAAGCTCTTAAATGGTGATGGGTTTGTTGGTTCGTATCAATCCTGGGTTCGCCACGGCGACAGCCCATTTCTTGCTGATCTTCCCCAGTACACAGGTAGCTATCAGCCGCCAGTCTATCCGGTATTCATCGCAGGAGTCTATGCCCTTACCAATCACAGCGTCTTCGCGGTCAAACTCGTGCAAGTCTTGTTGGGCACTGTGACCGTTGCTTTGGTATATTGGCTCGCCCTCCGATGGTTCTGCAGGAGGACTGCGTTGATCGCTGCGGGATACTGCGCCATATACCCAAATTTGATTGCCTTTACACACTACCTGTGGACGGAAACTTTGTTCGTGTTTCTCGTCACGTTCGCATTTGCATTGTTGACGACCACGGATACGCTGCCCTCAAAGAGGCGGTGTATTGGCTCGGGCATTTTGCTGGGCCTCGCCGCTTTGACCAAGGCCACAATTCTCTATTTCACGCCAGTCCTGTTCGTATGGCTCGTTCTTGTGTACCGAGGGCAGCGGAAACCTGCGTGCAAACGTGTTGCTCTCGCAACTCTTGTTATGTTCGTGACGTTGAGCCCGTGGGTCGTCCGAAACTACTTTGTTCACGGTACGATCGTCTTGACCGATACAAATGGCGCGTACAATGTATGGAGAGGAAATGCGGGGAAGCACATCTACTTTAACCGCCCCCAGCCACCTGAGTACAGCTATGCCCCGCCGTTTGAATCCATCCCGTTGATGGCAGTTCGCGCAAATCGTGAGCCGGAACTCGTTCGTCTGGCGAAGAAAAAGCACAAGACTGCGCGGCCAACTGATATCCAGGTTGCTGAAACAGCAAAGACAGAAGCGATCAAGAACATCACGAATGATCCCAAGTATTTTGTGCTGGCAGCTTGGTACAAAATGATTGACATGTGGAATCCCACTTCCTTCTTGGTACGTCACTTCAGGTTTGGCCGATACGGTGTTGTGCGTCCTAGTGTCCAGCAAGCGATTCAATGGGCGGCCATCTTGACGTACTGCCTCGCCATTCTGTTCGCAGTTCCGGGAGCTTTGCTTTGCTTGACGAACCCGCGCGTGTGGTTGATTCTTCTCATGGTAGGTTTCTTCTGTTCTGTTCATGCTTTTGCCTTCGGGTTGACGCGGTTTCGACTTCCGCTCATGCCTTTTATCATTATGTTGTCGGCTGCGGGCGTGGTGCGTGCTCTTGCACTGTTCAAAGGAGATGACTCAGCAGGCGATGAGGAAATCGTTATATGCGAAGGAGGCACAGAGAATTGATTTATGCGATTGACAAAATGACCGCCAACAATACCAGGGGTGGCAGGCGCGAACTGAGACGGTTGTCTTTGGCATTGGCCGGGACCATACTTGGATGCACCCTCGTATCGGCGTGCAGACCGGAAGAGGCTACCGAACGCCCCAACGTGCTGTTCATCGTTCTGGATACTACTCGTGCTGATCGATTGGGCGTGTACGGACACGATCGGCCTACGACGCCGTTCCTCGATCAGTGGTCAAAAGGTGCCCTTGTCTTTGAAGATTGCCAATCGGTTGCTGGAACCACCGTTCCGGCGCACGCATCCATGTTTACTGGGCTGCTTCCGTCGACCCATCTGAACGACAATCTGCATCCGACCCTGGCGGAAAAACACACGACGCTCGCGGAACTACTGAAGAAGGACGGTTACCAGTCGTTCCTGTTCTCGGCCAATCCGTTCATCTCCGCCGAAAGCGGTTTCGGCCAGGGATTTGAACTGGTCCAGCATCCTTGGAGTGACGAATATCGTGCAAAGGCGGTAGCAATAATTCGTTCAAAGATCGACCCAGCCGACAAGAGCAGCGAACTGCCTCGCAAGTTCAGGCGTGGGCGTGTCGGAGAGTGGGCAATCAAAGCATGTGGAGAGGTCGCACAGGACGCCTTGGTAGCCTGGCTGGATAAACGAGACAAAGAGCGTCCGTACTTCGCCTTCATAAACTACATGGAAGCCCACCGTCCGCTCCTGCCGCCGCGCTCCTATCGGAATAAGATGATGTCTGCGAAGCAGGTTGCCCAGTCATATCGCATCGACGTGTCATGGGATCGGATGTGGGAGTATGTGTTTGGATTGGCGGAGTATTCTCCACGCTCGCGTGAGGTCATTTCTCTTACCTACGATGCAGCCGTCGCTGAGTTGGATGAACACCTGCGCCTACTCCTGACAACGTTGAAAGATCGAGGCGATCTCAAGAACACTGTTATCGTCATTACAGCGGACCACGGGGAACACCTTGGCGAGCACCACTTTCTCGATCATCAGTACTCTCTGTATCAACCACTGCTCAAAGTTCCTATGATTCTCTGGTATCCCAAAAGCGTCCAACCTGGGCGAAACACGGACCCCGTTTCGAACATCGATGTATTCCCAACGATCTTGGAACTGGTAGGGATTGATGCGCCTGTGCGACCGGGCGATGATGCGACGTCTCTCCTGCACAGCAAGTCTCGCCGAGTTCGACCATCCGAGCATTCGTCGCCACCAGAACATCCCATCACTGATATGCGGCGGTTGCATCCATCTTGGGATCCAACACCGTTCAGGCGTCAGCTAAGATCGGTACTCGAAGGCAACTATAAGTTGATCTGGTCATCGGACAAACGACACGCCTTGTACGATCTTGCAAGCGACCCGGGTGAGTTGAACAACCTCTTCGGCAGGGAACCGGAACTTGCCAGCGCGATGCTCGGGCGATTGCCGTCACTTTCTAAACGAGATGGATCGGGTGGCGGTGATGATGGGGCAAAGGTGTCGGCAACTCAGAACCCCTTGTTGATTCCGCTGGGTTATGCCAGCACAAGTGGCGTGGCTGAGGAGTAGCTCCACTGGAAGGATTCAAGACGCAGGCTTCGGATGGGAGTACTGTGCAGTCGTACTATGTTACAATGAGGCGGTGCAGAGTGTCGCCAACGTCGCCCTCAACGTATTCTCGGGATGTGGGGTCTCGTCCCGTTTTGATAGATTCAAAGACGACTTGTCCGGGATCAACGGTCAATCGGGTGTATCCAACATCTGTAACAAACGCGGGCGAACCTTCGTCGCTGGGTTTGCACCCCAGATTCGAGAGGCTGTACATACCACCTACCGCCGTCGCACCGACTGAGCCCATAAACTTTCGACGCGGTGTTTTCCTTTTGCGGACTCCAAAGACATTGTGTCAGTTGGTGGCCAAGAGAATCAAGCACTGATCGGCCGATGCTTGTGCCCGCCGCATCAGGGGCTGCGAGCTGAATCGAGTTCCACCGCGAACATGTGCAGTTCGTCGCTGACGACGGTGTTTCCCATTTGTTCGGCATTGGGTCGAGGCGGTGAATATAAGATCGTTGCGTTGCGCGTTCCGGCGGTTCGGAGGTTGCGACGCAGTTTCAACAACTCTGCTTGCGAGCGTACCAAGAAAATCGACTTATCCTCAAAGCAATTCGACAGTTCCATCGGGATCCACCAGCCCGTCGCGATGATGGCTTCGTGCGAATTTTCGGTGACGGTTTCGTTGAGTCGTACCCAAAACGATTTCATCTGCCCCATAAGTCGCACCGAGTGCAACTGCGCGAAGAAGGAGATCACCACCAATCCCAACAGGATCGACCGCGTCGGGGTGTGGGCACCGCGTGTTTGTCGCCACCAGCCCACAATATGGATCGATGCGACTGCGATCAGGATCGGATAGATCGTCAACAGGTAACGACACCCCCAGTGTACACCGCGCGAGTGCATCTCCGGTGTCAACAGTGCATACGCTGCGGCATAGGCGAGCATCATCCGAACGCTGACCGCAGTGAGCCGAGCCCCGGCGTTTGAGGTTGTGCCGTTTCGATCACGCGGCTTGAGGAATGCGAGAACCAGCAACGGGCAAGCTGTGAATAGACTGTTGCTCCCTAGCAACCATTGAGGTGGGCTCATCGCGAAGACTTGATAGTAGAGGATCAGCGCGCCACCCAGCAGGACGATCGCAGCCATGCAACTGAATCGCTTGACGGTCGTGCCGCGGTTTGTGCCGAGATACCAAAACCACAACCAGAGGATGGGCAGCGAAAAAAGAAGCGAGCCGAGCGGCCAACTGCCTGCGTCTATGAACAGGTGTCGCAGCACCAGCCAGCGGTCCGCAAGGAACCTGCCCACATCGATGGTGCCCGATTC
>JAADIU010000130.1 GCA_013151185.1 Planctomycetota bacterium
GGGCTCTTCGGACCATCCACGATGCCATCGCGTTTAGCGAAGCGATCGAATCGCACCCGACGGTCATTTCAAACCTTGTGGCTAAGGCCTGTTACGGCATGACATTTACACTCATCGAAGATTTGATGACGGGGTTCAACATCGATCAAGTTACTGACGGCATCCAGCCCGCAAGCAGGGGGCAGGTCGAAGCATTGTTGGCGAAATTGCTTGACGAGAGCGGTACCCGTTCTGCCGCGGTCGCATCGTGCTACGGTGATGGCGCATCATATCTGCGTTTTCTTGAATTGGTTGATGAACAGGGCATCAGCGCAGCCACGGGCATGCGAGCCGGGTTTGCAGATCGGCTGCTCGACCCGTTGCGCAAGCCACTCTATACGCTCGATGTGGTTCATGCGGTCCGCTTGCAGGCTCAGATCGTGACGGCGATCGGGCTGCCAAACTGGCCAAGAGCCGACGCGTGCATTCCCTCCGGTGAAGATCGACGCTCCGTGCTGCACTCGTTGACTCACCCGGTGACTGATTCCATGTTTGGTTCGCTGCTGCGCTCGGCTCGATCGCGAGTCCAGTCCCACTTCCGGTTCCGGGCGAATCGGCGGATGGCAGCCACAGCTTTGGCGATACTACTATTTGAACACGACCATGGAAGACGCCCCTCGACATTGGTGGAGATGGTGCCCATGTACCTTCCCCACATCCCTCTCGATCCGTTCTCTCCCGACGGTGTTGGCATCCGGTACCTTGCGGTAGACTTAATCCCATCTGTTCTATACAGCGTCGGTCCGGATGGGGAGGACGACGCGGGTTTGGGAAAATTCGACCTCCGACGAGCATCCGACTCTACAGGTTATGATATTCCGTTTCAGCTTGATGGCAGGGAGAGATGGCGCGAGGCGAAAATGAAAGCTGCTTCAGAGGAGGCTGTAGCCGACGACGAGGATTGATACTGCGACTGCCGGCAGGGCAATAAGCGTCAAGGCGACCAACCCGAGCCAGACGAGTGGTACCCCGACGATCACCAGCGCGTATCGCCCCTTGATTTGGGGCATCGTTAGTCTTGCCATGTTCACAAGATTCAGCCACCAGAGGAGTGTGACGATTGCGGCGGAACTGACGGCGACGAAGAGACCGACTGCGGAGGACCATCCGTCGATATCGGATCGATCACCCGCCAGAAGGCCTGCGGCTGCAATGATCGGGCCGAGCGAGAGTATACCACAGGCATAGTAGCTCATCGCAATCGTTGTATTTTGTCGCCGTATGGAAGTCCCCTTCGGATGAAAGAAGTAGCTTGGCGCGCCCGTTGCTGCAATCAGGAAAATCAGGAAACAGGTGAGAGCGATGGGGGCGGGCCAGACTTCGGCATAGATGCGATCCCACAGTGGTGGCACCGTCCACGTCAAGCCAGTCGCGATGATTTGTAGGAATGAGTTTGGCGATGGGAGTTTCGCGGGATTGGCGAGATACAGCAGTACAACCCCAACCACTGTTGGAAGGTAGAAGTGCAGTAGCGTGATCAGTTGGAATATCCGTGCATCCTTGTAGCGAACCGGGCGAGCATACTCTTCGCAGAATCGCCGGTTCTGAAACGTGACCACCCACACGGTTTGCCAGTACGAGCGAATCCATCCGCGCTCCCGGCGATGCTCCCACGGTATCTGGCAATCGCGGGCGCGCAGACCCACGAGGGAACTTCCGCATTCAGGGCACTTGCCTGCGGTGATACCAAACAAGCAGTAGCCGCAGTCCATACAATGAACGTCTGCGGGGAATGTTTCTCGGTTGGCTTGTGATTCCGACGCACTTGAAGAATGTTTCGGGTTGTCATGCGGTTTCTGGTTTTGCATCGTGCTAACCGAGCATAGGGTGGCGCGTGGCATCTCGCAACATTGCGCGATCGACAGGGGCGTCGGCTTCGTGTGAGGTGCCGCATCCGGTGGACTCGGTTGGAATGCAAATTCAACTTACCCGTTGGTGGTGTGGTTCAACCTGTAGGGATATTGTTCAACGACGTAGGGTCCGCTGTGCGGACCATGTTTTTGGGAGCGGGTCATCCGTATCGGATATTGTTCCCGTGACGGTCCGCTCAGCGGACCCTACCAGAAACCACTAGATTGCATCCGTGGTGGGGTTGCGAATCCAGTTGACCAAATCGGCCAGGAATTCTTCTCGTTGCGGGCCGAACTCCAGTGTATGCCTCGATTGTTCGTAGGTGCTGATTCTTGAATGGGGCCAGCCGAACGATCGCACCCATTCGGTTGTGCGCTCGTTGTCGATGATTCGTTCGTCGCCGGCTAGGAATGTGTGCAGCGGAACGGGGGATGCTTTGGGCATTTTCGCGACGACCTTGTCCATGCGCCGCGACGCGAGATAGAAACCGGCTGTCGCTTGATGGATTTGCAGCGAATCGTTTTGCAGGTACTCGATGTACTTCGGGTCGGCAGTGAACAATTCGGGATCGTTGAGCGGAATGTCGTAGTGCTTCGTCGGGTCCGAGACCATCGAAAAACCGATGCGAAATTTTTCAGCGGCAGACACGGTGACGACTGGGTAAACGCCCGGTGCAATCAATGACACGCTGGCGAACAGGCTGGGTTCGGTGACGTGCATGGCGGCTGCGAGTTTGCCTCCCCAACTCACACCGACGACGTGAAGCCGTTTCGCACCGGATGTCCGAAGCAGGTGGCGGGCGCACACAAGCCCATCGTCGATGAGTTGCTGCGACGATTCCGCGTGGCCTCGCATCTGTGAATTCTGCCCGGAACCGCGTCGATCCGGCTGCAACACGGCGAATCCTGCGTTGCAAAGGGCGGTGGCGGCAGCATCGTACCACCCCGCGTGCGATTGAATTCCGTGCAGGTGAAGGACGGCTTCTTTGCACTCTGCGTTTGGCCAATAGCGTGCGTAGGCAGAGTAGCCGTCGGAAAGTCGAACGTGCGTTTCCTCATGTGATTGCATGGCGGTATACTATCCGTTTGGGTGCGGACTTTGTATTTAACCGGTCGAAGGAAAGTAACGAAGCGTTGACGCAATCGCAAGACCAACTGCCTCCCCGTAGCGTGAGAAGACTTTTGCAGGCGGATCGTCTGTTTGGTCTGAAGGATGTGCCCGTTCCGCGTTTGCTGCGTGAACTGCGCGAACAGGGTTCGGTGTCATCCGCCTCGACGGTGCTTTCGGTTGAGTCGAAACGCCAGAAACTCGAAGCGCTCGACCGCGAACATGTTAAAGGATGCACGAAGTGTCGCCTGTGTGAAGGGCGCACGAACACCGTGTTCGGTGATGGCGATGCGGACGCCCGATTGATGTTCATCGGTGAGGGGCCGGGGTTTGACGAAGATCGCACGGGCGTGCCGTTCGTCGGTCGAGCGGGGCAGCTTCTTGACAAAATGATTGTGGCGATGGGGTTGGATCGCAAAGACACCTACATTTGCAACATCGTCAAGTGTCGCCCGCCAAACAACCGAGACCCAGCCGCCGACGAAGTGGTCGCATGCACACCGTATCTGCACGGGCAAATTCGTTTGGTGGAACCGGCGGTCATTGTGTCGTTGGGGGCACCGGCATCGCGATTGATGCTGGACACGGAGGAGTCGATCGGTCGGCTTCGGGGGCGGTTTCATGATTATCGCTACACGAATGCAGGTGGCGACATGATCACGATTCCACTGATGCCAACGTATCACCCTGCGTACTTGCTTCGGTCTCCGCAGGAAAAGGGTAAGACGTGGGGCGATTTGCAGATGGTGATGCAATTGCTCGGTCTCGCGCTTCCCGATCGTGCGTGATGGCGGTGTGGACTGGTGTTGTCCATGTCGGTCCGTTGATTTGATCGTTGATTGCCGCACGTTCGTGCTTACAATTCGAGCTTTTCCGCCGATACCCATTGTTCAATCAATAACTGTTCAATCGATAATTGTTCATTCAATAATTCGCGACTGGAGACGGGAATGCACTTGTTAGCCGACACCGAGGGATTGTCCGAAACCCTATCACAAGCCGCGGAAGACTTGGGCAACCTGATATGGGGCTGGCCTCTGTTTCTACTTCTGCTTGGTTGCGGCATTCTATTCTCCGTCTTGACGAAGTTCGTGCAGTTTCGCGTGCTCACGCATGGCGTTGCTGTTATCCGTGGCAAGTATGACAAACCCGAAGATGCCGGGCAGATCAATCACTTTCAGGCGCTGTGTACGGCGCTGAGCGCAACGATCGGTTTGGGAAACATCGCGGGCGTTGCGACGGCTGTCACGATTGGCGGTCCCGGTGCGGTGTTTTGGATGTGGGTCGTTGGCTTCTTCGGAATGGCGATCAAGTTCTTCGAGTGCGGATTGGCCACCATGTTCCGCGACGAAAAAGATGTGCCCGATCCGGGCGCACCTGCGCTGATTGAAAAAGACATCGAGTCGCACCAGCTTGAATACAGCGGGCAGCCGCACAAGGGGGCGGAGAAAAAGCCGACCGCTCGGGGCGAAGTTTCGGGCGGACCGATGTGGTATGTGCAGAAGGGGTTGGCAGAGCCGGCGAAGGCACGCGGGCAGCATGGGCGATATGCGATGTTCCGAGGGCTCGCGATCCTCTTCGCAGCCGTCACATTCGTCGCATCCTTTGGCGGGGGGAACAGCTATCAATCGTGGAATGTCGCCAATTTGCTGGACTCGCAGTGGCAAATTCCGCGGCATTGGACGGGAATCGTAGCCGCCGTCATGGTTGCGATGGTCATCATTGGCGGTATCAAACGAATCGGTGGTGTCGCGGGCCGACTCGTTCCGTTCATGTGTTTGATCTATGTGACGGGCGCGTTGTATATCATTGGCTCGAATTTCGCTGAGGTTCCCAGGATGTTGTGGTTGATTGTGGAGAGCGCGTTCGGTCCGGCGCAAGCGGGCGGGGCGTTCGTTGGTTCCACCATTGTTGTCGCGTTTCATCAGGGGCTTCGGCGTGGGTTGTTCAGCAACGAAGCCGGTCAGGGCAGCGCTGCGATCGCGCACGCGACAGCGAAGACTGACGAGCCTGTTCGTGAAGGTGTTGTCGCGGGCATCGGTCCGTTCATCGATACGATCGTTGTCTGCACGATGACCGCGCTCGTGATTCTCTTCAGCGGCATCTACAACAGGCCGGCTCTCGGTACGGTTCAAGGTATGGATGATGCGAGGATCTATGTCAGCGTGAATCCAGACGTTTCCGAAAAGCTTCGACGGGTTTATCAATCAGAAATTCGACAAGACGCTGTCAGACGAAGAGGCAAGGAATTGGACATTTGGGTCACCACGGATCAGCTCGTTGGGAAGGAACCCGAGCGGGCGAGCGTCAGGATCCAGGCGATCGGCGGCGCTCCATCCGAGAATTGGCTCGGCTCGACCGAAATCATCCTCGATGCATCATCGATCGATCTACCGGCTGGTGTTGAGCTGTCGGATATCAAGGTCGGTTTCCCTGTTCACTTGCGCCTCGATGGCGCGGATCTAACGCGCCTTGCATTTGATACGGGCATTTTTGGATTCGGGAAGTATATGGTGACACTGGGTGTCATTTTATTCGCGTTCAGCACGATGATCAGTTGGAGTTACTATGGTGAAAAGGGGGCGGAATTTTTGTTCGGTCCCAAGTTTGTCCTGCCCTACAAGTTCATGTTCGTCAGCGTGATTTTTCTCGGCTGCGTGATCAAGGAATTCAAGGTCGTCTACAACATGGGCGACGTCTTGACCGGGGCGATGGTGTTCGTGAACCTCCCGGCGGTCTTGTTGCTCTTGCCGACGTATCGCAGGGCAGCGGCTGACTATTTCAAACGCCTCGATCGCGGTGAGATGCCTCGCAAACCGTGACACTGGCGAACGCGGTATCTCGATGGCGTCGGTTGATCGCGGTCGAAGTTGACGGGGCAGGTGGGCTGGCCTATTCTCGCAGCAGCCCGCGTTCGAGTCGGCGGTTTGTGGCCTTGGTGTCGGGTGCCTTGTTGTATCAAGCAAGTTCGTAAAGGGCAGTGGAAAACGTGCGGAGAGTAGATTGATGTCTTCCCGATTCATAATCGCAGTGGGTATTGTAGCCGTCACAAGTTCCTTCGCGTGTCGCGAGCAGGACCCGTTGCCCGAGTACAATTATGCGTTGGTGGATTCGCAAGGTGGGCAACCACTTCTGCCGGTTACCCGTGTAGTTGCGGGTTCGCGCGATGCCAGCATTTTGCAGAGCGGCCAAGCCACGATTATTCGCCGCGACGAAATCGATTCACCCGAAGCTCAGGCGATGATGAAAGAGCAGGTGCCGAATCCCATTGAAGAGATGCCCGAAGCCACCACGCCCGGTGAGGCTTTGAGCAACGTGGGCAAGGCATTCTTCGGTAGCCTGATGCGTGCGGGTCCCAAATCGAGTGGCAGTGCCCCGGTAGGAGAAGCCCCCGCAGGAGATACTCCCACCGAAGATGACGAAGCTGCTGACGGAGGGGGAGCGGCTGATGACGATGGCGCAGCTCGCAAGACCTTTGCAGAATACAATCAGGATCTTGGCGCGGGTCGATACACGTCGTTGGCAAAATTCTGTGCAGCCGACCAAAAAAGCAAAGCGGAATCGTACTTCGGTTCGCTCGATGAAATGAACACCAGCGTATCTTCGCTTCTTGATGCGTACGAAAAATCTTCTTCGGGCGTCAAGGCCAGATTTGAGCAGGTGTTGAGCGAAAAGCGATCTGCGTTGACTGTCGATAGTGTGAATGTCTCGGGCGCGAGTGCGACGGTGGCTGCAACTGCTTCCGATGGAAAGTCGATTTCAATGTCGATGGTTGAAGAGAGCGGTAGTTGGCGGTTGATCCATCCGGTGATTGATGCTGCCTCAGATTGGACCGCGTTCGAGAGCGATCTGGAAACACACATCGAATCCCTCGACGACGCGGTGGACGAGCTTTCCGGTGGAGCGTCTGCCGACAATGCCAAGCTGGACAAGCTGATCGAAGATGCCATCGCCTATTTGAGCGCCCTGCCAAAATAGCCCCTGTCCGTTCGATTGAGGCGTTCCAAAATGACTGGAAACACAAGCACCCACACGCAAAACGATGGCCGCTGAATGCCTTTCCGCCCATAGTCTCGTCGAAGCGTTTCTCTATTTTCGCGTCACTCCGTGTGCAATATGCTGCGTGGATCGCCTCGAACCGGGTGAGCCGACCCCCATCGAAGGACGCTCGGAATTCACGCTGGTGGCTGTGTGTCGCAACTGCGGCGGATCGGAAGAATGTCAATTTTCCGTGCCGATGCTGCCGCCACGGTTCGAGCGGTACGATCCGGTTTCGGGCACGCAGGCGATCAACCTTGGCCCGTCGCGCTCATCTCTGATCGACTTGGTTCAGTGGGTGACGTTGCATGACGTTCTCCTCGAGCAGTGCGCTTCGACGCCCGATTCAGCCGAGGCGCGTTGGCTGAAGATTCGCGCGGGCGAATGCCTTGATGAAGCGATGAAATTCATCGACGATGGCAGTGAATCGCCAACTGGCAATGCGACTTTCGTAGAGTCCAGCACGCGAGTGCTTGCGGAGCGGCCGGATCGATACACGCGATCGCGGCTTGTGGGTCTTCGCAGCAAGCTTCCAGTCGATGAGGCGTTTGACGGTGCGAGGGCGGCGCATCAACCGAAACGCGCTTGGTGGAAATTCTGGTAACGGGCCAACCAAATGCAATTGCAAAACTCGTTCATTCGATCGATCGCGCTGACAGGTCTTGCGATCGCAGGCATCTCGGGCTGCGCTGCTGGTGGGTTGGGGATGTTTCCCACGGGGTCACCTCAAGGAGAGGCTACGCTGGGTGACGCGGGCGGTGGATTGGCTGGCGCGGTGGCTCAGCTTCGCAGGATCGTTGCGGGGGATGTCGTCGAAGATTTGTATTTGAGTTGGCAGGACCGTCCGTATGACCGGGCGACGATAGCGGTTGCGATGCGGACCACCCGAGCGCTCGCCCAGGATTTGGCGCTTCGTCAGCACGATGCAGGTCGAATTCCCAGCGGACAGCGACAACAGGCGTTGGCATGGGTGCAGAATGCGGTCAGCCACCTCGGCCAGAATAAGAGTCAACCACCACCCGATGTGTCCGGTATCGATTGGAAGCGTTGGCTGACGGAAACGGATACGCAGAAGGAATCGCCTTCGGCTATCTTTGCATTCATCGACCGAACCAGCATCGCCACACAGGCGGATTCGTTTGGCGATTTCGACCTCGTGGTCTCAACGGGCCAGCCGATTTACCCTTTGGCTCCCCGTCGTGGTTCGATCGACTTGCCTTCATTGGCGCAGTATGCGTCGTCGCTCGACGTGGGTTTGGTTCGTCTCAGCGGAAGCGGTGGGGCGGCTGGCGATGGTATTGAACTCAAGTCGCGGACGCTGCGTGAAATGATGACACAGTCGGGTCGATTGACGAAATCGACAGCGGTTCTCGACGCACCAACCGGTGAGTCGTGGGGGGCGATGTTGGCCCGTCGCGCGCTGTTTCGCGGTGCGAGCGGGTTGGCGAATTGCAACGCGATTGGTATTTTGATCCCGCCGGGTGAACGCACGAGTCTTGCGGCTCGAACGAGAGCGACGATGTGGGTGCAGGCGCTCGATGGACAGCGGCTTGGGTTGGTGGAGGGGTGGCGGGACTTGCAGGATGGTCAATCCCGCTTGGCTGATCCGGATTGGCTGGAAGCCGTCGCACA
>JAADIU010000029.1 GCA_013151185.1 Planctomycetota bacterium
GGGACGGTTCATGTGCTGGGTGGTGGATCAGGGTTTCGACGTGTGGCCCAACTTCGCGACGTAAAGGCCTTCGCCCCGATTAGCAATTGGTTATCGCCGAAGCCCGCGCCGACGCGCATTACCCTGGGCAGTATGATAGGACCAACGTTCGTCTTGGGTAAAGTGGCAATGCCAAGCGGCTCACAATCGCAAGCGGGTGGTACGGTAAACAGTACCGCTGCGTGCG
The DNA here is from genome assembly GCA_013151185.1 of Planctomycetota bacterium. Classification (GTDB taxonomy): domain Bacteria; phylum Planctomycetota; class Phycisphaerae; order UBA1845; family UBA1845; genus UBA1845. Next base: position 227 of record JAADIU010000029.1, read on the forward strand.
ACGGTTCTGGTTCCGTGGATGGCTCCGACAAAGCCGTCGCCCTTCCGTCAAACATCGAACCCGCCGAGGTCGAGCGATGATGCGGTTTGCCTTCGGTTACTTTCTGGTATTCGTAGCGATCCTCATGTTCGACTTGCTTCTACCGGGTGGGTCCGGCGCGGTGGGCGTAGCCGACCTTGTTCGGATGACGCTGGTGCTTGTGGTTGCGCCGGTTGTTGTTTCGGCGGTGGCGGCTGCGATTGTCCAACAGGTTCGCCCGTTGAGAATGTTCGCACCAATTTCAACGGGAACATTCGGTCCCGGTGCTTTCGGTTTCTGTGCAGCAATGGTTGTAGCCGTTTCGCTACCGTTCGCACTCGTTTGGATGAGCCCGTGGATTGGCGAAAATGTGATTCCAGCCACCATGTCGGGCGTCGTCGCGGCAACGTCGCTCGTACTGCTCGCCGCTCGCCGTCCGCCCGGTGATTGTCCTCGATGCGGCTACGACATCACCCACTCACTCGAATTCAACCGCTGCCCGGAATGTGGTGTCGACCCGATGACGGCACCCACACGTCGAAATAGGAATGAGCGAACTACCCGAAAACGAAGGAAGGTGAGTGCCAATAGCGTGGCACTCTGAACTCGGTCTTTCTCGCAACACAAGATCTTACACTTGTTCGTAACTACCACAATACGCAGCCGTTTTGTATCAATTCTTGTGCCCGGACACTCGGAGCTTGGCGCATTCAGATTATCTTTGTGATTGAAGCTTGGCGTGGGCTTGTGCCAAATAAACGGCACTACCGATGTTTAGTTGCGGAAACAAGATGCGGCGGCGTACTATCCGTGTGTGCCGCTGTCGATGAAGACACCAGTGAACAAGGCTCGAACGAGTTCCGCACGCAAACAGTTGCAGTCCTATGATTTGCTTCCTGTCGCAATCAATTCACGCTTGCTAATCAACTTAGCCGTTTCTACTATTCTGAGCGCATGCCTATGGCGCTAGCGCCGCTTCTATAAAGGTTGATGCACTTATTGCGACATCGTTGGTAGGGTGGGCCGTACCCACGGTGGGTTCATCGAAAGGCGAGATGGTGGGCGCAGCCCACCCTACGTTCGCGCTAAGGTGCGTGTGGCAGCTATTGATTCATTACCGGGCGGGGATTCACAGTTCTTGCTAAGAAAAGGATCGGTTCATCCATGGCAGAAAAGAGAACAGGCAAAGCTGGTGGCGGTAAGGGGACAACAGCCAAGAGCAGGGCGGAGAAACCCAAAACCGCTGCAACTGATAAGAGGCTGGAATTGGAGAGGCTTGAGCAGTTTATCGAAAGTTCGCGCCGATCTGCTCTGGCTCCGCGCGTGTTCTACCTCGGAATCGTATTCAGCAGCGCTATCGCATTCTTCGCGTACTGGAATGCGCTGCCAGACAGTTGGATGAACACCAGGATCGCCGCATATCGAAATGCCTTGCCATGGGTTGGAACCAATGGATTCGGCGAAGAACATGCTCGCAAAGGCACCATAGAGTCTTTCATGGCCGCAAAGGACCTCATGAAGAGGTCGGGATTCAAGGATCAAGAGCAACTCAAGGACAACTTCACCAACACGGTAAGTTCACTAGAATCCGCAATGACCGAACATATCCGAACAATCCGGATCGACGTGCTCGGTGTCAGCTTTGACGTCAATGACCTCGGTTTGTTCGCTGGGTTTGTATTGTTCGCCATGTTGACTGCATTCCTTTTTGGCTTGCACCGCGAAATGGAGAACATTCTGATTACCTATTACGACGTAGCTTGGCGCGTGGATAAGAAAACTACGCCCGAAGAGGGTGTTCTCAGGTATTGGAGAGCCTACCTGACCATTGCCGCTGAACGGGAAGAAGAATGCGTGCATCGTCGGTATTGTTTGCGCCGGTTGGCAACCGCGATGGTAATCATCATACCACCGGTTCGCGGCCCAGTGAACATTTGCCTCCGACATGGACCGAAGATAGGACTTATGCTGCCATTTGCAGCCCAACTCCTGATCACCGCGAACGATTTTTCGACAATAGGGGTCGGTTTTGGCTTTAGTACTACCCGCACTCTAACGGTAAGTGTGCTCAGTTTTTTATGGCTCATAGGAATTGGAATCATAACAATTCTATGCGTGCATGTGATGCGCAAAATTGAGGTCTTTTTCATCACGGAAGCAAAAAGGGTAGGAATTTTTGCCTGGCAACTGAACGCAGAAAAAGACGGTCGAGAATAGGATGGCAATGCTTCAAAGTAACCGGGCATGGGGGCATGTTTGCGTAGTGCCCGAGTGATTTGTTCCTTGCCTGAGACCTTTTCTTCGTATTCGGGCTGTTCCACCGAGGCACGATCTTTTGCCTTGTTTTCAAGGTATTCACGCGCTGCCTGAATTTTCTTTCTCAGGTTTGCGCGACGTGCAACTTCCTCGGGAATCGATTGGCCGTTGTCATCATCACGGTGATCAGCTTTCTCTGTCCACTCCATCCGATCCTTGATGTCTTCTTCGAGTTGGCGTTCCAATTGCTTGGCTCGATCATAGCGAACGTTCCTGTTCTTGGACGCATTGGCTTTGATGTGCGTGCCGTCAACACTTATTCTTCAGAGGTATTGACAGTCCCGACCTTCAAGACGCCCATCGCGCGAGCCAGTTGAAGAACGCAAAGAAACGCTTCACCCACTGCCGCGAAGTTCTCACGTCGGAACGTGCAGATCGTATCGTGGCCGGGGTGCGTGTCGGCCGTCAGGAACCGAACGGCCACGTCGCGATAGGTGGCGCGTTCGATGCGCCTGGAAGAGAGGAGGCCGTTGGCGTAGCAGTAGATGAGCAGTTGAAGCATCATCTTAGGCGGGTATTGCTTCGAGCCACAGCCCCGCCAGTTGATCTTCAGCGTCGGGAGATTCGTCCCCGCGACCGCCTCGATGCTAAAGTGAACCATGTCGTCCTCCGCCTCCGTTCAATCACCTGTTCAATTACAGTAGACGGATCGGTCGGAGCGGCCTTGCCGACCGCTACGTCACGCCCAATCTCGAACGTCGCGAATGAATCCCCCCGCGTAACCGACCGATACTATCAGTATCATGGCTGTAGACTCGAACAAAACCTATCTGCGCGACGCGGTGATGACTGCGTCACCCGAGCAGTTGCAGTTGATGCTCTACGACGGTGCGATTCGTTTCGCGCGGCAGGGTCGCGACGCGCTCGAGGCGAAGGATTTTGAGACGGCTTTTGAACGCCTTAGCCGAGCACAAAAAATCGTCCTGGAGATGCAGCAAGGACTGAACTTCGATGTGGATCGGGAACTGTGCGAACGCATGTCGGGTTTGTACATGTTCGCGTATCGCAAGCTCGTCGACGCCTGCTGTCAACATGCGGTTGGAGACGTTGACGATGCCCTGCGTGTGCTGGAATATGAGCGCCAAACTTGGGTGATGCTGGTGGATAAACTGCTGAAACTGGACGCATCCCAAGTCGTCGATCTGTCAACACAGGTGCCAGCCGGTTCGACGGGTGGGGCACTTTCCGTTGAGGGGTGAGCCCGTCTTGCCTGACCCCCACGATTCCACCCAATATCGCCGTGGACTTGGACTCACGATTCCCGCATACTTTGAGGCAGGCAGTATAATTCCGGGCAGGAAAGTTCGATCCCATCAAGCCTGCCGGACGTACCGATGGTCAGGGAGGACCCACTGATGCGGCAAACACAACAGCGACAATTTCGCCTTCGGGCGATGGCGGGGACAGGCATTGTCCTTTGCTGCCTGCTTAGTTCGACTGAGGTGCTGGCTCAGTCGCGGGATGCTGCGTCCCAATCTCCTGCGGAAAAGGCCATGGAGATTGCGGGTTTGAGCGCTCAGGAGGCGCTGGCGAGGGCGATCGTGCTTATCAAGACCCTCGAAGACGCGGAGGTCGATCCCGACGAGATGCAGCGGGATCAGGCCGACTACATCGAGGCAACAGCACTCGTGGAACGGGCGCTGTCCCTGGACCCGATCAGCAAGACGGCAGGCTACCTGAATGGGCGTCTGGGAATCCTGGCCGGGCGTCCCCGATCCGCTCTCCCGATGATCGAGGAGTACGCAACGGACCCAGCCGGTCAAAACGATTGGCTCGCTTTCAAGATTTTGGGGGAGCTTTACGCATCGAGCTTTCCCAAGCTTGCGGTATCCAAGTACCGCCGAGCGATTGAACTGGCGGAGAACGAACCCGAGCCAGTCATCGGGCTTGCTCGGGCACAGTTGAAGCTTAACCGCCCCGAGTTGGCCGTCGAAGAGGCGCAGAACGCCATCCGCCTCGACAAGGACAACGATTCGTCATATCGAGCCACCCTCGCAGAAGCGTTCTTGCTGGACAAGAAGATTGAGGACGCCGCCGCCGCTGCGGAGACGGCTGTTCGGATGGCTGAGGAGGAAATCAGCCGCGACCCATCTCGGCGGTCACTGCTTGCGGAATTGGAGTCGCACTACGACCTTCATCTCCGCTGTGTTTCGGAGTTGGTGGCGTTGTACCCGGAGCGAGCGGAGTACGTTGTTCAGCTTTCGCGCATCTGGCAGGACAAAGCAGACCTGGAGCGCGTCGTGTCTTACCACGAAGCCGTCATCATGATCGAGCGTGCGCGAGCGAATCCGGAGCTGAAACCATCCAGCGAGTTGCTGTATGAGCAGGCCCGTTTGAATCGCCTCGTCTCGCGCGACGACAAAGCCGTCATTGTTCTCCGCGAGCTTCTGGCAGCAGACCCCGGCTTTCAGCCAGCAATAGAATTGATGGGCATCATCGGCGCACCGACCAACACCGAAGGCGCAAAGGCAGACGATAAGGGCAGCGAAGCATCGGCTGCGGTCGACAAGATGCCATAGCGCCGCGCCGCTGCGTAGGGTGCGTTCCAGACGCACCGAATAGCCGACCCAAAGCAATTGCCTCACCCACAACGCTACGCCTGCGACAATCCCAGTTCATCCGCTACCGTCGTCATCGCCGCAACGCAATGATCGATGTGCGCATCAAGGTCGAGGTCGAGCAGCGCGGCGCCATCAACAATGTCTTGACGAACAACCGCGGCTGCAAACGAAGCCTGTTTCATTTTCTTCTTCACGCTTTTGGCTTTGAGGCCAAAAATCGTCGTCGGTCGGACGCGGGCGACGGCATGGATGAACCCGCAAAGTTCATCGACCGCAAAGAGCGTCTTGCGAAGCGGCGTGTCGCGTGGATGCGTTTCGAGATTCCACTCTGCATGTGAAAGAATCGCATCGACGATCTCATCCGCAACACCGCGTTCTCTCAGAATCTTCGCACCTTCCCGCGTGTGGTCGGGCGGATCGGGAAACGCTTCGTAGTCAAAGTCGTGAAGCAAACCCGTGATTCGCCAAGTGTCTTCATCGTGACCGCCCAACTTGGCGTGGTGGACCATCGCGCTTTCCACCGCGATACAGTGGCGCCGCAAGGATTCACTCTGGACGTGTTCGGTCAGGATGCCCCAAGCCTCTTCGCGATTCATGGTTGTTTATTCTCCGATGTTGGCTGCGATTGACCGCGTGCGGCACATTTTGTTTGACGCTGACATTGCGGCGATTATGATAGTTCAACGTCTGCTCCGCAATTGTCCTAACTGGTCATCCCTCATGCAGGTGAATCTTGGGCCGGCAAATCCGCGATATTTTTGCAAGCGATGAATTGGCGATCGTATTGAGTCACTACGATCTCGGCGTCATCGAATCGATTACCGAATTCAAACGCGGGTCGCGGCGCAGTCCCAAGGTTGGCGTCGTGAGCAGCGCCGGAAAGTTCATGCTCAAAAGGCGTGCGGCTGACCGGGGTGGCGAAGATCGTGTCGCATACACGCACGCGATTCAGCGCCATCTTTGGAAAAAAGGCTTCCCCCTTCCCAAGCTGCTTTCTCCCCTCGATTCGAACGACACACTCCTGGCGCTCGCAGGTTCGTTGTACGAAGTGTTCGAGTTCGTCGCCGGTCATCCGTATTCCGGGGAGAAGGGCGAAACGCGCGCCGCAGGCAGTACGCTCCGCGACTTTCACTCCGCCCTCGCCGACTTCCCAGAGGTTCGTTCGTTTGCAGGAACGGGATACCACGACGCGGTGGCAGTGCAAACCGGCCTTAATGCAGTTCCAAAAAGCGTATCCTCGCACGACAGCGCAGCCGGGAAAGAAGCAGAAGTGCTCGCCCTGACCAGCTTTCTGTTCGAGGCATACACGTCGGCTGCCGACAAGGTAGAGCAAGCCGGTTTCCCCGACTGGCCCGAGTCCGTCACGCATTCAGACTGGCATCCCGGAAACGTGCTTTACAAACGCGGCGAAGTGTTGGCTGTCATCGACTACGACTGTGCCAAACCGGGCAAATCCATTTGCGATGTCGCAAACGGAGCACTGCAATTTTCCATCGTTGCTTCGGGCCTGCCCGATTCATGGCCCGACCATCTCGACGTGGTTCGCATCCGCGAGTTCCTTGCTGGCTACGAGGAGCATAGCCCGATCGACGAAGCGCAGTCCGAACTGCTTCCCTACCTGATGATCGAAGCCCTGATCGCGGAAGCCGTTCTGCCGATCGCAGCCACGGGCACCTTCGGTCGATTCGGCGGACTCGGATTCATGCGGATGGTACGTCGCAAAATCACCTGGATTCAGCAGAACGCAGGTGCGCTTCGAGTAGCCGTCTGAAACAAAAATACCGGAAAATGGCTGTTCTTATCCCTGCAACCGCCGAACGGCGATGGCTGTCAGGTCATCAGGCTGAGGCGTCTCCCCTGTGAATCGTCCCAGTTCTTCCCTGATGTGTTTGATCAATTCGGTGGCAGATGCGTCGGGTTCCCTTCGCAGAACATCGATGATGCGCGGAATGCCAAACTGCTCACCCGAAGCGTTGGCCCACTCGAACATTCCGTCGGTGATCAAGAGGAATGTGTCGCCCGGCTGCATTTCGATCGGTGGGGGCGGTGTGGCGACGAGTGGGTCGAGAATCCCGAGAGGGATCGTGTCGGCATGCAGCGAGGTGACGGTGTCGGTGGCGCGTTGATAGTGAATAAGCGGACCGTGCCCGGCGCTCAGGTAGTTGATGGTGTGCTCGCGACAATCGACGATTCCGAAGAACGATGTGATGAACATGCTGTCCGGAATCTCATCACCCAACAGCGCGTTGACTCGGCGCAGTACCGTAAATGGGTCGGTCGCTTCCGTCGACAGCGCACGCACCATCGCCAAGAGCTGCGACACAAGCAGGGCGGGCCCGATGCCATGGCCGGTCGCATCCGCGATCACGAGTCCCGTGCGGTGCTCGCCAAGTTCCAAGTAGTCGTAGCAGTCGCCACCCGTTTCGTCGGCTGGCTCGCTGAACCCGGCGATGTCGTAACCCGCAAGCCGCGGATTGTCCTGGGGTAAGAGCGATTGTTGAATGTCGCGCGCAACCGCAAGGTCTCGTTCGATGCGACACTTAACGGCGTATTCGTCGAGCAGTTGTTGACGCTGCACCGCGACGCCTGCAAGCGAACTCAAAGCGGACGCGAGTTCTTCATCGCGCGCATCGAACGGGCCACCCTTGCGATTGAGAACCTGCAACACACCAACGAGCGCACCGTCATGCCCGTGCATGGGAAAGGTCAGGAGGTTTCGCGTTTTGAACCCGGTGATCTTGTCGATTTCTTTGTTGAACCGGTCGTCGGCATAGGCGTCGGGCACGTTGATGATCGCCCCCGTGCGAATGCTTTCGCCTGCGATGCCTCGGTCGGCGCTGAATCGGATTTCGGTCGAGCCCGTTGCGACGCGGCTATGGAGTTCGTGGGCGTTGCGGTCGTACAGGAAAACGGTGGTGCGTTCGCAATCGAGAACGCGGATGGCTGCTTCGGTGACCCGTTGCAAGAGGGGCGTAAGTTCGGTGGTCGCGCCAAGACGCCGTGAAACGTCCAACAGCGTGTTCAAGTCGGCGATCTGGCGTTCGGTGTCTGGGTGGGACATGTGACGTAGAATCCCAGCATCGACGTGCAAATGCAAGTGTAGACGGATTCTCAGGATTTCGACACGCGATACAACGCGAGGCCGTCCGGGAATGGGGCGCTAGGCCTCAGGCATGCGTTCGAGCATGGTATCGACCAAGCCATAGTCGATGGCTTCGCCTGCTTCGAGCCACTTGTTGCGGTCGCAGTCTTTGGCAACCTCTTCGATTTTCTTCCCACTTCGGGCCGAAATGATCTCGTAGAGTCGCTGACGCAGGCGGATAATCTCTTCGGCTTCGATGGCGAGGTCGGTGGCGCTGCCTTGCATGACGCCTCCGAGAAGCGGCTGATGCAGGAGAACGCGCGAGTTGGGAAGGACGAACCGCTTGCCCTTTTCGCCCCCGCACAGAAGAACCGCACCCATGCTTGCCGCCATCCCGACGCAGTATGTGGCAACCGGGCAACGCAAATACTGCATTGTGTCGGCCAAGCCGGCAGACACGCTTCCACCGGGCGAGTTGATGTAAAACTGGATGTCGGATTTGGGGTCTTCGTTTGAAAGAAAGAGCATCTGAGCCACGATGAGGTTGGCGACGTCATCGTCAACACCGCCCGCCAGAAAGATGATGCGGTCTTTCAGCAATCTCGAAAAGATGTCGTAGGCGCGTTCACCGCGGCCTGAAGACTCGATAACAAATGGGATGTTGTAGTTCATGCCTGCCATGTTGGATTCCCTCGCCTCATCGGGGCGTATGCTTCTGATGAATCAAATTCACCGCGCCTACTTCTTTTTCTTCTTGGTGTCCTCGGTGGGGCCGTGTTCGAGGATTTCGTCTACGACGCCGTAGGCCAGTGCTTCCGGGGCATCGAGATAATGGTCGCGCTCGGTATCTTCGGTGATCTTCTCCACGCTCTTACCGGTTGCGTTCGCGATGATTTGATTCAAACGTTTCTTGTCGCGAAGCACTTCTTCGGCTTGGATGCGGATGTCCTCCGCCTGCCCGGTGATTCCACCGTAGGGCTGATGCAGCATGATTTTGGCATTGGGCAGAATGAACCGCTTGCCCTTTGTGCCGGCCATCAACACGACGGCTGCCCCGCTTGCAGCTTGCCCGATGCAGTATGTCGCGATCTCGCACCCGACCAATTGCATCGTGTCGTAAATCGCGAGGGTCTGATCCACCAAACCACCGGGTGAGTTGATGTAAAGGTTGATGTCCTGATCACGCTTGATCGATTGCAGATACAGCAACCGCATGATCGTCGCGCTCGCGCTTCGCTCCGAGATGGGGCCCGCGAGAAAGATGATCCGGTTTTCGAGCAGCATGTCCTCGATCGACATTTCCCGCGTGCGCTGGTACGCCGGAAACTGATTCATCGTTGGAATCGGGAGATGACCGACTTCGTGTATCATGCGTTCCTTCTTTCAAACCAATCCGTGGTTGCTCGAGGGCAGATGAACCGCGACTCAAAAATAAACGTGACTCAAAATAAAGTGGTTGCGGGTTGCCGTGTCCTATTCGCTATCGTCTTTCTTCTTCTTGCCCTTCGCCGCAGTCTTCTTCTTATCGGACGGAGCCTTCTTCTTACTGGACGGAGCTTTGTCCTTCTCTTCGACCTCACTGACGTCGGCATCATCCAGCAGCTTCTCAAGGACCTTCTCGTCGCGAAGCTGCACATACAAGGTGCGAAGATGCCCGGTGCTGATAATCTCATCACGCACCCGGTCGAATCGCCGATTTCGTCGTGCTGCAATCGTCGCGATGGCTCCGTTGATCTCTTCCTCCGACACATCGACCTTCATGTCTTCCGCGATTTTATCCATCATAAACACGAGCTTGAGTTCATTGCGGGCCTGCTCGCTGGCGGCGGTCCGAAGCTCGTCGGCGTGTTTTGAAATCTCACCATCGGGGACACCCTGACGGTATAGGTTCATCATCTGTTGACCCACCAAATGCTCGGTGTGCCGCTGCGAAACGCCTTCGGGAATGTCGAAATCGGCGTTCTTCAACAGGTGCTCACGGGCCTGATTGCGCATCTCCTGGCGAACCTTCTGACGAAGCGACTGCTCCATCGAATCCTGAACGTGGTCTTCAAATTCTTTCTTGCTCTCGAACCCCATCGTCTCCAGATATGCCGCGTCCATTTCCGGCACCTCCAGGCGTTTGACCAGCGAAATTTCCAGTTCGCACTTGGCGGTCTTCTCGCGCAGTTCGATGTCGGTGTAGTCGTCGGGAAGGGTGGTATCCAACGTGACCACGTCGCCCACTTTCTTTCCAGTCGACGCTTTTCCGAATCCTTCAAGAAGAATCCCATCGTATCGTTGATCGCGGACAGCCAATTCCGCATCATCTTCCGACTTGATGACGTTGCCTTCACACGTCACCTTGAACGTTCCCACGAGGATGTCGTCCACAATCGACTTCCCATCTTCGAAGGTATTGTACGTCCCG
>JAADIU010000241.1 GCA_013151185.1 Planctomycetota bacterium
GGGTCCAAACGTGCAGCGGTGCGAGCCGCTTCCGCCGTGTTGATTCTTCAGCGATGTGTTGATTCTGTGCAACACACCCAAGCCGACAGGCAACCATGAACCAGAGCAACTTGAACCCGCACAAATTGAATCCGAGTGGGCTGCCTCCAGATGACACTAGCGACGCGCCCCCCACCTCCGCCTTGCCGCCCGACTTTGATGTCTGCGAGTTGGACTATGACCTGCCCGAAGAGTTGATTGCGCAGCGTCCTCCCGAGAAGCGGGGTTCGTCGCGGCTTTTGATTGTGAATCGGGCGTCGTTGTCGATGCGACTGTCGAAGACCTGCCGAATCACCTGCAAGGTGGCGACACATTGGTGATGAACAACACCCGCGTCGTGCCTGCAAAGTTTCGATTGCGCCGCGCGTCGGGAGGTGCGATCGATGCGCTTTTTTTGAACGAACCGCAGCCGGGTATGTGGGAAGCGCTGTTGAAAGGTGCGCAGCGCGTGTGCGAGGGCGAGACGCTGACGATCGACAATGCGTCCGATGATTCCTCGCAGAGCGCAGGCGGTGAACCGTTAACAATGATCGCGCAAAAACGCGGAGAGCGAGGCCGATGGCAACTCAAATTCGCCGGCGCCAGCCTCCCGAACGAGAAGCCGCAATCGGCGTTCGACATCTTGACCAAGGTTGGCCGGATGCCACTGCCTCCATACATCAAGCGGACCAAGGGCACCGACGGCCGGGACTCGGATGATCAGCAGCGCTACCAAACAATTTACGCCGATCCGCCCGGGGCGGTCGCAGCACCGACAGCCGGGTTGCACTTTACCCCTGCGATTTTCGACAAACTTCGCGACGCGAACATCTCCAGAACGTTCGTCACGCTGCACGTTGGATATGGAACATTTGCACCGCTTGAGGTGGACAACCTCGCGAACCATCAAATGCACGAAGAGTATTTTCAGATCCATCGCGATACCTGCAATCATCTGTCGCAGACGCGAGACGAAGGCGGGCGGGTCGTCGCGGTGGGCACAACGTCGGCGCGGGTGCTTGAATCTGCATGGCAAGCCAATCGCCACAACGAACCCGCCCAAGGGATGACGGGGATTTTCTGCTATCCTCCGTACAAATTCGGTGGGTTTGACGCCTTGATGACGAATTTTCATCTGCCCAAGAGCACACTCATGGCGATGGTGATGGCCTTTGGCGGGGTCGATTTGATTCGGCGGGCGTATCGACATGCCATCGAACGCAAGTATCGTTTTTTCAGCTACGGCGATGCCATGCTGATCGTTTGAAATTGCATCGCCCAAGAGAGCAACGCAGATGGAACCATCTCACTGGCTGGATGAACTCAACGAGCCGCAGCGCCGAGCGGTCACGCACGGTGATGGTTCATTGCTGGTCATCGCCGGCGCGGGAACCGGAAAGACCAAAACGCTCGCATGTCGGGTGGCCCATCTGATCGATCGCGGAGTGCCTCCCGAACGAATCCTGCTTCTCACCTTCACGCGACGGGCGGCAGCAGAAATGATAAACCGGGCCCGAAGCATCAGCGATCGACCGGACACTGCAAGCGTGTTCGGCGGCACGTTTCACGCCATCGCCAATCGCCTGCTGCGAATCTACCACGCTGCCGTTGGATTGCCCGACGACTTCACCATCATGGATCAATCCGACTCTGCCGATTTGATGAACGTTCTCCGCAACGACCTCGGCTTGGGTAAAGGCGATCGTCGATTTCCGCGCAAGGAAACACTCATCAAGATTTATTCGCGCACCATCGCCGCGCAGGAAGGCTTGCGGGATGTGGTCAAGCGATTCTATCCGTGGTGCGCCGACGATACCGACGGAATCGCCGAGTTGTTTGAAGCGTTCATGGGGCGAAAGCGTCAACACGGCTTGCTTGATTATGATGATCTGCTGCTATTTTGGAATGTGCTGTGCAGCGTATCGCCAGCCGCAGACGTGGTGGTGAATCGGTTTGATCACATCCTCGTCGATGAGTATCAGGACACCAACGCTCTGCAAAGCTCCATTCTGCAAAACATGCGAAAGAGTAACCCGAACCTGTGCGTGGTGGGCGACGATGCGCAGTCGATTTATTCGTTTCGCGCGGCGACCGTGCGGAACATTCTCGATTTTCCGGAGCAATATACCGACACGACGGTGATCAAGCTGGAGCAAAATTACCGCTCGACAAAACCGATTCTTGCAGCTTCCAACGCGGTGATGTCGGAAGCGCGGGAACGGTATACGAAGGAACTCTGGTCGAACATCAAGGGCGATCAAAAGCCGCTGCTCATCCATTGCGTGGATGAACCCGGCCAATGCCACGAAGTCACAAGCCGCATCCTGCAACACCTCGAAGAAGGCATCCCCCTGATGAAGCAAGCGGTTCTGTTTCGTGCAGGCCACCACAGCGATCAACTTGAAGTCGAACTCGCCAAGCGCAACATCCCGTTTCACAAATTCGGCGGGCTGAAGTTCATCGAGTCGTCGCACATCAAAGACGTCCTCGCGATGATGCGCGTTCTCGAAAACCCGCGCGACGAAATCAGTTGGTTTCGGATTCTTATGATGCTCAACGGAATCGGATCAACCACCGCGCGCCGAATCGTGGACGCACTCCTGACCGGTGCGGCCACGGTCGATCGCGACGCAGCCGCCGAACAACCCGCTCAGTTCCACTTGGCGATGACGCGGTTGGCCAATGATCCACCATCCGTCCCGCCTGCGGCACGCGAATCGTTCGCAAGACTCCGCGTCCTATTGCTGACTTGCAGCGGTATGGGGCAATCCGAGGAGAACAATCCAACCGACGCAAGCCCCACGACGCCCCCGATATCGCAGCAAATCGAACTCATCCGCGAATTCTACGAACCGTTTCTCGAACGTCGCTTTGACAACGCGGCGATGCGGGCGCGCGACCTCGAACAGTTGGGGCACATCGCAGGCGGTTATCGTTCGCGCAGAAGTTTCATCAGCGATTTGACCCTTGATCCACCGGTGTCTACGTCCGACCTTGCGGGTCCGCCATTTTTGGAGGAAGACTACCTGATCCTCAGCACGATCCATTCCGCGAAGGGGTGCGAGTGGGATGTCGTCCACATTTTACACTGTGCAGACGGAATGATTCCCTCCGACATGGCCACGGGAGATGACGAAAGCATCGAGGAGGAACGGCGGCTTCTTTATGTGGCGATGACGCGGGCGAAGGATCATTTGTATGCGTACTTCCCGATGCGTTATTACCATCGTCACAACAGTTCGAGCGACGCCCATTCGTACGCGCAACTCTCGCGGTTCATTTCCAAACCGGTCTTGGCGTGTTTTGAGCAACGGACGATTGAAACACAACAAGTGCAGGACGACCCAGCAGCGATCAAGGCGTCGGCTGAAAGCGTGGACAACTATTTGAAAACGTTGTGGCGAAACTAACGGCGACTTCGGTCGCGACCTTCATAGTAGGGTGCGGCATGGCAGGGTGCGTCCCGCACGCACCGAATTAACTTAACGGGACCACCAGTGGCAACCAAACGCAAATCGACAACAAAGAAAATGAGCAAACCGAAGGCGCAATACAAGTCGTGTCGGTCCGGCGGTGGTCCACATGCCGTCAGCAATGCGGAAGCCCGCTCGGCTGACGCGGCGCTTCGCAAGGGCGATACGAAACTGCGCAAGATCATCGACGTGTGCGGACCCTGCACGCTTGCTCGAAAACAGGGGCACTTTGCGGCGTTGTGTCGGGCGATCATTGGTCAACAGTTGGCCGTCGCTGCTGCGGCTACGATTCACAAACGGTTTCAAAAATTGTTTCCGAATAGCCGTCCCACTCCGGAAAACATGCTGGTCATTCGCGAACCGCTATTTCGACAGGCGGGGTTGTCGAGGCAAAAAATCGGATACCTCGTCGACCTCGCCACCCACTTTGTCGATCGAACCCTTCCGAATCGAAAATTTTCTCGCATGCCCGACGAAGACGTGATTGAAGCCTTGGTGGCGGTGAAGGGCATCGGAACCTGGACGGCGCAGATGTTTTTGATTTTCGTTTTGGCCCGGCCCGACGTTTGGCCGACCGGTGACTTGGGCATTCGGCGGGCACTCGAGCGGACATTTTCCCTGCCGTTAGAAGCCGCCGAAGGAAAACTGGAAAAAATGGGCGAACGCTGGCGACCTTACCGGAGTTATGCGGCTTGGTACTTGTGGCGCAGCCTCGATGTGGTGCCCGTCGCATAGTTCCGATGGCCCGAATCAGCCGGTTTTACCTGTGAAATCTGTGCGGCGATGGGTCGGCTGCACCCCTTTGTTGCTGGGCAGGTCGCCAGGACAGCCACACCTCGCGCGCCGATGTGTCGGAGAAAATCGACGGGTTCAGGAAAGTTTTTACGCTGAAAATGGTTGTCGCGCTTATCGCGATGCCTAGACTGTAGTCTGCGGATTTGCCCGCCTGCTGACTGTTCCGGATGGCGGAGTAGCGGGGTCCGCAGGAAGCACGCGAAGTTCAGACGCGCCGGCGGTTTGGTGCGCCAGCGGTTTAGTGCGTCAAGGCAGGGCGCTGTGCGACGGCCTCCAACTAACGCCTTCGCTTGACTCTCGCAACTCGATCCGCGCCCGATATTGTTGGACCGCGATTGAACTGAACGACGTCAGGATAGATCATGAGCGATACAACGAAAAAAAGAATCATAACGGTTACGGCGATCGTCCTGGTGGGGTACGCGTTTATTTCGATATGGGGAATGTTCGGCGACGACATGCAGGATGCCTTGGGCACCCGGACCTTCATGGACAAAGATTCTGGCGAACTCTTTCAAGTTGAAGTGAAAGAGGGCGTCAAGTTTTTCCCTGCGAAAAACCCATCCACGGGCGAGATGACTCTGTATCCAACTGAGGTTTGCTATAAGAACGAATGCAAGGACGCCGGTGGGACACCGGTCATCATGAATCAATTGGTGGGGAAATCGGGGCCGACCTTCTGCCCCAAGTGCGGGGCGCTCGTATCACCACGATAGCTCTGATCGATGGAGTGAAATCCTCGACCGCCGTTTGGTTGAAAATGACTGTGACGACCGCCGAGAATAAGAATGGCTGAGCTTCTCGAGAGTGACGGGGCTTTTCAAGAGCGACTGGGCTTTTTTTGTGTGTTTTCGTGGTTTTTCCATGCAAACGTGCTTGGTTAGCAGGAATACCGAGTATTTCGACAAGAACCATTGAGCAAATTACCGGAGAATCGGCTATACTGATACTGCACCCGTTCTGGACGGGTGCTCTTGCGACGGGTGATGGAGACAGGCCTGATGAAACGAAAACAGACAACCGCGTTCACTTTGGTCGAGCTACTGGTGGTGGTTTCCATCATCGCACTGCTCATTTCAATCTTGCTGCCGTCACTGCAGCGGGCCCGAGATCAAGCCAAGCAGGTCAAGTGTACTGCCCACCAACGCGGGTTGGCCACGGCTGCCTTCACCTACACCACTGAAGAAAATGAGTGGATCCCCGGTTCACCGGGCACCTCTGGTTCCATGCTGCTGGGTAGGGACTGGGGGGCGGCCAATGTGATTGAGTTGCCGCGCAGCGCAGTGCAGACATTCGACTGGATGGGGCCCTTGGCCGCGGTACAAATGAAAATGAGCCTGCCATCCAATCGGATTGAACGTTGGAAGCAGTTGATCACGGGTATTTTTGAATGCCCTTCCAATCGGTTCAAGGCGCCTTCATGGGGTGGTTCCGATCCACAGCAGCTTTTCCCCACGCAAAAACTTGTTAGCTACAACATGATGCGAAATATGTTGTGGTGGCAAGACTCGTCCTCCGCGCCGGATTTTGTGGCGAATCCAGGCGTCACGTTCCATCGCACCATCCCCGACCAGACACTGCTTCGCACCGGATACGAACCCAAGATCAATCAATTGGGAACACCCGCGGAAAAGGTGTTCATTTCGGACGGGTCGAGATTCACCAAGCTTACCAATGAAAACGATCCGCGCAGCCCGGTGATCCTCGACTACGATGTGAACTGGAAAGGCGGGCTTGGGGGAGCATTTGCGGATGGCGGTCCAACCGTCCAGTCACAGTACACCCGCTCTTATCGACTCAATGAACCCTCAAAATTCTTCGCATATCGACACCGAAAGGGTCGCAAAACGGGCGCAGCGTCTCAGAGCCAAGGTGACAAGTCCAACGGGTTGGTGGTTTCCTATTGGGACGGACATGCGGAGTGGATGAGCGCCCAAAAATCGCGACTTCCCAACCGCTGGTGGCCCAAGGGGACCCGGATTGCACGAGGGGATTTCAACAATAACACGATCAGGGCGATGATCGAGGCCAGCGGAAGCATGGCCGCATACAATTCCCTCTACCAGGGCAATTTCTACACAGTCCGCCGCTAGAGCTGTCAGGTGATTTTTTTCGGTCCACGAGCGTCAGACTCCAGCCGCACACGATCGATTGCAGCCGGACCGGTTCCTCGGACCGCCGTCCGTCTGGGCATATGAAAACGGACGTCGAGCCTCCGCTGCACCACTAAGTCTTCCCCTGAAACAGTTGCTCAATTATCGGACTGGTTTTTAATCTTGACGGCTACATCGACGCTGCCGACCAAGCCTCGGTGGCGACTGCAACAACAACGCAATCCCCGATGGGTGCGACATTGCGTTTGGAACATCGACCGACCTGAGCAACGACGGTGTTCCCGATGAATGCGACAGCTAGCTTCGCCGACTGCCTGAGCGCACCCGGACAGTCCACCCAATCCGGATGCGAGTCCGCAGATATCGACATGGACGGCGACGCAGACCTAGCCGACTTCGCCGCACTCCAAGCGGCATATGGTTGCCAGTAGGTACCGGTGGGCAGCTTGCATCGCCTACTACTCTTCGTTGGGCAAGGTTCGTCGGGCACAATGTGACAGCGTGGATGGATGTCGGCAACCGCAAGCGCAAAAGCAGTCTGCATAACCCAAGCCGCCTTTGCTTGCTCGACCTCCAGCTTCATGGTTTCATCCTTGAGCGAAGCGGAAGGGTGGGGGATGAATAAGCACACGATTGGTTAAGTCTGCAATGAAAGACAAGACAGGCACGCATCGAACTCGACCATGAGACCCATCTCCATCGGAAATGTTCGGATCGCGCATCCCTTCGTTCAAGCTGCCCTCAGCGGCTACAGCGATCTACCCATGCGCCGCATCGCCAGGAAATACGGTGCGGCATACTCGCTGAACGAAGTCGTCCTCGACAAGTCGGTCCTCCAGAAAGGCAAGGGACAAAAGCGAATCCTCACGAACGTCGAGGAACAGGACCAACCGGTCGGCGGCCAACTCATGGGCTCCGACCCGAACGACTTCGCACCGGCAGCGCGAATGCTCGCCGACACGGGTTACAACGTCATCGACATCAATTTTGGTTGCCCGGTGCGCAAAGTGCTCGGACGTTGTCGCGGCGGGTTTCTCCTTTCACAGCCCACGCAGGCGCTCGACATCGTCAAGCGCGTACTCGATGCGGTGGGCAGCGACATTCCCGTCACGGTCAAAATGCGACGCGGCTTGGATGACTCGTGTGAAAGCGAACGCAACTTCTTTGCGATCCTCGACGGTGCTTTAGAAGCCGGGATCTCCGGTGTCACTGTCCATGGCCGCACCGTTTCGCAGCGATACGTCGGCCCGAGCAAGTGGGCCTTCCTAACCCGCGTCAAACGTCACATCGGAAACGCTTTGATGTTTGGCAGTGGCGATCTGTTCACCGCGAAGGCATGCCTTGACATGATGACCGAAACCGGTGTCGATGGCGTCACCATCGCCCGCGGCGCAATCGGCAACCCGTGGATCTTTCGAGATTGCATCGCGCTCGCAAACAACGAACCGCTCCCACCCCCACCATCGATTATCGAACAGCGCGCGTGCATCACCTCGCACTTCGCCGAATCGAGAAACCATCATGGCGACGCCATCGCCGGAAGGCTCATGCGAAAATTCGGAATCAAATATAGCGAGTTGCATCCACTGAAACTGGAAGTCCGCGGCGCGTTCATCGCGGTGAAAACACCCGACGAATTTCAAGACGTGTTGGATCGCTGGTACGACCCGAATCAATCCTACCCGCCAGTAATCCGCCACGACGGAACAGGCGATTTGGTAGCAGCTGGCGCAAGCATCACATCGCGGGAAGCGGCTGGGTAATATTCACCGTTTCCCCCGATAATCATCCCGATCACGAACATTTTCCCCACTCACCGCACCAGATCGCCAGACGGCCATACCTCTAACTACTGTACTCCACAACACTTATGGACAATCGATAGAACGCCGTCAACTTTGGCACACCCCTTGCACTATGTCAGGCGGTGACATGGTTTGGTTGGAACGCTGGCCTCCTCCGGCAGCCGACCTCGCCTTCGTCCGAGTGGCCATTTGCTTGAAGGCCGCGACAACAAACGTTCAGCTTCGCGAAGACGTTCTGGGGAGCGCGTCTTTGCGGAATGAATCCGATTGCGGGCATCGATCCGCCCGCAATCGCGAATCGACGTTTATGTCGGTTTGCAAAAGGGGAGTGGCGCTCTTGGGGGAGATGTCGCCACTCCCCCTTTTTTTGTGCGCACTTGATCACAGCTTTCACGATGTGTCACTGCGTGTCACATTGAATCGCTACCACGAGGAGGCAACAAAAACGAATTAACCGTTCGGGCGCGGGTACCCCGGCTTTCAGGCTGGGGGACTGACAAGAACGAGTTGATTCGGTGCGTCCGGGATGCACCCTACGACTCATGCCACATCAGGCTGGTGGGCACGGCCCACCCTACATGGGCGCGCAAACAGAAAGGTTGTTTTTGTTCGGGGACATTCATGGGGTGCGGCTTGCCGCACCGTTTACCGTATTCACAATGCGGTGCAGCAACCCTACCATCTGCCGTCCAAGTGTCATGTGTCCCCCGAGAAATGCGGGCTCCGGACCCCCGCGAACCGGCGATGAATTCCCAGAATGCAGGTGCTCCGAGTTTGGACATCGACAGTAACCAAGACAATCGCCGACACAAGTCCAACTCCGCGGACTATTCGAGTTGATGCAATGTTGCACCGGTTCTGATTTTGACCACCTTCTCAACGTCATACACGAAGACCTTCCCATCTCCCACGTTGCCTGTATGTGCTGCTTGCAGGATCAGGCGAATGACCGTCTCAACATTCTTGTCGTCCACGACGCATTCCAGTTTCGCCATTTCCGCAGTGCCATACTGGACCGGCGCGTTTTCGGAATCCGGCCGGCCTACGGTTCGACCAAAACCCCGAACCTGTGAAACCGTGACACCGGGAAGTTCAGGGTGCCCGTGCAACGCATCGAGGACGGGATCCAACCGGTGCTGCCTGACAATCGCTTTGATTTCTTTCATCGCATTTCTCCAAGCGGCTTTCTGCGTCAGATTTCTACTTCCGGCTCACCCGAGTCGAACCACTCGTAAACCGCTGGCAGGACGAAGAGGGTCAGGAACGTTGACGTCACGAGCCCACCGATTACTACGGTTGCGAGCGGGCGTTGAACTTCGGCACCCGCGCTACTCGATACGGCCATCGGCAGGAATCCAAGCGCATCGGTCACCACGGTCATCAACACGGCACGAAGACGAACGCGGGCGGAGTGACGAGCAGCCTCTTCAGGCGACAGGCCCGACTTGCGTTTCTCCTGAATGTACGAAACGAGAACCACACCGTTGAGGACCGCAATACCACTCAAAGCGATGAACCCGACGCCGGCGGAGATCGAGAACGGATAGCCACGCACCACCAGTGCAATGATACCACCGGTGATCGCCAATGGTACATTCAGATATATCAACATCGCCAGTCTTGACGTACCAAACGTTGTATACAAGAGGAGGAAGATCAAGACCAAAGCCAAAGGTACCAAGACCGCCAACCGCTTTGAAGCTGCCTGCAGATTCTCGAATTGACCACCCCAGTCGATATACCAGCCCGATGGCAACTCCAACTCACTGTTTAGGATCCCCTGTGCTTCCGCAACGAAGGAGGCTAGGTCGCGTCCGCGAACGTTGGCTTCGACCGTGATTCGCCGACTGATGTTTTCGCGGCTAATCTGTGCGGGGCCTTCCTCAATCTCGATGGTTGCAAGCTGCGAAAGTGGAATCAATCTGGGCGAACCGCCGCTCGTGGCGGGGCCGGCAATCCGAAGGTCGCCAATGCGATCGAGATCAGCGCGCACGGAATCTCCAAAACGCACCTGAAGTGCAAAACGTTTCTGACCTTCGAGAACAGTCCCGACCTGATTGCCACCGATCGACTCGATGACCTCGAGAACGTTCTCCGCGTTGATCCCGTAGCGTGCGATCGCATCCCGATCGATTCGGATACGCATGGTCGGCAAACCAATGACTTGCTCCGCTTTGACGTCCGCAGCGCCTTCCACGCGATTGATAAGCCGTACAACCTCGTCAGCCTTCTTCTTCATCAACGCAAGATCGTCGCCATAAATCTTGATTCCGATGTCGCTTCGTACACCGGAAATTAGCTCCGCGACTCGCAGTTCGATCGGTTGCGAATAACTAAAAATCGCACCAGGGACCTGCTCCTTCAGAGCCTCGTCGATGGCTTCGATCAATTCTTCCTTCGTATCGAATCGCCACGTCGATCTATCTTTGAGAATCAAGTAGGTATCGCTGATCTCGACACCCATTGGGTCGGTCGCGATTTCCGCACGCCCTGTTCGAGATACGACCGTCTTGATTTCAGAAAACTCCTTCATGAGAACGCGTTCCACATGAAGGCTGATTTCATTGGATTTTTCCAGCGAGACACTGGGCAGACGCCAGACTTGCAGTGCAATCGCGCCCTCGTCTAACCGAGGCATGAACTCCGCACCGAGGAATGGTACAAAGCACAAGCTGGCCAAGAACACCGCGACAGCACCACCGAATATGCGGCCTCGATATCCCATAACTTTTTCGAGCAACGGATAGTACAACCGCTTCGCCAAACGGTAGAGGATCGGGTCTTTCTCTCTAACGTTCTTGAGAAGGAATGACGCCAGAACCGGCATCAAGGTCAATGCGCAAATCATTGAGCCCGCGAGTGCGAACACAACCGTTAGCGCCATGGGGCGAAACATCTTGCCCTCGATTCCCCTCAGCGCCATGATCGGTAGGTAAACGATTGTGATGGTCATCACGCCGAATGCGACCGGCCTAGCCACCTCTCGGCAAGCGTCGCGTACCTTGATGATGTGCGGTGTGTCCTCCTTGCGACGCTCTTGCAGAACACGCACGATGTTTTCAATCATCACAACCGAGCCGTCGACGATGATACCAAAGTCGATGGCCCCTAAACTCATCAGGTTTCCACTGAGCCCGGTCAAGCGCATGGCTACAAACGCAACCATCATCGACAAAGGAATCGACGAGGCGACGATCAACCCGCCACGCAAATTTCCCAGCAGCAGAAGCAAAACGATAATGACCAGAATACCGCCTTCAGCCAGGTTTTTGGCGACGGTCATGATGGTTCGATCGACGAGTTCTGTTCGATTGTAGAAGGTGTCAATGGTGACGCCTTCCGGGAGGAATTGCTTCAATTCTTCGATTTTCTCGTCGACGGCTTGCGAGACGACACGCGAATTTTCGCCCATCAGCATCATCACGATACCGACAACGGCTTCACGCTTTCCATCGCGCGTCACAGCCCCCTGTCGAATCATGGGAGCGAATTCGACGGTCCCGATGTCCTTCACATAAATCGGAGTACCGGCATCGGCATCGTGCTTCACTATAATGTTGCCGAGGTCGCCCAGCGTTTCAACCAAACCCTCTCCACGGATCAGATATTGCTCGCCTTGGTGTTCGATGTAACCTCCACCGACGTTGCGATTGTTGGCCCGCAGCGCATCCAACACATCGCCTACCGGAATACTGAGAGCGGCTAAGCGGTCTGGGTCGAGTGTCACCTGATACGTTTTCAACTCGCCACCAAAGGCGTTAATCTCGACCACACCCGGAACGCTGCGAAGTTGGTAGTTGACATACCAGTCGAGAATCGTGCGAAGCTCCATGGGCGTATGGTTCTCCCCACGGACTTCAAACTGGTAGATTTCTCCGAGCCCTGTCGAGATGGGACCCATTCCAGGTTCCCCGTATCCCG
>JAADIU010000351.1 GCA_013151185.1 Planctomycetota bacterium
CCGGTACCTGTGCATGACGGTTTCCCGTGTTGCGCATGTCACCGCTCTGGGGCGTGCATCGCTACACGGAATAACGGAATAACTGTGCATGACTGTGCGGGATAGATCATCGCTACATCATAGATCATCTCTACATCACTGTGCGGGATAAAGTAGCACTCGGTCTCGCGAAATCAGCACCAGGTCGTCGAAGCCGTCGTTGGTCAGGTCGACGATTTCCACCCAGTGGGGGGCGGGGAAGTTACTTCCGTCTCGCTGGAAACGCTTCCGGGCGAATACGCGAAATTTGTTTGCGCGGATTAGCTTTTCATCGGGGCCGAATGTCAAAATCTCGATCGCGTGTTCTTTGGTGTCGATGACCGCAAGGTCGGTTCGCTGATCGTGATTCAAATCGCCGACTGCGATGCGTGTGAGGTGGGCGTCTTTGATCGATGATTCATACACCCCGGCTTCGATGGCTCTTGGTGCTCGCGTTTCGGGAAGAATTCGAGCGATGCGTTTCTTGTCGGCGAGGAGTATGCCCGTTTGGTTGGTTCCACCGAGGCGGGTTGTTCGCATGTCTTGTAGATCGAATAGCCCGACCGGGATCGACTGATCGAGTGCGTAGGTCGTTCCCTTTTCCGGTTTGAAGATGTGGAGTTCGCGCCCTTGGCGGTCATACATAGCCAGCCGAGGTCTCGCGCCGTTCTTGCCTTCGATCACTGTGATGCCCGTGATGTTCGCGTCGCTA
Organism: Planctomycetota bacterium; assembly: GCA_013151185.1. Classification (GTDB taxonomy): domain Bacteria; phylum Planctomycetota; class Phycisphaerae; order UBA1845; family UBA1845; genus UBA1845. The sequence continues at coordinate 731 of JAADIU010000351.1, forward strand.
CCCGGTGCGTTGTACTGATCGAGCGTTTCCCATGCGCCGTTTTCATTGATGCGAAGCGCCCGGACGAACGTCTTCTGAGCGAGCAGCACTTCCTTCTTCCCGTCGCCATCTGTATCCGCAAACGCATACCCCGCGAACTTTGCCTGTTTGACGAGTCCTGTTTGTGTTCCGGTTTTCTTTGATTTTACCGAGAATGTGCCATCGTCTTTTTGCACGCAAGCAAGCAGTGGGGCGTATGCAGAGAAGATCAAAACGTCGGGTTTGCCGTCGCGGTTGACGTCGGCTAAACGCAGTGCGGTGGGGGGTTCGTCGATATCTTCAAGCGCGATGCTGACGCCTTCCTTCTTCGGATCGGTCACGCCCTCTAAATTCTGGATGCGCAGGTGATACTCGGAATCATCATCGCGCGAAACGTAAACAAGTTTTTGTTTCCCGCTGTCATCCAGCAACCCGATGTCGAATGCGTACGGCTTGCCTTCGACCGCGATGGCCTTCGGAAACGACATGCGATTGTCCGCATGGTGGCTGACTGCGATTGCTGCTTCCTCTGCACTGACGACATAAAGCTCGTCGCGGCCGTCACCATCGGCATCGAAGCAGCGTGCGCCGCGCATTTTGGTCTGACCACCGAAGGATTTCGACGGGAGCAAGCCGATACCTTTCTCTTGCTCGAAGAGAACGATTTGGGCGGCATCCACATTGGCCGTCAGCAAATCGTCCAAACCGTCGCCGGTGACATCTCCCACGGCGAGCGGTAACACCGTGGCGTCGGACGTTCCGGGTATGGGATGGTAAAGAACAGCGGCTGAGTTTCTGGCGGAGGATTGTTCATCGACCCCCAATCGCCAACGCTTGAGACGACCCGAAACACGCTCCACACCGAAGAGATCGTTTGCCTTGCGGTCCAGGCACGTCGCAAATTCGAGACTGCGAAGACCGGGCAACTTCAATCGCTGGACCGGGCCAAGGTGCCCCAGCGAATCCTGGTAGCGAATCCAGATGGGATAGTCTTCGTCCGATGTGACGATGATCAGGTCGAGTCGGCCGTCGCCGTTGAGGTCGGAGAGTCCCAAGCCGCGCGGGCTTTCGATCGCGTGCGAGAACCGTTCAACGTTTGCGAGTCCGCCGCCTTTGAGTTGGCGAAAAAGCAGTACGTCGGATTCACCAAGCATCACGACATCAACCAGACCATCATTGTCGATGTCGCCGGTGTCCATGGCGCTCGATAATTCCAAACCGTCGCGCACGCGCCGCGTTTCCGCAGCGCCGAACGAACCGTCGCCTCGCCCGGCCATAATGACCAATTCTTTTGGGTCTCCGAAGAAAATCAGATCGTTCTTGGAATCACCGGTGACGTCTGCGACCTTCAGGCACAACACACGCCATGTGACCGAGACGCGCTTTCGCTCGAATCGCCAGTCGTTGACGAGATCATTGATCTCTGCCGGTTGCTCTTTTTCTGCTGGTGGGGCGTCGCGTTGCAAGAGAACTTCGATTGTGCTCTTTCTATTGTTGGCCAGCACGAGATCGATTCTTCCATCGCCGTTGACATCGGCAGGGCGAAGCTGCGTGATGCCATCTTCGATCTTGAAAATCTCAAGAGCATCGAACCCGAAATGGCGGGGAAGATCAGCCAGCTGCGCAGACGTGAGTCCCTGTTCGCCAAGAGCGAAACCCGGCGCGAACATGAACATCATGCCCGCGATCGCAAATAGGCGAATCGAAATCACTGGTTTCCAGCCAAGCGTTTGCATTGATTTTGTCATGAGTTGTTGCGCTTTCAAATTATACAGGGCATTCTTTGTGCCCGGCATGGTATGCTATTTTCCTGCGAGCCAGCATTCTAGGTGCCACCGATCGTGAGGCAAGGCGTCTGCCGATGGTTCTGCTTCCGTTTGCTTAGGGTCGCGTAAACCGGTAGGTTGAGATCGTGCGGGGCTTTGTTTCGCAACAGACTGGCTATGCCAATCCGTTCGGATGTCAGGCCATTCAAGTGTCGGGCAAATGTCGGGCTCGGGTTACATACGATGGTTCGGAGATACGATCCTATGGGATGCAGATTGCAGCGGTGTATTGGGCTCAGAGTGTGCGGCGGGTTGGCTTGTGGCTTGTTCGCGAGCTTTGCGACTGTCGCGCAAGTCTTCGCGAGCGACCGCATCACCTTGGTGGGTGGAGCCCATCTCGAAGGACGACTTGTGAAGGAAACACCGCAGGGTGTCTTTCTCGACATTGGCCACGACATTATCAAGATTCCCACCGAGCGAATTCAGTTGATCGACCGGGAATCCGCCGACGACCCAACCAAACCGCTCGATACAGAATACGCCCGCAACGTCAAACTCACCGACAACCTCTACCAAACCGGGGACCTGCCGTCTGCATCGCTCGAGGAACTTTCCGAGCGTCTTGGCGAAGGCGTAGTCATGGTCAAGTCGCCATCGGGTTTGGGCAGCGGGTTTGTCATTCATGCCGATGGGTATGTGATCACGAATTTTCATGTGATCGAAAATGAAACGCAGCTTTCCATACACATTTTTCGCAAAATCGGTGGGGCTTTTAAGAATGAAAAAATCGAAGACGTGCGCATCATTGCTGTGAATCCGTTCATGGATTTGGCGCTGATCAAGTTCGATGTGCCCAAAGACTTTGACATCACCGTGATGCACTTAGCCGAGGATCGCCCAGTGACAGAGGGTGACACTGTGTTTGCAATTGGGAACCCGCTGGGTCTGGAACGAACGGTGTCGCGTGGAATCGTCAGCAAGAAAAACCGCGCGGAGCAGGGCTTGACCTATGTGCAAACCACCACCCAGATCAATCCGGGCAACAGCGGCGGGCCGCTCTTCAATGAGCGCGGTGAGGTAATCGGCGTCACGAACATGGGTTACCTTTTTGCCGAGGGGTTGAATTTCGCCATTCCCGTGCGGTACGTCATCGACTTTCTAAAAAACCGCGACGCCTACGCTTATGACCAGGACAATCCCAACAGCGGGTATCAGTACCTCGAAGCACCGCCCCGGCAGGATGCTTCGCCACCCGTATTTTTGATACCCAAACCCTCGACCGACGGTGAAGCCCACACCGGATCATCTTCGGGCTAATCGCTGCGGCGCTGGTTCTGTTTGACGTGTCCTTGCCTCCACCGTGGTAGGCAAAAACAATTCCTTCGGGCCCCTTGGACGAAGACGAGCACCACAATGAAAAAACATCTTAATCGAACCTGCGTTGCATTCGTTCTTGGCGGTCTGTTGCTTGCGCCCCTGCACGCGTTCGCCGCCAACACCGAACCGTCCGCTTTGGCGCCGAAGGACTCCATGATCTACGTCGGAATTCGCAACGTTGACGCGCTGATGGAAACGCTCAAACGCACCGCAATGTGGCGCATGTTTGAAGATTCCGAAACGAAGGAACTCGCAAAGTCGTGGGGCAAGATTGGTACGAAGTTAAAAGAATTTGCGGCTAAGAAGTTGGAACTTGAAAACGCCAAGCAGCTTGACATCGCCCCCCACGGAGCCGTGGCGTTGTTTGTGACGCTCGTTCCCGCGAAGGAGGACGGGGCAGAACCCGATGTCCAGGGTGCGGTGGTGATGGAGATGGGAGACGACGCCAAGAAAACGCGGCGCGTGGTCGATGCCATCATCCAGAAGAGCCTCGACAACGGTGCAAAAAAGAATGCCAGTCAGATGGCTGGCGGCGAGATTATCTCCGTGCAGTTCGAGCGCAAGAGCGAAGTTGCGGACGACGGTCAGATCACAGAGGCGTCGCCCATTGCGGACTTGGCGGATGAAATCCTGGATCTCCTTGGCGACGACCTGCCGGGTGGCCTCTCGAAAGAACTCGTGGAGCAATTCCTGAATGAAGTCGAACTGCCCGAACAGGTCGTCTTCGCTTTTCGCGAGCGGGTCGCGGTGCTCGCGTCGGATGAGGATACTGCCCGACAGGTATTGCGCATCCTCAATTCCTCGAAAGAAGACACGTTCGCCGGTTCGCCCGCGATGAAGTCCTATGTACGGCGCCTCGGGAAAGACGCGGAGTTGGAGTACGTCATCAACATCCCGCTTCTGGTCGACGTGTTTTCTAAGGCCGACGCCGAAGCGAAATCGATCATGGCTGCCCTCGGGCTGAATTCGTTCGGTCCTTTGGTGTTGAATACCGACTTCATGCCGGCTGTCGGTGTCGAACTCCGTTCGAGCGGATTCCTCGAAATTGGCGACAAGACCAGAGGCCTGGGCAAAATTTTCATGATGCCCAACCGCAAGGTCAGGCCGCCTTCGACCGTCAGCGCCGATTCGGCAGGATACGCCTCGCTGAATTTCGACATTGCCAAGACCTTCGAGGAGGTCATCGCGATCGTTTCCCGCATCGACGAAGCCGACGGTGAAGCGATGCGCAAGGCGATGGTCGTTCCCCAGCCCGACGGTACCACGCTTGATATCCGCAAGGATTTGATCGCGCATCTTGTCGGTCCGGTTACGGGCTCATTCTCGATTGCCAAACCCTACGGCGCGAGCAACGTGGATTTCTTCATGGCGCTGGGGCACAAGTCACGCGAGGCGTGGGACAAGGTGTTCAGCATGATTCCTCCAGGCATGCTGACCTCCCGCGAAATGATGGGTGCGACCATCATGGATTTGTCTGCGGCGGTACCGATTGGCGGCTTGTCATTGGCCGTCACCGATCGCACGTTTCTGTGGATTGGTACGACAAACGCAGTAGAACGATACATTCGCCGCGAGGGGCGCGATGGCGGTGGGTTGGCAGAGACCGCCGAGTTCCAGCGGCTTGCGGGGTTTCTTCCGAAGCAGGCTTCCGGTGTTTTCTTCTGGGATTACGCAAGAATCTTTGAAGCACAACTGGCTGCGTCGAAGGCGGGGTATGTGCACACGGAAGAACCGCCCATCTTCGGTCCGATTGGGGGCATGTTGCAGTGGATGATCATGGAGCAGTTCCTATGGGGGGATCTCGAACTCAAACGGCCGGAAGCGCTTCGCAAGTATCAGGAACGGGCGATGGCCACCATTGTGACGGAGGATGACGGCATTCGATTCAATCAGGTGGACGTGGTCGTGGGCCAGGTCGATTGACGGGGCAGAAGTTCTGTGCGGCTTATAGTGCCGTTTCCAGAAACGTTGTTTCTGTTCGGAAACATTCGCAGGGTGCGGTTTGCCGCACCGTTTGCCGTATTCACAATGCGGTGCGGTAAGCCGCACCCCACCACCAGGGTCGCACTGAAAGTGCATCGACCGAATTTGAAACGGCAATAGGACATTCGCGACAAATGGCGCTTGAAGCCACGCACACTTTGCCCGCACTGCACGAACGGCGCGAGCGCGTCTTTCTGGTCTTCGCCGGGATATTTCTCGGCGCGATGACGATGCTCAACATACTGGGCATCACCAAGTTCATTCACATCGGTGGCCTATCACTTGTGGTCGGGGTTCTGCCTTACCCGTTGACATTTCTGTGTACCGATTTCATCAGCGAATTCTATGGCCGCAAACGTGCGAATTTTGTGGTTTGGGTGGGTGTGCTGCTGAACCTGCTGGTCATCGGGTTTCTGTTTCTGGGCGATTGGATGCCCAGCGTCGACCCGGAACATCAATTCTCGTGGCAGGTGCTCAGCCTCGCGGCTCCGATTACACTCAACACGGGCGCAGTGGTCAGCGGCGACGTCGAACTGTTTCACATCCTCTACGCCTGCACCCGCGGAGCCGTGCTTGCCTCGATGGTGGCGTACATCGCGGCACAGTTTTGCGACGTATACCTGTTTCACTTCTGGAAGAAGGTCACCGGCGGGAAGCACCTGTGGCTGCGAAACAACGGATCGACCATGATCAGCCAACTCGTCGATTCGACGGCGGTGATTACGATTACGTTTTGGGTGTCGTGGAGCAGCGGTGCGATGCCGTTTGCCACGGTGATGAAACTCATCGGAGGCAGCTACCTGTTCAAGGTCATCGTCGCCGCCATCGACACAATCCCCTTCTACATCGGCGTGAAATACCTGCGCACATATTTGCAGATCGATCCAACCATACCGCACACACCCAACGCTTAATCGCTTGCCCGTTCATCGCCTGGGAACTTCGTAGATGATCGCGTAAGGTGCTCCTCCGTCATCGAGGGAGAATCGCTCCAGTTCGATCAATCCGGCATCTACCAGTTGGGCAAACAAACTCGGCGTGAGCGGTTCCCAAAAACCATACGACCCTCTAAGCCGGTTCATTTCTCCATAGTGAACGAGAACGTGCGTGTATCCTTGTGCTTCTAGCCAGTGCAAAATTTCTCCAGGAGAGGTGGCTTCCTCCACCGCATCGGCGAACGGGTTGCGATTGAACACCACGCAGTAGTCGCACTTTCGTTTGAAATAGAACGCCCGTGCTTCACCGACCAGAAGCACCTTCGCGTCTTGCGGTAATTTTTGGTTTACATAGCCAACGTGTTTTTGATTGGTTAAGTAGCCTTCGGTAAAGGCGCTCGTCGCCCCTTCAAGGCGGAAACGTTCCCCGTCCAGTTCCGTGTGCTGCGCGTACAGGATGTACGCATAGAAGAAATTTAGCACCGCGCCGGAAACCAGCACGATAGCGAACCCGCCAGACATTGTTCCGATTTTGTTCGTGGTCCCCCGTCCCGCGAGCAACACCAGCGGAATCAACATGGGTACGGCGAAACGCGCGTACAGGTGCGTCGCAAACAACCACACCAATACCTGCACCAGCAACACGCCCCAAAGGGCTGCATCGATTCGTGAACGGTGCCTCGACCATCCAACCGCAGCCAGCGCCAGCATGATCGCACCGAACCTGTGCGCTGGGTCGGCGACAACTTTCTCCCAAAACGCCGTCGCTCTTCCCGTCAAGCCCGCTTGATGCGTGAGTGGTTTGTGGGCGGCTGCAAAGTGAGCGCTTTCCGATTCACCCCAACCGGGCGGATACGAGTCGAACCATTCGCCCAGAAGCGGAAACACCGGGTTGCCCGTCGCCGCAACATTCTTGATGAGCCACGGCGAGAACGTGACGACAGAAGCGATTGCGAACAAAGCAGCCAATCGAATGCGACGTGCGATGTCGCAGCGAAACACAATGAAGATCGCCGTCCACACAGGAATCGCCACCAGAACAACAGCGGTGTATTTGAACCCGCAAGCGAATCCGGAAAGTGCGCCGGCTAGGATGATCCATCGGTTGGCTGTTCGCGAACATTCCAAGCGCGAAGCGCGCAGCAGGCAGCCGATTGACAGCATCCCCATCAGAAGCATTCCGCCTTCGACGTATGCGATCCCGCCAAGATACGCCAGCCAGCCGCTCGATCCGGCAAGCACCGCGCAACCGACGCCACACGCGGGTGAGGTGTCGCGTCCAATCGCCCACGCAGCGCACACGATCAGCACGATGAGAAGTGCATTGAGGCATTTGGCGATCGGCCAGGCGTCGATCGTTTCGCCCATGAATTGATTGCCAAACAAGAACAACATCTCTGCGGCAGCCGGGAACGCGCCATATACGTTGTGGGGAAGGTACGAAATCTGCCCCGCGTCGTAGTACTCTTTCGGGGTTTGCAGATGGTATTCGAGAACGTCGTATCCGCGCCCTTCCTCCTGCCACGCGATTCCCGGCGGGAGCGTCGCGCTAAGTAGTACCAAAGCCGCAAACGGTGCAATCGAAAGCAACAGCCAGGACGCCCAGCGCGGGGCAATTTGCCCGTCATTTGCTTTGGAAAAAGACGCTCGCCCCAGCCAGCCAGCCGCTCCTGTCGCCAGAAGGATTCCCGGCGCG
>JAADIU010000076.1 GCA_013151185.1 Planctomycetota bacterium
ACCCGCCTGATGTTTGTGGTTCCACTGGCACTTAGCCTGATTTTTGTCCTGCTGTATATCACCTACGGTAGAGTCACAGATGTCGTCCGTATCTTCCTTACGCTCCCGCTGTCGGCTGTGGGAGGCATCCTTGCGTTGTACCTCCGAAACATGCCGTTCAGTATCTCTGCTGGCGTCGGTTTCGTCGCAATGTCCGGTGTCTCTGTCCTAGGCGACATGGTATTCGTATCATACCTTCGTAGCCTGCTCGACCAAGGCATGGCCATGTACGAAGCCATCGAAAAAGCAGCTTTGATGCGCCTTCGCCCAGTACTAATGACCGGACTGGTAGCCGCCCTGGGTTTCGTACCGATGGCCTTCAACACAGGCGTCGGCGCAGAAGTCCAACGCCCCCTCGCCACAGTAGTCATCGGCGGCGTTCTGACATCGACGATGCTCACGCTGCTTGTGCTACCCGTGTTCTATTCGCTGCTGAGTGGAACGTCGCGGAAAGCCTGAGTACTGCCAGTTCGCACGTATTCGCACAGGTCCACTCAGAGCGGGTCCAAAACGTTGACGACCTCTCCATCACGTTTTGGAAGTGCTTTCGTTTGGAAAACATAACGAAATCGGACCCGCCGAGATTCCACTATTTCGGCGGGATCCAGCTCACACAATACGCACAATAGCCGTTTCAACCCGGTTCGGCGGCGAGAGAATCAATTGACCAAATTCCCGCGAACAAATGCCAGGCAGCAGCGCGATAGTAATGTCGCAGCAATCATCCAAGGAACTGCTCGCAGCGGATCGCATGTGGGCCTGTTGCAGTATGCGGTGATGCGCGATTATAAGCCGCTGAAAGTGTCCAATTTTCGACCCCTTGGTGCGGTGAGCAGTGTTCTCAGTGACCGAATGCCTCCAGCTTGGAAGCACTCCTGAAACTTCCGTGAGAACTTGGTGTCACGATCGTGGATCAATGATTTCGCATCGATGCCTCCGCCCTCCATCCACATCTGCGCGTTTCTTGCTTGCTGCACCACCTATTGCTCATGAGGGCTGTAGGCGGATGCCGTTGCCAAATATGCGACGACTTCAATGACGCACCAGGACACTTGTGTTGCGTGCGACTTTTGGAATGGCGCTTGTTCTGGGATCATTTATTGCGTAGTTATTGGGTCATCAACCGTCTCCTGGCCGATCGTTTTTGCCCAGCTGGTGAGGATCGCGGTTCGTATCGCGCGTTTGTCATCGCATTCTGAATACTTGCAGAGGAACCCCTATTCATGTCACCGCGTAAGATTTTCTTGTTTTCTTCTTTGGTTGCTGTCCTCCTGATTGCCGGCGTGGCTTCGGTTTGGCGTCCGGCGTTGTGGGCGTATGTGATCGCTGGCCCCGTGATTCTTCTTGGGCTGTCTGACATGCTTCAACGATCGCGGACGGTGATTCGCAATTTCCCGGTGATCGGCCACGCGCGGTACTGGATGGAGGCGATTCGTCCAGAGATCCAACAGTACTTCGTCGAATCGGACACGTCAGGCCGGCCATTCAGTCGCGAGTATCGGAGTGTCGTATACCAGCGCGCGAAAAATACAACGGACACACGGCCATTCGGTACAATTCGCGATTTGTATGAAGTGGGGACGGAGTGGATCGCGCATTCGCTGCACCCGACGCATCCGCCCGAAACTCCGCCGCGCATTCTGATCGGTGGAACCCGGTGCGAGCAGCCTTACCACGCTTCACTGCTCAACGTATCTGCCATGAGCTTCGGGTCGCTGAGCATGAACGCGATTTTGGCGTTGAACACAGGTGCGCGCCTTGGCGGGTTTGCCCACAACACCGGGGAGGGTGGGATTAGTCCGTACCACCTCGAACCCGGTGGAGACCTTATCTGGCAGGTGGGGACAGGTTATTTCGGCTGTCGAACCTCCAACGGGCAATTCGATCCGGAACTGTTTGCGAGAAAGGCGCGACACGACTCGGTCAAAATGATTGAGATTAAACTCTCGCAAGGGGCCAAACCGGGGCACGGCGGCATTTTACCCGGTGCAAAAGTGACACCCCAGATTGCGGAAATCCGAGGTGTTCCTGTTGGCGAAGACGTCATCTCACCGCCCGCGCACTCTGCGTTTTCAACACCGTCGGAATTGTTGGAATTCGTAGTCAAACTACGAGAGCTGTCCGGTGGAAAACCGGTTGGGTTCAAGCTTTGCATCGGTCGTCGCCGCGAGTTTCTCAGCATTTGCAAGGCCATGGCAGCAAATCGCAGCGTGCCCGATTTCATCACGGTCGATGGAGCCGAGGGCGGAACGGGTGCCGCGCCGATGGAATTCTCGAACGCCATCGGTACGCCGCTGACGGAAGGGTTGCTTTTTGTTCACAACGCACTCGTCGGGTGCGGCTTGCGCGAGGAAACGCGCATCATTTGCAGCGCAAGAATCGTCACCGGGTTCCACATGGTACGGCGAATGGCGATGGGGGCGGATTTGTGCAATTCGGCTCGCGCCATGATGTTTGCCATTGGTTGTATTCAGGCGCTCAAGTGCAACACGAACGCGTGCCCCGTTGGCGTCGCCACCCAAGACCCCGGCTTGTATCGTGGGCTCAACGTGCCGAACAAAGCGCAGCGCGTTTTCAACTACCACCGGAACACAATCAAGAGTACACTGGAGATTCTCGGCGCTGCGGGTTTGGCTCATCCCAGTGAACTGCGACCCCACCACATTCAGCGACGCGTCAGCCCCACCAAGGTGGAGGACTACGCAACAATTTATGAGCGCATCGAACCCGGTTCGTTGCTCGGTGAATCACCGCCCTCAACCTACGCATCCGAGTGGAAAGCCGCGAGCGCGCAGCAGTTTTAGTCGTACCAGAAAATCCCGAAGTTCCGCCCATCAAGAACGCTGTTTCGGAGCAAACCAAGAATCGACTTCGCTCGATAGTTTTCACGAAACTCTCATTTGAACCATACATCGTTTGGACCAGAGCAATTCACGTCTGACCGGAAGGTGTCCCATGAATGCTGCCGAATTGTTAGTTCGCTGCCTGGAAAATGAAGGAATAGAATTCATCTTCGGCATTCCCGGGGAAGAAAATATCGATGTGATGGACGTACTGCTGGACAGTAAGATTCGATTTATTACCACACGTCATGAGCAGGGCGCTGCATTCATGGCCGACGTCTATGGTCGGCTGACTGGGAGGGCAGGTGTTTGCTTGGCCACGCTGGGACCGGGAGCCACCAACCTTGTTACGGGTGTCGCGGATGCAAACATGGATCGGGCACCGCTCGTCGCCATCGCCGGGCAGGCATCCACAAATCGCATGCACAAAGAAAGCCACCAGTACTACGACCTCGTGAAACTCTTTGAGCCGATCTCAAAATATAGCACATCCATTATCACCCCGGAAATTGTTCCGGAGGTTGTGCGCAAGGCGTTCAAGCAAGCCGAAGCGGAGAAACCAGGCGTGAGTTTCTTTGAACTCCCCGAAGACGTGGCAAAGATGGAAGTCTCGAAGGTGCCGCTAAAAGTGCAGAGCGCGCTTGCACCTGAGCCTCCCGAAGACAAAATCGAGCAGGCTGCCAAAATTATTTCCGCCGCTCGATACCCAATTGTCATGGCCGGAAACGGAGTAATTCGGCACAACGCGTGTGACGAGTTGGTGACTTTCGCTCAAAAACTCAACGTGCCCGTGGCGACGACGTTTATGGCCAAGGGCGCGATTCCTTTTTCCCACTCCCATAGCCTCGGTACCGTCGGACTACAGGCCCATGACTACGTTGCGTGTGGGTTTGATCGTGCGGACGTGATCATTTGCGTCGGGTACGACATGGTCGAGTATCATCCCTACCTTTGGCATAAGGAAAAAAATCGGAAGATCGTCCATCTCGACACGATGCCCGCAGAGGTTGACGAGCACTATATTCTGGAAGTTGGTGTGGTTGGTTGCATCAAACATTCGCTGATGGCGCTCGCGGATCGTGTGGTGCCAAAGGAGAGTTTCGAGGCACAATCGCTAAGAAAGACGATCGTCGATGAACTCGCAGCCCACAGTACGGACGACTCGTTTCCGCTAAAACCTCAAAGAATCATCTGGGATCTTCGTCGGGTTCTCGATCCCCATGACATCGTCATCAGCGACGTCGGCGCGCACAAAATGTGGATGGCCCGTATGTACCAGGCGGAGGCGCCGAACACATGCATCATCTCCAACGGGTTCGCTTCCATGGGCATCGGTGTTCCCGGAGCCATCGCCGCAAAAATCGTCGCCCCGAATCGAACCGCGCTCACCGTGACCGGTGATGCCGGATTTATGATGAATTCGCAGGAAATTGAAACCGCGCTGAGAATTGGTACACCGATCATCATTCTCATCTGGACTGACAGCCAGTACGGTTTAATCAAATGGCACCAGCTTCGACGATTCGGTCGCGATAGTCACATCGACTTCAAGAATCCCGACTTCGTCAAGTATGCCGAGAGTTTCGGGGCCAAGGGGTACAAAGTGGAATCGGCGGCAGAATTGGTACCGACGTTGGCACAGGCCATCACCGACAACACAGTCGTTGTCATAGACTGCCCAGTCGACTACTCCGAGAACATGAAACTCACAGAAAAGCTGGGAAACCTGATCTGTCCAATCTAGAATTCGAAGCCGAAAGGTTCATAGTATGACACAACACATTCCTTTGCTCGTACCTGGGGCGAAATCGAGCGGTGAGAAGTTGACGGTCACCGCTCCATTTGACAACGCCTGCATTGCGACGGTGGATACCGCAGAAATCGATGCAGCACGCGCCGCGCTGGAGACTGCCCACGCTCTGTTTTGCGATCGCGATCAGTGGATTCCAGCGGGTGATCGCATCGCGATACTTGAAAAGACGGTGGGGCTCATGGTAGCGCAAAAACGGGAGTTGGCCGTTGCTGCCGCGCGGGAGGGCGGTAAGCCTCTTGTCGACTCACTTGTCGAGGTCGACCGCGCGATCGACTGCGTGAAAATTTGCGTGCAGACCATGCGCACGTCAGCAGGTTCAGTTATTCCAATGAGGCTAAACGCAGGTTCTGCTGGTCGCGTGGCATTCACCCAGCATGAACCCATCGGTGTGGTGCTGGCATTCAGCGCGTTCAATCATCCGCTGAATCTGATCGCGCATCAGGTTGTCCCTGCGGTGGCCACCGGATGCCCGGTCATCGTCAAGCCCGCAGGTGCGACACCACTCAGTTGCATGCGTTTGGTCGGTATTCTCCGGGAGGCTGGCTTGCCTGCGGCGTGGTGTCAGGCGTTCTTGACAAGAGACCGTGACGTTTCTGAGCAACTGGTAGCCGACCCGCGCGTAGCGTTCTTCAGCTTTATCGGAAGTCCATCGGTCGGGTGGATGCTGCGCTCAAAGCTCGCACCCGGGACGCGCTGCGCGCTGGAACATGGGGGTGCTGCCCCGGTGATTGTCGCCTCCGATGCGAATCTGCAAACGACGATTCCCCTTTTGGTGAAGGGCGGATTCTATCATGCAGGTCAGGTGTGCGTATCGGTCCAGCGCGTCTTCGCTCATCGGAGTATCGCCCACGAATTGGCCGATCAATTGGTAGCCGCGGCTGGGTCGCTTCGCGTGGGCGACCCCACGTTGGATGATACCGACGTCGGACCGCTCATTCGCGAGGCTGAGGTGGCTCGCGTCGACGACTGGGTCACAGAAGCCGTCGAAGGCGGCGCGAAGTTGTTGAGTGGTGGCAAAAAAATCGGAACGACTTGCTATGCCCCGACCGTGCTTTTTGATCCACCAACTGACGTGCGCGTCAGCAAGCTCGAAATCTTCGGACCGGTCGTGTGTATTTATCCTTTTGAACACATTGACGATGCCATCGCCCGAGCGAATGCTCTCCCGTTTGCGTTTCAATCCGCGATATTTACACAGGACATTGACGTGGCACTTCGCACCGCGCGGCGTCTGAACGCCTCTGCCGTAATGGTCAACGAACATACGGCTTTTCGCGTCGATTGGATGCCATTCGCTGGCCTCCGTGAATCGGGCATGGGCGTTGGAGGAATTCCCCACACCATGGAAGAAATGCAGATCGAAAAAATGATCGTGATTCGATCAAGCGAATTGTGAATCGTAACGTCGCAGCGCAGTTCGACTTGCCTGAAATTCTGCACCTGGTCGGATTTCTCGATTTGTTACACGGGTTGGGAACTCGGATCGGCACTGGAGAGGTATAGCAGGTCGGGATGTTACCACGCCGACGATTGGTGTTGGCGAAACGGGAAAGCGATTTGCTGCTCTGTGAATCTGGACTTCTTCATGAGAATTCTCCCCCCGGCCAAAAGCCGGGTCTGACGACCGAATCCAACAAAACTCTCTCATTTTGAATGGAGCAAGATTCGGGGAGAACGTCAGGGCTCGATAACCCGGTCGCAGAAACATCTCCGAAATGAAGCCGACACGACTTCGACGCGCATCCCTCGCCGATACATTCCACGGGGGCCGGCGCTCAAGCTGCACGGCAGGAATCTTGAATTCAGGTTTTTGCGCCAGTATAATCGACGCGTCGGTGGTCCAGGGAATTACCGCACGCCTAGGCGTTACTAACACAGGCACCGTTTGCAACTGAGGCGCGCCAAACTTCGGTTTGGATGTGATCTCAGTCGGATCGCTCGCACGAACTTGGTGTCGCTGGGTGCATTCCAGTCGGTCGGGTGTTCTTCGTATTTTAGTACGCCTTGTAAGATTCATGATTCGCGCGGTTTCCTGACGGTCTTGAACCGATTGATTCAAGAGTTGTTTGGGTGGTTACTCAGATTCTTGCGGCACTTCGAGATGCCGCGTTCGCTGATTCAAGAGAGTGTTAACATGATCAAGCTTACACGAACGTTCGTCGGTCGGTTCTTTGTCGCATCCGTCGCGGTTGCATCTCCGGTCCTGGCTCAACAGCAAGCACCAGATGACGCAGGCGGTGTCAAGCCGGAAGTCGGTCAAATCCTTGCCGAACATGATGGCCCATTGCCCATGTATGTAGAGCAGGGGCCAACGCTAACATCGACGCTGTACGTCGACGGTTCACGAATACAGGTGCCCACGACGGTCACGACGCGTTGTTCTTGCTTCAACGATCCAGGGCAGGTGACATTGGCAGACCTCAAGCAAGCGGTGCAACAGGTTGAGCAAATTCGGGCTCAAGGCGACATCATCATGGTCAACGACCGCGGAGCCGAGCGGGGCGCTGGCTTGAATATTGTTTTTGCTGTGGCTGGTGGTCCACCTGCGAACGTGTTGACGGCGATTGAAGAAGCAGCCGTGTATGTGGAGAGCCAGTTCTCAGACCCAATCACCGTGAACTTGAACCTCACTTGGGCCAATATAGGCGGCTTGGCGTTTACGCAAAACGTCAACGCGATAACGTCATACTCCGTGGCTCGCAGCGGTCTGATCAACGGCATGGATGCGGATGATTCAATTCAAAATTTTCTGCCGTCGGGCCCGACCATCCCTGTAAGGTACAACGGAAACTCGGCAACGGTGACCAATGAAAATCAGATCACATTTGCCAAGGACAATTTCCGTGCGACGATCGGATCGTTTGGTGGAAGCAGTTCTTCAATAAGCATAAATTCTACTGTCAGCTACGATTTCGATCCCAGCAACGGGATCGTCTTCAGCCAGTTTTCATTTCAGGACATCCTGCTTCACGAGATGGGCCACGCGCTGGGCTTCACATCAGCGACCGATACCAACGCATTCTTTGGAAGCACAGACATGGAAGCGTTGGACATCTTTCGGTTCCAACGAACCGATGGAGTCAGCGATCTCAATCCCGATACGTTCGCCGAGTTTCAAACCACACCGCGCACGGTCGATCAGAACACCCCCCCCGACGACGCGAACGTTGACATCATCGATTTTGAGTATCGAATGGCGGATGGCAATCCCAACCAAGCGAGCCACTTTCGTGAGCAATCCCCGAACATCGGCGTGATGGACCCGATCATCGCTAACGGTGAAACCACATTTCCGGACCAGTACAAGGAATCCGACATCAATATGCTCGACGCCATCGGCTGGGATTTCGTCAGTGGAGATTGCAACAACAATACGATCGTTGACCTGTGCGAAGTCGACTGTGGAAACCCGGGATGTGGCGGGGTGCCCGGCTGCGGGACAGCCGCCGATTGCAACGCCGATGGAACACCCGACGACTGCCAACTCAATGGTAACGACTGCAATGCGAACACGGTTCCGGACGACTGCGAAGAAGCAGCGTTGCTCACCGGTCAACCATCTCCCCTTGGCGTGTGTCCCGGTGATCCGGCGGCGTTCAGCGTGACATCGGCTGGCGCGGGTTCTTTCCAGTGGAAACTGGACGGTGTGGATGTGGTCAATGGTGGCGGTATCTCCGGTGCGACGACCGACACGCTCAACATTAGCAGCACCGACGAAACGGATCAGGGCGTATACACCTGCGAAGTCGCTGACGGCTGCATTGTTGTGACGAGTTCCCTGGCTGCATTGGATGTATTCGACCCATCACCTCACAACCAGCCGCTTCAGACTCGGCTTGCACGGGTGAGACTTCCGTCATCAACGTGGTCACATCGGGCGATGGCGTAACGTATGAATGGCGAAAGGATGGTGTCGCACTCGTAAACGGCGGCAACATTTCCGGTGCCGACACCGCCAGTCTTTCGATCAGCAACCTCACCTTAGCCGACGAAGCGAATTCACCTGGATATACCTGCTTCGTAAGCGATGACTGTGGCAATTCTGAAGAGTCGACGGCGAGTACGCTCGACATCGTTGGAGCCACTTTCTCCGCTCAGCCGCAAAGTACCTGCGTCGATACGGGACAACCTGCAGTCTTTTCGACGACCGTGACGCCACCTGGCGGTTTCTCGCTCTTCGTCCAGTGGCACAAGGACGGTGTCGGGATGGCCGACGGTGGAAACATCTCAGGCGTGTTCACACAAACCCTGACGATCAACCCAGCCGGCGCCGCCGACGAAGCAGGTTACTCGTTGAGGGTTCTCGTGCTTGGTGCCAACTGCATCGAGTTCAGCGACACCGCCCAACTCACGGTTGACAATTGCACATGCGTCACGCCCGGCGACATGGATGCGGACGGCGATTTCGACCTTGTCGACATGCAGGGCTTCACCGAGTGTTTTGGTGAAGATGTCACCGTGAACATCGCGTGCGACTGCGCCAACGTGAATTCGGCAAATGACATTGTCGATATCGACGACTGGACGGCGTTCGAGGCATTGCTAACAGGCCCATAGTTGACGGGCTCATAAACCGAGGCCTTCAACAAAGTTGAACGCATTCTCACAATCACGCCCTCCAAGGTCCATGCTACCTTGGAGGGCTTTTTATTGCGCGCGACAGTTCGGAACTTCGCAAACGTGGATGCACTTACCTTGGGGCGGACGAACTATTACCTCGTGGAAGCCACGATTCGTTGAGCGTGATGGTCAAGTATCGATCGATTCCGCACTCCGCCGAAGGGGCATGGTCATACAACGTGGTCCCCCCAGCCCCCGGACCAACTCCGACCCTTGAATGTTGAAACACTCAATCCCCGCATCGGCCAATGCAGCCAGCGTGCGCTCGTTTCGGTCGTAACCGATAACTCTGCGCGGGCCGATCGCAAAGACGTTGGTTCCATCGGTCCGCTGTTCACGCGACGCATAGTGTTCATCACCACCAGCCGTCTCGATGATGCGAACCTCTTTACCAAATTCGTCGCTGAGGATGCGATGCAGGTTTCTCGATTCAGACTTGCGGGTAATCTCACCGGATGGACTGCGGGTGTACAGCGTGATGCGTTTGAGGTTCTCCATCACACCGGGGTACCAAACCACCGTGGCGTGATCGACGATGGTAAACACCGTGTCCAAGTGCATAAAAAGACGCTCAGTCGGAATGGGGATTTCGTAAAAGCGTTGCACACCGCCCACATCGATCGCCTTCTGGGCCAACACTTCGATCGTCTCCGAACGCGTGCGTTCACTTGCACCCACGAGAACGGCTTCCTCGTTGAGAATAATGATGTCTCCCCCCTCGATGGTGAAGGGGCGGTCCTCGGTTGGTGAGTCGGAACCACCATAAGTAATTTCGTGGCCGGCAAACTCCGGGTGGTGCTCGAAAATCGAACGCGTAATAATCGTCTCCCGAAGCCGACGTACATAGTGCATCTTGCAGGAGATGACCGATTCGCGAACCACGACAGCCGGATCGCGTGTGAAGTAGGCGTTGGGCGTCGGACCAAAAAGCATGCCCTCTTTGGATGAAGTCTGCGGGAACGGTTTGCCTGTGAGATCGCGATATTCCTGCACCGTCAGCCCGCGAAAAAGAGCACCCATCAGTGCATCCGTCGAAACCTGCGATTCGTCCAGCAACTCCGGTGCGATCGCGGGAACATTCTCGGCTGCGCAGATGGTCTCGATCAGCTTGCGCCGAACGTTCGGTTGATTCTCCAACGTTTCCGCAAGCAGAGTTGCCAGGTAGAGCACCTGGATGCCTTGGTTGCGCATCGTCTCGCAAAATGCGTCATGCTCATCCTGCATCCGCCGCAGGTAAGGGATATCCTCGAACAGATATTCCGACATGTTGTCGTGCGTCAAACGGTCGATTTCCTCGCCCGGTCGATGGACGAGCACCGCTTCGAGGCGATCGTATTCATTCTTGATATTCAGTTGCACATGTTGGCCCCTGGGAACTGTCGGATCAATTGAGCGAATACCCTGTGGGCGTATCCTAGAGAGTATCCCCCTGCGTTCAATCAATCCGCCCCACCATTCTGAGGGCTCCCGCGTGTTGACGCAGCAGAGCAGAAACGGTTAAATA
The DNA here is from genome assembly GCA_013151185.1 of Planctomycetota bacterium. Lineage (GTDB taxonomy): Bacteria > Planctomycetota > Phycisphaerae > UBA1845 > UBA1845 > UBA1845. The sequence goes on from JAADIU010000076.1 coordinate 10,820, forward strand.
ACCGCCCGGAAGTCGCAAGATTTCCGCACCAGCCCCGGGGGCCATAGCTCAGTTGGGAGAGCGCTTGCATGGCATGCAAGAGGTCGCGAGTTCGAGTCTCGCTGGCTCCAGTC
>JAADIU010000143.1 GCA_013151185.1 Planctomycetota bacterium
CTCTACAATGACGCCGGCGGCTCCTACTACTACACCCGCCAGTGCCAACGGTGGTACCAAATCGCGTTTGCCGGCTGCGTGGGATGGGTCTACGAACACAGGGAGATGTGAAAGCTGCTGGATCACGGGGACGGCAGATATGTCCAGCGTGAAACGTACCTCGTCGGCGAACGTACGAATCCCGCGCTCGCACAATATCACGCGGTGGTTGCCCTGACTCAGTACATATTCTGCCGACATGAGTAGCTCGGTAATCGTCGCGGCAATCCCGCGCTTGATGAACACGGGCTTGTCGGTTTTTCCCACTTCCAATAGTAGGTTGAAATTCTGCATGTTGCGGGCGCCGATCTGGAAAATGTCGGCATACTGTGCTACCACTTCAACATCGCGAGGATCGGTCACCTCGGTGATGGTCGGCATGTTCAGCGCTTCGCCCGCCTCCGCAAGAATTTTCAAACCCTCCAGCCCCAGGCCTTGAAACGAATACGGTGAGCTACGCGGTTTGAACGCCCCACCACGCAAAATCGATGCGCCGGCATCCTTGACCGATCGCCCCACCTCGAACAGTAGGTCGCGACTTTCGATTGCACATGGACCTGCAATCACATTGACATGCGGACCGCCGATTCGAATACCCTTCACGTCGATGATGGTGTCGGCTTCGTGGAGTTCGCGCGAGGCGAGACGGTACGGCTGAGTCACGGAAATCACCCGATCCACACCGGTGAGTTGCTCAAGCTGTTGAACGTCGGCGACCGCGATCGCACCCACAGCCGAAATCATGGTGCGAAACTCACCATCGGAGCGGTGGGCTTTGAGGCCAAGGTCGGACATCCGCGATACCACGGCAGCCTTCGCCTCATCCGTCGATGTCGATCGCATAACCACTACGAGTTCCATACTATTATCTCACTACGGTTGCAACATTCGTGTAGGGTCCGCTGTGCGGACCAAGGGTATCATCATCGAGAAACCGACTGAATGGTCCGCACAGCGGACCCTACTTAAACCACTTCCGTCGCCGGGGGGAACGAACCCAATATTTTCAACGAACTGCAATGCTTGCCCGCAGCGTTCACGGTTTTTTGGATTTCCGGTGTTTCAATGTGGCCGATGATATCCACAAAGAACCGATACTCGAATTTCTTTTGACGGCTTGGGCGCGATTCGATGTAGGTCATATTGATCTTGGCCTGTCGGAACACGTCGAGCACTTCCACCAACGAACCGGGCTTGTCCGACGCGACAAACAGCAGCGCCGTTTTATCGTTGCCCGTGGGCTTGGCGTGCTCTCGCCCGATGACCAAGAACCGCGTCACGTTGCCGGGATCATCTTCGATGCGGTCGCGAATTTTCAACAAGCCGTAAACCTCTGCCGCCAACTCGCTACCGATGGCGGCAGCGTTGTCTTCCTCAGCAGCAAGCTCAGCCGCCTTGCTCGTGCTGGCGACGCCGATGGTTTTTGAAATCAGCCCCGTTTCGGTGAGCCATTTCTGACACTGCATGAATCCTTCAGGTTTGGAATAAAGACGCTCGATTTGTTCGAGCGGACAATTCGACAATAGATGATGCTGAACAGAAAGATTCACCTCGGCACAAATCTTCACGTCGCGCTCATAGAACGCATCGAGCGTGTCGATCACGCCTCCACCAACTGTGTTTTCAACCGGGACGATTCCCAGGTCGACGTGTTCGCGTTCAATCTCATCAAAGACAGCCGCTATTTGACCGAGCGGTTCGTACTCAACCGAAGCGCCGAACTTGCGCTTGGCGGCTAGGTGCGAGTAACTGCCCGGGGGACCGAGGTATGCAATCCGGGGCGGTCGCTCCAACGTGAACGAACCGCTCATCAACTCGCGATAAATCGCGGTGATTGTCCGATCCGACAGAGGCCCTTGGTTGGCAGTGGTGACTTTGTCCAACACCTGCCGTTCGCGGGCGGGTGCGTATGTCGCGTCACCGGAAGCGCGCTTGAGGCGACCGATTTTGACGGCCATCTCTGCGCGTTCGTTGACCAAGCGCACGATGTCCGCATCGATCTCATCGATCCGCTGGCGATGTTGGTCAAGTTGGTTCTCTGAGTCAGTCAAGATGGAAGAAGCGTCTCGGTTCGTCGTTCATTTTTCGCCTGTGTGGGCGGTTCAATGCGAGCATAGCGGGCACAGGTAGACTGTCAACGCACGGTACGCTTCAAGCATCCGATTGCGGCTTGGCCAATAACGAAACGATGTGACCCAACTCGGGCAGGATGAGCTTGTCCATCGCCAACCCGACCGCCTCGGGTGAACCCGGCATCAGGAAGATCACCGTGCGGTTCAAAACGCCAGCCACCGCGCGCGACAACATCGCAGCCGCTCCAACCTGTTCGTAGCTCAGCATCCGGAATAATTCGCCAAACCCGTCAAGTTGTTTTTGCAAGAGCGGTTCGATCGCTTCGACCGTGGAGTCGCGGGCAGAGAGCCCCGTCCCGCCAGTGAGTAGGATTGCGTGACACGCTGTGGCACTGCACAATTCCCGGACGTGCTTTGCAATTGTCGCAGGTTCGTCTTTGAGGATGTCGTAGTTGTGAATCAGATGACCAGCCGCCTCAAGTCGGGAGATGATTAACTTGCCACCCGTATCCGTATCGACGGTGCGCGTATCGCTGACCGTGATCACACAGCAGCGAACGTTTCTATGCTGATCGTTTTCATGCTGGGGTGCGGGCATTTCGGAATCTCTTTTTGTCTCTTGCCGTTTGGGTTATCATCGACGCGCCGCATGCGCGAGTTCCACGGTAGGGTGGGCCATGCCCACCGATAGATCATTTACACGCCACATGGTGGCACGGCCCACCCTACGGGCTCGTGTACGAAATAACCGGAGGTCATTTGAGCGAACCGAGCCCTTCATCCTTACGCAGCTCGTTCACGCGCCTCCAGACTGCGGGATCGCTTCGCAGCACCCCACTGAAATTTGCGGTGCTTAACCCAAGCGATTTGGCGGCTGTCGACACCTGCATTCGACACGCGAACAGCAGGTCCAATATCTCCCACACGACGATACAGTACCGCTTGTCGCGCTTTCCGATGGCGAACTTCCCGGCACCGCTTATACACGATCGCAGAATTTCGCTGGGTTCATACGCCTCGATGTCCACACTGCGCCGGACGATCAGCGCAATCGTCAGCCTCAAACGCTTCAACGCACGCGCCTTGTTCTCATGCTGCGACCGACTTTCCACCGCCTTCGCGACGACCCCCGTCGGTTGGTGTCGCAATCGAATCGCCGATGCGGTTTTGTTCCTCTTCTGCCCGCCCGGACCGCTGGCCCGATAAGTATCAACCTCGCACTGCCCCAGCAATATCGCATCGTCGAGTGAGACATAGCAGGGCATCGAGCCGGAACCAACGGACTCAGATATTTCGTCGCTATCTGTAGACATAGGCACATATTCTTTCGAGAACACAGATCGAGCCCAGCGAATCCAGCGGATCCGGCATGATCAAATCACCCCGCTTCGGGTTAACCACGCCATGATTATTGGACCCCCATTTCATCTTGGACTCGTATTGTAGGGTCACAAGTGGCTTTACCACCCAACCGATAAGTTGATGAGACTGGATCGCGCACATGCCGGCGACAAGCACCGGCTTGGAGACGACTGCAATGATATTTCGTCCACGTTGGATCGTATTGGCAGCACTCGTGTTGTCCACCGTTTTTGTGGGTTGTACAACCCCCGCACCCGCTCCTGCTCCTGATGGCGGCGGAAATGCAGACGGTGGCGCAGATGCTACACCCGCACCTTCAAACGACTCTACCGGTTTCTTCGTCGAAGGCGGTAACGACGTCGAAGGTGGAGGTGCCCCACCACCGCCCAACGCGGCAAACGATGGAGGCGAGGAAACGAAGAGCCACTTTCGCGCTATCCAGATCGATCCGCGATTTGAAGATACCGCAGGCGCAAAGTTCGTCACGTCAGCCGACATCAACAATGACGGCTTGATGGATGTGATCACCGGACACAATCAGTCGCAACCCGTCCAACTTCACCTGCAACAACGCGATGCTGAAGGAAGCATCAGCTTCGACACCATCACCGTCGGCGGTACGCTGCCGATCGGAACGATGGCGGGCGTCGAAGTTGCGGACATGGACCAGGACGGCGCGCTCGATGTCGTGGTACTCGTCAAGCACACGGGCATCCTGGCGTTTTGTCTCGATGGTGAACCCAACGACGACAACTTCACCGGACTCATCGCGATTTTGTATTCACCACTGCTTGGCGGTGACATCACCGATGGTGATCAGTGGGAACAGGTCATCATCGAAGACTCACACAGTTCATTCAATGATCGATGGGGTCGCCCACAGGATCAACTTCGCGCCATCGACTTCCCCGAAGAGGGCGGATACACCAGCCTCGCGATCGGAGATATCGACGGTGTGAACGGTCCCGATATTGTGGTCACGTCCAACGTGCCGATCGTTCCGTGTGGTACTGGGCGGAACACGGTGGAACTGTGGCTGAATCCGGGTGCAAGTGCCCGAGACGGGTTGTCGCAGAATATCACGTCCAATGCGATTCCGACGTTGAACGCACCTGCAACATTCTGGTATCCGATCTGGCTCGATATCAACGCACCGCTCATCCGAGATTGTGACATCTACGACGTCGATGGCGACGGTGATCTCGACGTGGTCGCGGTTCACTCAAACACGGCGACGCAAAACGTGCGGTGGTATCGCAACCCGCTCAACGAGCAAGGCCTCGCATCGTTCGTTGCCGGTTTCTTCATGAACAACAACCGAGCGCTGCGGTCCACATCGTGGGAGGAACGCCCCATCGGTACGGTCGATGGCGACGTGGGTAACATCGTTGTCGGCGACATGGACAACGACGGGTTCGAGGATGTGCTCGTCCGTTCGTTCAACCAAAGTGTAACGATGTGGTTCCGCCGCCCCACGCTTGATACGGGCGTCGATCCCACGTTTCCACCCGACAACCCGGACGCGACGGCAGGCGACAACACGCCCACGCCCGATCGCTTCAACTTTCCGTGGCAGGTTTTTGTTCTCGACGATTTCGCACCATTTCGACCGGTCGGACTCGCCATCGGCGACCTGACCAACGACGGGCTCAACGATGCCACGGTCAGCGTCGGCGGTGCGTTGTACTGGTTTGATTCGACGCTCGCTTCAAACATATTCGACGAGTGGGGCCGCGCCTTCGTCCTCGATGATACGAAGGAAAACGGCGCGACCGACGATCCCACGGATATCGATTTTGTCGACAATGGCACGCTGATCAACGACCTCCTCATCGCAGACATCGACGGTGACGGCGTCAACGACATCGTCGCCACGTTCGACCGACGCGTGGATAGTGGGTTGGCTGACGACACGATTGTTTGGTTCCGCAATACCCTGTTCGACGAATAGTAGACGACGACCGGGATGATTTTCAATAACGAAAGCATGAAACACAGAGTTCGGAGGCAACCTCTGATGAAGTGCAACATAAACCGGTTTTTGGGATTCTCACTTGTGGTGGTGCTCGTCATCACCGGGTGTCAATCCTCGTTCGTCCAGCCCGGAAACTCAGCCGGCACAACTGGCGATTTCCTGGACTCTGGATTGACCGCGAGTTTCTTTCGCGCGATCCAGATCGATCCACCCGCAGAGGATTCAGCCGGGCCACAATTCGTGGCGCATGGCGATTTCAACAACGACGGCAGAGTGGACCTCGTTAGCGCGTGGAATGAATCGCAACCGATTCAGATTCACCTGCAACAACCACCGGATGTGTTCGGAAGCATCTTCTTTGCCACAGTGCCATTGGGTGGCACTACGCCGATCGCCATCACGTCGGACCTCAAGGTCGCCGACATGGACCAGGACGGTTTCGACGATGTCATCGTGCTGGTGAAAGACACCGGTTTGGTGCCCCAGTGCGATCTGTCGCGCGAAGATTGCGACGTGACCGATAACGGCGGTTTCCTCGAAGATGCGGTTCAAGGAGCCATCGTTATTTTCTTCAATCCGCAGGACCCGGCTGGCCGTGCGTGGGAAGCAATCACCCTTCCCCAATCCATCCTGGCCGGAACGGCAGAGGGAGAACTTCCTGAAACGGGCGGGTATACCGCGATGGACGTCGGCGAAATCGACAACATCAATGGCCCCGACATTGTGGTCGCGCTGAATAGCCCGGAAGGCGATCCGGCGATCGAGCCCGAAACCAATCGAGTGGACTTCTATCCGAACACCGGCGGTGCCACCGCACGCAATGCCGAAGGCTGGTCGCGCATCACTCTGCATCAGGACCGCCCGCAAGTCAGCGACTGTCGAATCACCGATGTTGATGGCGATGGCGACAACGATATTATCGTGACCTATCCGAACGCCAAAAATGCAAACGTCCGATGGATTCCGAATCCGTTGAGTTTTGGCGCAGAAGGCAACGTCTTTGAACTTTGGCCGCCCCACGCACCCATCGGTCAGGTTGCTACCAACGCGAACGTCATCGAGTTGGGCGACATTGACGGCGATGGCAACGAAGACGTCATGGTTCGCTCATCCGCCGGCAAAATCATTCAGTGGTTTCGCAAGCCAACATCGCCTTCGCAAACCTTCATACGAAGCCCCTGGCAGGTGTTCACCATCGCGGAGTTTTCGGAACGCTCTCCGGGTGCCATCGCGCTGGGTGACCTGACCGGAAACGGTCAACTCGATGCGGCCATCGCAGCCGAAGGGGCTGTCGAATGGTTCACCCCGTTCAGCAGTACAGACCCGAACAGCGCGTTTGCGCTTTGGCAGGAAAACCTCATCGTCGATGATGGCCCCCCACCCGATCAAAACGCCACGACGCAAACGGACCCCGTAACCACAGTTGATCCCGCGACGGGCCAAACCATCGTCACCGATCCCAACGCGAATCCGCAAGCAACGGGTGGCACGCTCGTCAACACGATGCTCATCGTCGACATCGATGGCGATGGCCGCAACGACATCGTCGGCACGCTCGACCGCAACGCACTCAGCGGTCTGTCCAACGATGCGCTCGTGCTATTCCTCAACACCGGCTTCTAAAGTCCCGTCGAGGGAGGAGTCCCCCACCTCTGAAGAGGCGGGCCACCCATCAATGGTGAGAAGCAAGAAGATCGGCCATCATCTTCACCCGAACGCTCTGCGTCGCCACCGTTGCGTTCGAAATTTCAGGTAGGGTCCGCTGTGCGGACCGTCACAAAAACAATGTTCGACGCCGAGAAATGGTCCGCACAGCGGATCCTACATCGTTGAACAATGTCCCAACAGGTTGAACCACACTACCCACGGAATCGGAACGCTTCGACCCCGATACAGTATGCGCAAAAAAAAGCTCTCGGACCCGTTAACCCGAGAGCTTAAACGCGCAACCAACGCGATATACACAATTAGTCAGTTCAGCAGTGCCTTAATTCACCAAGGCGACCTGCTGCTGGTACGACCCGAGATCCGCAAGGTCAACATCGCCGTCCGAATCGAGATCAGCAAATCCACAGTCGGACGAAACAGCCTCACCCGGTCCCGCGAAGCACTGGGTGACAGCTTCAAAGCTGCCGATGATTCCTGAGCCGGCGGCCTGCATCATCCCATTCAATACCATTCCGTTCAATCCTGCTGCATCATTCAGGCCTACTTCGTTGAGACCCAACGTGCTCACAGCGGAGTCACCGCTGACAAAGACCGAACTCGATTGGCCAGTGGGCCCGCCCATCATGGATGTGATTCCAACCATGATGCCCAGGCAAGCCGCGACAGGCAGCCCAACCAAGGCACGCTCGTAGAATCGAATCAAGCGGGATGATCCCGGCGAGGCTATCAACGAAGAAAAGTCCACGCGCGTTGTCTCAAAAACACCAGCGCTATGTGCCGCGTTGGCCTGGGCGATGAGCCCTTCCAGCGAGCGACTCGCGTGTGCTGAGTTATTGGACTGTGAATTATTGAATGCAGTGGACATTGCTTCGGAATTCCTCTTCTGGCGTTCCTCTAGTTTGGCCTTACATGTCATCAGTCTGTGGAAGCTGCCCCAGGCGCGAGATAATTTCAAATTTTCTTTTCAAGGCACCGTTTCAGCTTGTCGAGGATCGCCTCCCATTTCGACCGCAGCGTCGATTCCGCCAATCCCAGCCGAGGCGCCACCTCTTTCCATTTCCGCTCCATGATCAGGCCAATCTCACCACAAATATTTTGCTCATCAGCACTTAGGCGAGAAATGCAATCCTGCAACCGCTCCAATTCCTCGACGCTTTCCAACATCAGATCGGGGGCAAGTGCCTCCTCTGCCGGCTCGGTATCCGACCGGTCGCCATCGAGCGCAAGGATCGCCCGGGCGTCGGCTTGCTTGGCTGCATCGAGGCTCTTATTTCGTGCGATCCGGGCGAAATAGGCGGGCGGCTGGGGTGGGATGTTCTTCGGGCCCGACCGTCGCAGGGATTGAACAATGCCCGCCCACGCCTCGTTGGC
>JAADIU010000169.1 GCA_013151185.1 Planctomycetota bacterium
ACTTTGGCGTGGCTACCGGATCGTCGTCAGTCCCCGCCCAAATAATCGGCGTCGCATCGCCGAACACGGTCAACTCGGGTGCCTCTGCGGCCACAAGAACCCGCCCCTTCGCAAACGCTCGCTCAAGACCCTCCGGATCAACCAGCGATGCGAGCACTTGGGAATCGACCTCGAATTGTCCGAGGCTCTTCAAGGACGAAGCGGCTAACACCAGGGGGAACTGTGATTCGTTGCGAACGAGGAGGCGAAGCTCGGAGCGAAACACGGCGACGCCATCGCGCTCCTGCGCGTAGCTGATCAACTCAAACCGCGCAACACCGGTCTGCCTATCGAACATAAGGGGAAGCTCGGGATCCCTCGACGAATCGGAGAGTTCTTTCAAATCCTCCGGGGGCACACCGAACACATCCGAATACGCCGTGCGAAATCGTTCCGCACTATCGCGAGCGCTGTCACCTGTGGAGAAAAAACCAGAATGCAGTCGATCAATTCGCGAGTTCTGCCGCAGCACCTTGATCGACGGATACGCCTGTCGCAGCGCGTCGAGTGCGTCGCTCTCGTCGGCTAGAACGTCGGCCGCGCACACGCAAACAATCAGCGTGCTCAAGATGCGCCTGCGAAAACCAAGCCCGGTCGAAGCCATCATTCAATTTCCAATCCATCCGGACCCCGATGACCATTGAACAATCACGACAATCAACGCCGTTGAAACATCATACCCCCCAGCGCAACCATGATACCGTCACCAAGTGTCATTCCCCATACAGAATCCCACGATTGAATGCCAACCGCACAGAATCTTACGCAACGTAGCCGAGATGTTTCCGGCTCGCTTGGTTGGAAAAATTGTGGAAGTAAAATCGTGGCTGGAAAAATCGATTGCGGAGAAATGCACCAACACCAAATACATCAACCGGCAATGCGCCGCACCGTCGCGGGCGACTCTGGAATATCGGTGAAACCCTTACCGTCAGATTCCATTTGTTCCCAGTTGGCGAAGAGCCTTCCCCACTCGCTGCCCAGCGCTTCGTGAACGCGCTGCCTTCCGACGAATGGCAGCCAGTAGTAGTCATGGTATGCGATGCTGGCACCATACGCCCAAGGGGCCATCCACGTTTTGAGCGACCACTCGATCCACTTCTTCATGTTGCCCCAGTAGATCTTGTGCTGCATACGCGATGCAAAGGTCATCTTTTTGTAAGGACCGTCGAAGTGCCAGTTTTCCTCTGCTGCATCGAGGTCACCGACGATCTCGATGTCGGCAGGGTCGCCGCAGCCCAGCCCCATGTCGTGGGCTAGGCGAATGAATTTGATTTCCAGCGGGTCGAAACCCATCAGCTTTGCGCTGATCGCATCAATCGCAACTTGATCGGACGACGCAAGCATGACGTTCTTAACATGCGGAACCATACATCGCGGACCCGGACCATCACCCGCAAACGTGCCATCCATCACCGCGAAGATGCCCTTGTGAATCCGCTGTTGAATCATCAGCAAATCCACCAGCGTTTCGTGGATCACGTCGTGCGTCCAGTGGCGTTTCTCATTGAGCAACCCGCCGAACGCATTCTTCATCGCGCCCGTCATTGTCGTGAACACATGCGTCTTCACCGTGGGCAGGTGGATGATGTTCTCACCGGGGAAGCGCTCCGGTATTTGGAAGCCCTTCGGATAGACCTTGTTGAGCACCAGAAGGTCTTTGGTAAGGTCGCCAATGGCGTCGCGCACATTGATCCACGGCTGATTTTCATACAGGTGGATATTGCGGAGTCCGTGGGCTTCGATCACATGGCGATGTTTGTTGTTTTTCTCACCGGTCTTCGCACTGACGACGACAGTGCGATTGTGGCATCCGTGTATCAGATCCGCCGAGTACCCGTCGGCGAGCATCGCCCGGATCACACCATCCAATTGCCAAGGCGTGGTTGAACAGGCGGGGTAAAAATGCTGCCACGATATATTGATCTTCAGCGCGGTATCAACGGTCTTATCAATCACATCCTGATAGCCGGCAAGGTTCATCAAACGGTGATAGTCTGAAAAAACCGTACCGGGTTTCGTTCGCAGGATGGCAACTTTGCTCTTACTCATGTTTCATCTCAGCGCCGAGGTAGGGTGCGTCCCGGACGCACCGGATTAACCAATGTAGGGTCCGCTGTGCGGACCACGGGTGTCATCATCCACCAACCGAACAAATGGTCCGCATAGCGGACCCTACCTCAGTCATCGGCCCCGTTGTTCATCTTCAGTATATGCGGAAGGTCAGTTTTTTCCCACGCACTTCATCTACGCCAAAACCAGCGGATGGTTCGTCGTCAACCGCCCGAACCGGCGACGACGCTGGCCACCTGATCCACGCGGGTTTTCAAAACGATACCCGTGACCACTGCCACCCAAATCAGTCCGGTAACGAGGAGCGGCATATCCTTCTGCACGATCTGCATCGGACCGGAAAACCGCCCCGTCTCGATCAACATGGCGTAGCGAAACAGTGCGTAAGCCACCAGCGGCAGGGTGTACAGCAGCAATTCCTTGGCAAACGGCGGATGGGGAATCCGGGGGTTGAAGTCCATCGTATAGAGCAAGAACGTCATGATCGCGATGCCTGCCGACACACTGATCAAATGGTTCAGCAACTCGGGCGTGTAGCGGAGCAGGGTTGGACGATGGGCTTCGGCGTCGGCTTTGTTGGTTAAGATCGCCAGTTCGCAGCGACGCTTTCCGAATCCCAAAAACATGCAAAGCGTAAACGTGCAAGCAATCAGCCAGGGCGAAACCAGAACGGCCACGGCTTCGGCGCCCGCCACCGCCCGAAGTACAAAACCGACCGCGATGATGATCACGTCGATGATCGGATGCTTCTTCAACAGAAACGAATACGCCAGGATCAAAACGAAATACGACAGCAAAATGTAGGTGACCATCGCGCGAAGCCAGAAGTGGCTGATCACGATCGCCAAAATCAGCAGCACCAGACTCAACACTGCCGCTCCATTGGGCGAAACCACCCCGCTCGCCAAAGGCCGGTTCTTCTTCACCGGATGCACCTTGTCGGCTTCGCAGTCAGCCAGGTCGTTGAGAACGTACGACGCGCTGGCAATCAAGCAGAACGCGGCAAACACAATGGGAACCCGGATGTCGAACAGATGCAGGCTGAACGCGGGACCGGCGAGGACCACGATATTCTTGATCCACTGCGAAGGTCGCATGAGACGAAAGTAGTTCAGCATTCGTAGACGTTCTCCATCAATTCAATAGCACCCGCTTGACACGTCGCGCGGGGGATCCCGTAGGGTGCGTCCCGGACGCACCGAATCAACTGCGCGGGCGACCTACTTGCCGGAAGATGTTACCGTACCTGACGTATCTGAATCAGACACATCAGACGGATTGCGACACTGTTCAATCATTGACGAGACCAGCTTAGTCACCGGAAGGTTCTCCCGTGCTGGACACATCCGACGCAGTGCCCGCCGCCATAGCCGGATCATCCCAGGCCTCGCGAACGTCGCGGGCAGCCTCCCTTGCGGCATCCTTCACTTCCTTCACTGCCACGCCCGCTTTCTCTTTGGCGGCTTTGATGTGAGGCTTCGCAGCCTCCTTCATGCGTTTGGCTTTCTCGCGGGCCGCCTGCGCGGCTTCCTTTGCGTCAGAAGCCGCCTTTTGAGCGCCCGCCTTGACCTTCGCTGCTGCGGCTTTGAGGTCTTCCTTTACATCATCGGCGGTTTCGCGAGCGGCCTCCGCCGCCTCCTGCACGTCCTCCTCCTTGCATCCACCGCCCATGCACAAACCAAGAACGATGCAGCCCAACGTCAGTTTCTTCAACATGATGTCCTCGCTCCGAGAAGAACCGGTTTCCCGGTTGAACGCTACCGCGCCCCAGTGATCGCGACAAGGCTGTTTTGTGGACACCCGGACCCACGAGCCAGATAATCACATCCTGATGCAAGCCGCCAAACGATGACCACCCAGTCGAGAACGCAACCATGAAGCGATTCATTCCTGTGCTGCACATGTTGAAGAGGGCGGCCTCGCGGTTGCGGCAGGGCAAGGCGCCGTTCACCAGCCGCGAATTGGTCGCGGGCTTTAGCCATCGAGAACGGGATCGCTTCCCCGAATTGACCCGTTTTCCCGATGACGCCTCTGCGGAAAAGGCGTGGCAGCAGGCCGCCGACGACACCAAGCGTCTGTGGCTCAGTTTTGGCCTGATCGTTGCGGCTCTGCTGATCTTCTGGTTTACCGTTCGCGGATCGCTCATTCAGTGGGTCAGTCCACACGTCGCGATCGGTTGGTTCTCAGGCCTCTGCCTCGATGTGCTGGTTGGCAGCGTGGTTGGGGTGGTCGGCGTCGTCCTGGCCATGCGGTGGCGGCATCGCAGCGTCCACAAATCGCTCCGGCGACAGCTCAACGAACTCGCTCAACCAACCTGCCTCGCGTGTGGATACAACCTGACGGGCAATGAGTCGGGAAAATGCCCGGAATGCGGGCTGGGCACCTCAGCCTGAATACGATTTCCCGATGCGGACGGGCCCCTTTCCTCGGTTGGAACCCGTGTGGTGGATCATTTGAAATCTGCTACAATACGCGGCTTGAAATGTGAATGGATCCGGGTGCGGAGCTCTGGCTCGCCGCCCGGTCGGATTTGTTTGTGGAGAATATCGCCATGCCCCGTGGTTCCAAGACCGCCCGTCGGCAGCTCATCAATGCCGGCATGGAGTACAAAAAAGGCAATCGCAAGGAGGCCTACGAGTTGTGGGCCAACGCGACGAAGGCCCGTGTAGAACGCTACGAAGGCAAGCACTTCAAGAAGAAGCGAGCCGAAGAAGCCGTGGCTACCGAGAAGGCTGCTGCCGAAAAAGCTGCTACCGAAAAGGCCGAAGCTGAAGCAGCGAAAGCCGCTGCAGATAAAGCTGCCGAGGCTGAAAAAGCCGCGGCTGCTGAAAAAGAAGAATAGCCTACACTCGAATTGCGCAATGCGTTCGAGGCCGGCGCGTTCGGGGTGGGCGCGGGTTGTGGTCCACTGTGCTGCGGCCCGAATCGTGGCACGTCACCGAATCATGAGCCCGCTCGTCATCACCACGATCCCGCACGAAGAAACCTGGCCGCTTCGCCGGTTGGTGCTGCGACCCGGTGAAGATCCATCCGCATCCCGCTGGCCCGGCGATTCGGATACTGACACCCATCACTACGCGGCATGTCTCGACGACGAAATCGTCGGCATTTGCTCGCTCTACAAAAGACCCCACGATTGCGCGATCGGACCCGCTGTGTGGCAACTGCGCGGGATGGCCGTCCATCCACAGCATCGTGGCAAAAAAATCGGCGGCGATCTCCTCACCCAAGTGCTCAAGAACGCGCGAAACGACCTATCCGCAAAGATGATCTGGTGTAACGCACGCGAGCATGTCGTCGGGCTATACGAACGGTTCGGGTTCGAGGTCGTGGGCGGGGCGTTTGAAATCGAAGGGATCGGCCCCCATCGGGTCATGCGTCTTGCGCTTTGACAAAACTGTGGACGGGGGATCGAAACTTATTCGATTGGCCTTAGAATGGTAGCGGATGTGTCCATCACGCGGAGGATCAGGCATGAAAACATTGATCGCAGATAAGTTCGAGCAGGACGGAATCGAACAACTCAAAGCCGTCGGCTGCTCGATCTCCCAGGATGTCGACCTGCAGGAAGAATCGCTCGCGCTCGCCCTTTCGACGAATGGCGTCGAGCTTCTCATCGTTCGATCCACAGTGGTCACGGGCGAAATGATCACAGCCGCTTCCTCGCTGAAGCTGATCATCCGCGCGGGATCGGGCACCAACAACATCGACACGAAAACGGCAAAGGAATGCGGCGTGCCCGTCGCGAACTGTCCGGGGATGAACGCGGTTGCGGTCGCCGAATTGGCAATGGGTCTGATGTTGGCGCTCGATCGACACATCGTTGACAACGTCAACGATTTACGCGCCGGGATTTGGAACAAAAAAAAATACAGCAAAGCCCAAGGTCTGTTCGGGCGGACGTTGGGCGTGGTCGGCCTTGGAAAAATCGGCCACCTGTTGGCTGAGCGAGCGCACGCATTTGGCATGAAAATAGTCTATTCCGACGTCGTCGCGAACACGGCGGCAGAGTCCGACCTTGGTGCGGAGAAGATCGCGTTTGAACAGGTCCTTGCCCGGGGCGATTTCGTTTCTCTCCATGTACCGCTGCTTGAAGAAACCCGGGGGATGATGAACGCCGAACGATTCAAGATGATGAAATCGACCGCGCATCTGATCAATTGCAGTCGCGGTGAAGTCGTCAACAGTGCGGACTTGGTTGCGGCGATTGAAGGCGGCGACATTGCGGGGGCTGGCTTGGATGTTTACGAAAACGAACCGGGCCCATCCGACAAGACCTTCGCCGATGCTGCCGGGTTGTCGAAAGGCGTGTATGGCACGCACCACATCGGAGCCTCAACCGATCAAGCGCAGGAGGCTGTGGGCAACGAGGTGGTACGCATCGTCGAACATTTCAAGAAGTCGGGCGAAACTCTCAACCGCGTCAATGGGTGAATCGCAAACGTCTGGATTTAAGACGCCTGAATTCAAAATGCAGAGCCGTCTATTTCCCCGGTGCGGGTATGTCGTACAGATGCAGGTAGGCTTCGTATAGCTGCTGCGCCGTGCTGAACCGCAGGCTGGTTTCCGGATCGTTCTTTTCGGACAGACGTTCCACACCAACCTCCATGATTCGCGCCGCCTCCAGAAAACTTCCCGCCTCAGCATGAGCAGCAGCAAGCGTGTACAGCCCCCGCAAAGGCATGGTCGCGTCGTCCTCACCGTACAGCAAGACCGCGATACGTATCGCTTCCTCCCAGTTGCGCACCTTGGAATCCGGACACAGCGAGTAGGTCCGTGACAGCGTGTCACCGATGTCCAGATCCTTTGGATGGAGCGCGAATGCCTGCTTCAAGATGCTCAGCGCCAAGGGATAATCCTCACGATCCAGTGCATCGCGCCCCGCCCAGAACAGCGTTTTGGGAGCGGTCCCCCCGGCACGGAACGCTTTTCGATACCAAGTCTTCGCCGCGTTCGCTTCCTTCCGGAGTGCGTAGATAGCAGCCACCCCTTCCATCGCTCCCGCATGACGCGGGTTCAGCGCGATCGTTTTGAGGTAGGCGTTTGCCGCGTCATCCGTCTTCCCCGACAACATCAACACGTTGGCGAGGTCGTATCGATACTTGGCGCTGTTCGGTTCGATTCCAACAAGCTTCTCGAGGAGCGACACCGCTCCAGCCAAGTCGCCCCGACCGTTCGCCAATTTGAGACGAAGCTTGAGAATGCGATTGGGCTGACCACCGAATTCGACTGAACGACCGATCAGCGTCTCGGCTTCTTCAAATTCGCCTTGGGCGATTCGAAGTTGCGTCATAAACATCAGTGCTGTGAGCGATTTTGGATTCTTATCGAGCAGGGGTTGAATCAACGTTTCGCTCTTGTCGAGTTCGCCCAAACGCAGCAACGATTCTGCCAACCCGACACGCGCGGAAGAATCATCCGGTGAAAACGCCAGGGCCTTGCGAAAATGCGCTTCTGCACTTTGAGCGTCTCCGCGCATCAGGGCGAGCGCACCACGCTCCTTTTCAACAGCGGTGCCCGTTGCCAAACGAAGAACAGCATCGTGCTCCGGATCTGGAATGGGGGGAATCCGGTCGTTGCTGCTCTTCACTTCCCGAAGTCTTGCCGCGTTCTCCTTCTGACCCAGCAGATCAAAGGTAGCCGCCAAATCTTTTCGCACGCGGCCCAGGTTTGGGAATTGCTCGTGTACGGGTTTGAGATACTGGAGTGCGAACACGGGGGCTTTCAATTCCAGATTGATTGAACCCAACAAATAGTTGGCCAACGGATGGCCTGGGTTCTTCTCCACGAGAGTCGCCGCAAGCTCACCCGCTTCTCTAAGGCGATCCACCTTGACGAGGGCATTGATCAGCACAACCTGGCAGGCAAAGTCGTCGGGTTTCAACTCCGCAGCCCGTTTCAAGAGTTCGACGGCTTGCTGGCTTTGTTTCTGGAGAAGCAGCAGACGTCCGCCAAGATAGTTCCAGCGAAATGATTTGCTGTCGAGCTGCGACGCCCGCAGATATTGTTGGCACGCCGCCTCGCGAAAATTGTAAGAATCCAGAAGCATCGCAAGCCCGCCCACCGCATCCGCAGACTGCGGAGATGCGTCCACCCTTGAAGCCGCCTCCGCCAACTGTGCGCGAACAACCGGCTCCAATCGAACCCGTTTAGCCGTTGGCACCTTGCGGGGCTCATCCGCAGGTTCGATCTCGCTTAGCTGAACATCCGCAGAAGCACCACCATTCATGGAGACCGCGCCAGAATGCTCGTCGCCCCCTTCCTGTTCCTGCTCTTGTTCTCGTTCGTGCTCCTGCTGATTTGCCTGAACGGCAGGAGTCGGCGACGGCTGGTCGGTAGGAGTCGAGTCATCGGAGGGTTTGCAACCGACAACCCCAGCCATCATCAACCCGAGCATTGTGACGCAACAACGACCCAATCGAATCTTCATTTAAACGAACCCTTCGAGCACCCTAAACCCAACGAACACAAGACCATGCTTGCTCAAAACACGGACGGTAATCCACCCGATGCGATCATGCAAAACGGGGACCGTCCAAATACAAAAAACCGAAATCGCCCGCGCGAAAAAAAATAGCGATTGGCCCGCCATATTGGCAAACCAATCGCTATGTGATTGCACTTTGGCAATGGAATAGGCGGATGTGTTGGTATATCCTAAGATCACCCTGCCATACGGTGAAGCATGACATGATGCTCTCGAAGCAAGCGTCATCAACCGAGTTCAACCGAGAGAGCTCAAACTAGCAAGCTCCAACACTGATGGCTGATCTCTGTTACTGATTGCTCAGTTACTGATGATTGTGCCAGCGTCTCATTAATGTGGTCAAGCGTTCGGCCATTAGTACAGGTCAGCTAAACACATCTCTGTGCTTACACCTCCTGCCTATCGACCTGGTAGTCTTCCAGGGGCCTACACTTATCCGAAGATAAGATCGAAACCTAATCTTGAAGGGGGCTTCCCGCTTAGATGCATTCAGCGGTTATCCTTTCCGTGCATAGCTACCCAGCGGTGCCCCGAGCGGGACAACTGGTACACCAGAGGCACGTACTTCCTAATCCTCTCGTACTAAGGAAATATCTTCTCAAGTTTCATACGCCCACGGCAGATAGGGACCGACCTGGCTCACGCCGGTCTGAACCCAGCTCGCGTACCACTTTAATCGGCGAACAGCCGAACCCTTGG
>JAADIU010000209.1 GCA_013151185.1 Planctomycetota bacterium
CATCGCCATGACCGTCCTCCGTGACAATTCAATCGAAATCTATCCTCTTAAATGATATCATGGCGCGGTGATGTTCACCACGGGCTGCTAGAGCCGCTCTACATCGCGATCGGTTTTGGAGGTGGGAATGGGTTTTCGATGGGGAATCGCGGCAGATGGGGCGGTGAAGGCCAACATGCGGCTCGTAGTTAACCTCCAATACTCCCTGAGTTGAATCGGATTGACGTCTACATTTTTGGACCTGCGCGTTCGAGCTCAATGACTCAACAGCGTAAGATGAGGAAAGGGTGCCCAGAACCGTACCAGTCACATCGACCAAGTAAGTTATCGCCCACGATGAAGCGTGTTTCGCATCTGCTGAGAAGCCGCAAACCGTTCAACCAGCAAGTCGCAGGCTGCTTCGGGTTCGCTCGACTCCCCACATGTGAACAGATCAATGGCTGCGTACCCGTGCTCGGGCCAAGTGTGGATCGATAAGTGCGACTCAGCCAGCAGGGCAACCGCGGTGACGCCCTGCGGTTCAAAGTGATGAACGACAATCTGAAGCAACTCGCAGCGCGCCTGGGTAGCCGCGTCGCGAATGGCTTGCTCAGTGAAACACGGATCGTCGAGTAACGATCGTGGGCACCCGTATAGTTCGAGCATCGTGTGCGTTCCGCGCGGTAAGGAGCGATCCGAAGTTGCCAAGGGTTTTGTGCGATCATGCAACATAACAGGTCTCACGGAGGATTCTTCTCACTCCAAGTATTCATGGTAGCCGTGTTGGTACAAACGCCAGACCACTGGATCGTTAAGCGTATTGATGGGCGTATCGACATGGGCGGTGTCAGGTGGAAATACAAACATGGACTTCAACACTGGCGTTGACAAGAACTTCGCCGGCACCTCGATGGACGCAGCGTCGAGTTGAAGTTCACGCCGTGCCGCCAATACAAAGCCCCACGTTCCGAACGAGGGCACATAGGTCTGGTACGGTTGTACGCGAAAACCCTCCTCGAATTCACCACTTGGCGTTGCGGCCAACGTATTGGCGATGCACCAAAACGCTTTCCGCGACCGAAACGGGCTGGTCGCCTGCGTGACCAAAACTCCACCGGCGGCCAGTCGCTGGGCAGCGACGCCAAAAAACTCCCGCGTGTATAGCTTTGCAATTTCGGGACGACCCGGATCAGGAAGGTCCATGATGATCACGTCGTACCGGGTCGCAGCGGCTTGGAGGAATTGCAGCGCATCCTGGTTGTGAACCGTCATTCGTGAATCCTTCAGCGCGTTTTGGTTTAGCTTGGTTAGCATCGGTCGTGTGGAGAACAAGTTCGTCACGACCGGGTCGAGATCGACAAGGTCAATCCGTTGCACGTCGTCGAACTTGAGGACCTGCCGGGCGGCAAGCCCGTCTCCCCCGCCCAGAATCAGCACGCGTTCGCGTCTTTCCGCGAGGCACATCGCCGGCAATACAAGTGGTTCGTGATACCGATATTCATCAATGCTCGAAAACTGCAGATGCCCATCGAGGTATAGCCGCACATCCTCTCGCCAACGGGTGAGCACAACGCGCTGGTACGAACTATCCTGCGCCAGCACAATTTCATCGGCGTAAATTCGATTTTCAAACCAAGCGACAAGCCGCCCAGCCCCGGCGAAACTTGTGAGCAAGATGATCGCTGCGCCGATTGCAATGACCTGCACGCGCCGGTGTCTCTTTCCTATGGCGGGTCGAAAAGCCAAGTACATCAGTCCAGCCACGCCCACGTTCAGAAGCCCGGTCAACAAGCCAGCTCTGACAATCCCCAATTGAGGAAGCAGCAGGAACGGAAATAGCAGCGACGCGGCTAATGCACCCAGATAATCAGCAGAGAGAACATTGGCTAGTGTGACTCGGAGCGTGCCAAGCTCGCGAAGGATGCGGACGACAAGCGGAATTTCCAGCCCCACCAATGTTCCAACGATCGCAACGAGCGACAAAAGCACTGGTGTATAGAAAGTCGTGTGGGCAAATGCGGCGAATCCGAGCAGGGCCGTCAGCCCACCCACGATTCCGATCCACAGTTCAATTTCGATCAGTGCGGCAAGAAGTTCATGACGAATGAATTGCGACAGGTATGATCCGACCCCCATCGATGTGAGGAATAAACCGATCACCAGCGAGAACTGCGTAATTGAATCGCCGAGCAGATAGCTTGATAGCGCCCCGGCGATCAACTCATAGACCAGCGCGCAGATCGCCAGGACGAAAATTGCTCCTACGAGCAGTGGTCCGGTGAATCGCCGAAGCTGGATGGCCGGTGCATCGCTCATTAGCTACCGACCAGAAATCCGAGGATAATCGCGATTCCGATCAGCGCAGATCCCATAACGATCGCCAGTGCGACGTTCTGGTCCCCTTCGATTTCCTTGCGAATTGAAAAAGGCGTAACCCAGTTCATGATCAGCACGCTGAGGCCGAACAGACCGAGGCCAAGGACGAAGTAGACCAACGTCGGGATGATTTCCCAAAGCTGCTCGATAACTTTTTGTGGCATAACATTCTCCCGATAGGTATCAGTTAACTACTTCCCACGGTGGATCCCGCCGCCGATGAAATAGCGGGTGCGATGGTGGCCCCCCGTCAGCGGGCGGGCAGAGTCTTCGCGAATGCTGATCGGTTCTCTTTCTGGTTGTGGCAGGCCCACGCCTCGATTGCTGGCCCAGACCGAACCGGCCAATATGCTCAGCATGACGCCACCGAGTATCAACGTTCCACGATTCATTTTGTAGTCCTTGGTGCACAATTGCTTTCGTCCCTAATCATCATCCAACACCGGTGCCCAGCGGCGGCCTTCAAACGCGAGTGTACGCAGCATCGCAATAATTGGCCAAGCCAACGTCATACCAAACAGGATTAGGTAGTAACGTGCGATCGCTGTCCCCTCGTATAAGGTTAGCGTGACTTCGTGCGAACCACCCGCACCACTTTCGCCAAGAACCAGCAGACGATAAGTTCCCGCCTCGTCCACGCGAAATGTTCGAGAGCTACTGCGGCTGCCTTCACTCCAACTCTCCCCGCCCTCGACTCCGTGGTAGTACGAACAGCCCTCCGTGAAATCAAGCAATGCCTCGTCGCGTTCATTCAACAGCGCGATGTCAAGCTGTAACCATCCATTGTTCACATTGCCCTCAAGCTCAAGGCGACAAAGCGTCTGGTCTCGCCCGATGCGGAACGGTTCCGTCAAATACTCTTGAGTATAATCCTCACGAGAAAGCGTCATACCGGCAATCTGTTCCCCACGCTTTGTCAATGCGGAAATCCCCAATCCCAGGAAGATCATCGCGAACACAGTCATCAACCATGGTGACTGTCGCTGGAATGGTGTGCTCCGACGCGGTTGATTCGGAGCGACGCCAATGCGCGCGGGTAATTGATCTACCGTCTTACCGAAACTTTCTGCGACTTCCTGCGGGCTCAGATATTCAGCGAGGTACCATTCCGCCTCGGTCTCCGTCCATTCTGCCGAAAGGAGGAGCGGTGGTGAAATGGCATCCATGTAGGAATTCCGATCGCCGATCTGCGCAACCCACGGCAGTTCTCCCTCGACCCAGGTAATCTGCGTTTTCGAGTGGCAAGTCTCGAACACGACCCAATTGTGTTTGAGAAACGTGAATCGCGATTTTTGTGGTTCGGACCGAGGCTGAACGTCGTGTGGACGTTCGTCCAATTCCCGACTAAGAGAAAAGTGCCCGTCCTCGAGGATCAACCAGCGGTAACCGGTTTCGCTTGAGTAGAGCAAGAACTCATCGGTCTGCCAGACTTGCGAGCCTTCCTGCTCGGTGTAGCGAACGTATCCGACAACATGATACGCAGTGCCACGAAGCGTCACTTCTTGACCAATTTCAACCGGTATCCTTGGGCGGTCGGAACTGACCAGCGCGGCCATCGCACTCGGTTGGCTGCGGCTGATGTCCATCCGCGTTGAGCAGTGCGGGCACGTCGCCGATTTCGTGTCGCGTCCTCCACGGACTGTCACGGTCACCTGGCATTGCGGACACTCGACCCTCCGTAGACTCAGGTCGATCTCATCACCACACGATGGACATGCCACCACGCTCTGCCCGAGGCGTGGGACATCAAGTGGTGCCGCGCACTGCTGGCATTTGATCGAGACCACCCGCTGCCCGCTGCGAACAATTCGCTCGCGGTGTGTCCCGTCACCAGCCCGTTCGACCGGAAGCGCGTCTGCCGCTCGACTGGCCTCATCGCGCGGAATGTCCATAACGATATCGTTTGGATCGATTCGCCGTCCGAGGAAGATCTGCGTCTCACCATCGAGTTCGAATTCGATTGTCGCGAACCGTTCACCACTGCTCAGGTCGAGAAACGGGATCCGCTCACCCGACATGATTGCGAATGGAAGTTGACCCTCGCCGCCCTCGCATTCAGCCACATCCTTCTCATCGACGTGGTACTGCTCACCGCGCAGCGTGACCATCTGCCCCGGCTGGGTTTCAGCGAATTGGATCCCGTCGGTGTCGCCCCGCTCCGGAACTTCGAGGGTGAAGTTGTTCTCATCTTCCCCGATCCAAAACGTCTGCCCATCATCACGGGCGAGATACCACTCGTCCCAAAAACCGTTGCGGTAACCGTGGCGGACTCGGCCCAGCACGCGGAATGGTTTCCCCGCCAGTCGACCGGAACCCCCGACGTAAAACGGTCCAGCCGGCAGCATGAGGGCGGCCATCTTCCCGATGACGCGAGCCGCCTTCTCGTCGAGGATCACCGCCGACTGGCAGTAATCACAGACGACCAGATGCGCATAGCGCCGATCAGCGGTAATCTCAGCTCCGCAGGATGGGCAGTTCATGCTGTCAGATATAACGTAAAATCGAGACTTGCGACAGACTGATTTGGCGCGGAGGCGTTCGTGCTTTTGACCGACCGTGCGAAACCTCGCATTCGACGACGCATCGTTAACCGTACAGATTCTAAGGCCGCTTGCGCGTCAGCCTGCAAGACCACCTTCTTGCTCGAGACAATCTGCACCAGATGATGGTCGTGCTCATTAATGCCGTGCAGGTTGCGATGGTAATTCCCGTATCTCTAGCTCGATAAAGGATGAGATTGTCCGCTTTCTTGTACTCATCGTTGATGAACCGGCTAGAGGGGAACGGAAGTTTCTTGGTCTCAACCTTCATCGACGCACAAACGACTGCTCTTGGGTCATCACACTCATTTTGTCATTTCAACCAAGCGGGTTCCCCACCACATTGAGGGACCCCGGCCTCTTGCGGTTCAGTTTTGGTTTCGCCATGGGGCATGGCCGAGCTGACCTTTCCCCGATGTTCATACCAGTGTTCATGTTAGCCCAAGTGTGCTTCTTATTGCCAGCTGAGGCGTGTGGAGCGTAGCGGAGCACGTCTCAGCTGGCCCGATCGTTTCGGGGGCGGGTGGTCGATAGCCCAACGCGATGTGGGGTCTGACTTGGTTGTAGTGCTGCCTCCATCGTTCGATGAGTTCCCTCGCCTCCGTCAATGTGTAGAAGATCTCACCGTTGAGCAGTTCATCGCGCAGCTTCCCGTTAATGCTCTCCACATACCCGTTCTCCCACGGCGACCCCGGCTCGATGAACAGCGTCTTCACACCAACTTTCTTCAACCAGGTCCGAACGGCTGTCGCCGTAAACTCTGAACCGTTGTCACTGCGAACATGCTCGGGTACACCACGCGTTGCAAACAACCACGCCAGTCGTTCGAGCACATCTTCCGAATTCTGTCGCCTTGCAACGTCGATGGCCAAGCACTCTCGCGTGTACTCATCCACCATGGTCAGCATGCGCAGCACCCGGCCGTCGTGCGTCCGCGCGTGGACGAAGTCATAGGCCCAAACATGGTCCCGATGTTGAGGTCGAAGCCGCACACACGACCCGTCGTTCAACCACAACCTCCCTCGTTTGGGCTGCTTGCTCGGTACTTTCAAACCTTGCTCACGCCAGATGCGCTCCACCCGTTTGTGATTCACGCGCCAACCCTCACGCTTCAACATCGCAGTAATTCTCGGTGTTCCGTAACGTCCATACACAGCCGCCAGTTCGATGATCTGTTGAGTCAGCGGCTCTTCATCATCACGCACCTGCGGCAAGTATCGCTGCGTCGCGCGAGACTGGCGAAGCACTCGGCAAGCCCGCCGCTCGGAAACCTGCAACCGATCCACCACCTGCTCGACGGTCGTTCGTTTCCGCTGCGGGCTCAGAAGTTTGGGTTTGCAGCCTCCCGAAGAATTGCCTTGTCGAGTTCCGCATCAGCAAGCAAACGTTTCAATCGAGAATTCTCACGCTCCAACTCTTTGAACCGTTTGGCTTGGGCGGTCTTCAAACCACCGTATTCCTTCCGACAACGGTAATAAGTCTGAACCGTCACGCCGATCTGCTTGGAAGCATGGGCAACCGTCTTGCTCTGCGCGATCAAAACCTCCGCCTCACGCAGCTTGTGAATGATCTGTTCCGTTGAATGCCGATTCCTGCCCATGGCCGTACCTCCTCAATCAAAACCAAAAGCCTAACCCAACACATGGATCAGGGTGAGGGGGAAAGGTCAGGATCAATCGTCCGTTATCTTCGATTACATCGTCCAGGTTTTCGAGACTTCCGAATACCTGAAACGCTACTGCCCCTTCAACGTCAAGGGCAATGCCCTGCATGTTGGGGATAAGGATTGGCGCTCCAGGGTGGAGAAAGTCAAAACCGGATTGGTCGGTGACAACGCAAGAGGGAAAGGCGTTCAAGATGGTAAAGGTCTGATAGTCTTTGACGAAATCGCATCGTTTACTTACCCCGAGCAAGTCACCGCAGCAATCAAACCCTACATAAGTCCGGGTGGTGGATACGTCCTGTTGTCGTCACCGGGCGAGGTAGGTTGCTGGATGCACGAAACCTACCTGGATTGGAAAGAGCAAGAGCGCCTTGGATCGTCGATGCACGTTGTTTTTGAATGCACATGGGAAGATATCGACCATATCCAACCCGAAGTAGTCGCCGAAGAAAAGCGGGAAGCAACCGCAAAGGGCAGGCTATGGGAATTTGAGCGGGAGTATTTAGGCAAGTGGACGGTCACGGATGGGGCATTCTTCAACGCCCAAGATGTTCTGGATTGCCAATTGACGGGGACGCTGCAAGGCAGCAAGGGCGACGTTTGGATTTACTCACTTGACCCCGGCCTTGATCGATCCCCTTCGGTCTCCCCTCTGCTTACCCTGCCAGACTCGGAACTTGTGGATGGCGAGCGCTTCATCGTCTGCCGCCCCGAAGGACGGAGAATCCAGACCTACGGGCATGAAGACCTGCTTGCCCCGTTTTTTGCGGAGCGTCAGGCCGACGATGGTTTCCCCTTCAGGCGTGACGTAGTGGTCGGGTTTGCGTCCACGTTTGGCCATGACTCATCCCCTTTGGCAAGCAGAATTTTCTGCCTAATTTTTTGCCAAAGTGGGATAGGGGTCAATAAACAAACTGGAGGCGGGGGGAATCGAACCCTTGACCCATGCACAGAGACCGCGTTGACGTGTTCGAAAACAGGGTTTCATAAGGCCTCGGAGATGAATAAGTCTGCAAATAAGTAGGCCGTCAATGCTGAATCTGCGGGACTCAAAGCCAATCTCAATGGCCAGCGTGGTCCTACCGACACGGTTGTTCGGTCATGCGGATTCTGGGTGAGAGCAGTACGACCGTCGAACCACTTCGCACGCCTGGGCGAAGGATGGTTTGAGGGTCGTTTCGCCCTCATTGAGACCGGCCACTTTCACCGCCCCAAAGAAGCCCCCCGAACCATTCTTCTGGCCGTGTTTTAGGAGTGCAGAACCGTGGCTAATCTTGCCGTTCAGCTAGCAGCATCTGGTTCGCACCTGTCAAAATAGGCAAAGGGGCGATATTACGCGCGTCGCGCCGATGTTCTGCGTAGCGTGCTACGCATCAACCCGTACAGCGATCTCGCCTGATCCTCCGGACGAAATCCAGGCAATACTCAGGGCGATCACATGTAGCAGCGGCAGTCGCCGACTATACACCCGGTGACCATGGTTGCAGCTTTCTTACGCTGAAGAAGGTGCACGAGCGTCGTGCGTTGCTCCTGCAAGCTAAGATCCCCACACCTACATTGCCAGTCACTCCGGATATCCGTGGTGTGCATGGTCTTTTGCTGAAAGACAGTTCGTGGCTTGCGTGACCCGGTTGCGGTCCGCAGAATACACCAAGGCGTCTTTCAGGGCAGTTTAGACGGGCTGTCCCTCACAATTCAAATGGAGTCCAACGATCCGATCGTCTGCGAATCGATCGAGGCAAATATCAATCGACAGCAAGGAAATCAATGAACAATTTCGGCGACAAGGTCAGTTTCATCTGGAGCGTGGCAGATCTGCTTCGCGGCCCATACAAACCTGCCCAATATGGGAAAGTCATTC
>JAADIU010000102.1 GCA_013151185.1 Planctomycetota bacterium
GTTCCTAAGAGTGTGGCGGGGAATGCCCAATCGTATCCCTACAAGATGCGCTACTCGCCGGGTCCAAATTTCTCACCAACGAAAGCCGCAGAGGAGGCTTCGCGATTGTTGAGCGAACGCGAACCGAGTCTGCGCGAGATTATCGTGACCGATTCCGCCGGAAAGCTGGCTGACCGTCTCTATGTTCGCCAAGCGGCGGACGCGAGTGCGTGGGCGATTGTCAATCTGACGGGTGAGACGAGGCGGTTAAAGTTGCGGAAGGGCTCGGGCAAAGGCAACGCGGGGGTGTTCAAAGATCAGCTTACGGGCCAAACGGTGCGAGGTTCCCTGCTGATGAAGCCGTACGCGGTCCGGGTTCTGTCGGTGAAGTGAGGGCGCACCAGGGCCAGCGCGCATTACGTCCTTTGCACTTCAAGAACTTGCATCAGGAACTCGTTGTTCCATCCGGCGATTTCGCTTTTTCCTTTGATGCTGTGCTTTGGGGGATGGCACTTGAGCAGACTGATCGCGATGCGACGCAGCCACGAAAGATTGCTCGCCGCGAAGGCGCTGACCAGATGCAACGGGCCAAGCCCACGGCTTCGATCATGCGAGCGATGCATCGTCTTGCCGTTGATGGCGATGGTCGGACGTGCCTGGTCATCTTGGCTCACCACACTCATCATCCACGATTGAAAACAGGTTTGAAATGCGTCAGGCTTGAGCGCTGACAAAACGCGGCGAATACAATTTCGTGACGGGCTCCCGTGTTGTAACGAAAGCAACGCTTCCAACCAATCCGCTTTCGCTTTGGCCCACCTCTCGATCGATGTCGGACCTGAACAGCCAACGATCACGCCGCACACCGCTCGGGTGATCACATCAGCCAGCAAGTGACGACGATGCGGCGTCGCGTCGCCGAGGTGCTCAGCCAACTGCCAGCCGTTCTTCCGCTGTACCGGCCCAAGCAAACCGCGAATGTAAGATGACGCCCGACACCGAAGATCACGCCGCCGAAAACAACCGTCGATCTCATCCACGAATCGATCAAAATGAACCGCGCAACCCCGAACCAAAGTCGCATCCATGCGATGCTGCAATACCCGGTTTCGTTTGGAAACCCCGATCGTGCTGTGCGGGGCGTCAGACACCGGTCGGGATCGTTCAGGAAAACCGCCCCTCGTTGCTGCGAACGGGAAGCCCGTTTGAAGGTCTCAAGAAAGGGCCCGAATTCTCTCGCATCCCCAAACATGCTGCCCCTGCCGTCCGATCCGGCTTTCGTTGGTCAAAGTGCGACACTGGGGGGAATGGTTGGTTTCGGGTCTGTCACGGGGTCTGAAATCCTTTACGTTTTGCACCCTCTGCGATAGAGTACGCGGCCTAGGTCGGTCTGGCCCGATCGGTGGAGACCGCCGGTTTGTGGAAACGGGCTCGCTGGCTGTAAGTCCTTGTTAGATAAGAAGCCGAAGTGGCGGAATTGGCAGACGCGCAGGATTCAAAATCCTGTTCTGGCAACAGAGTGTGGGTTCGATTCCCACCTTCGGCATTTGTGTATGCGGCGATTGGTGCCGGTTTCTTTTGATGTGGTACAGGGTGTGTGTTGATGGAAGTTCTGCTGGCCAATCCGCGATGTTACTGCGCGGGTGTCGATCGTGCGGTTCAGATCGTGGAACTTGCCATCAAGACGTTTGGCTCGCCGGTGTTCGTGCGCAAGGAAATCGTACACAACCAGTTTGTGGTGAACCGCCTCCGCGATTTGGGTGCGGTGTTCGTGGACGAGTTGGGTGAGGTTCCGCCGGGTTCGCTTGTGGTGTTCAGTGCGCACGGTGTCGCGCCGTCGGTTCACGAGGATGCGAAAGAACGTCGGCTTCGGGTCATCGATGCGTCGTGCCCGTTGGTGAGCAAGGTTCACATGGAGGTACTTCGGTTCGTCGGCGAAGGTTACCACATCATCTTCATTGGACGGGCGGGTCACGAAGAAGTTGAAGGCACGATGGGGCATGCACCCGGTCGCATCACCTTGGTTGAAGACATTGAGCAAGCGCGAACGGTTGAACTACCGAAGCACGATAAGTTGATGGTCTTGACGCAGACGACGTTGAGCGTGGATGACACGAATACGGTGGTCAGCGCATTGCGTGAACGGTTCGATTATTTGGATCTGCCTCCGTCGGAAGATATCTGTTACGCCACGCAGAATCGCCAGGACGCGGTCAAGCAAATGTGCGAAGCGGGGATTGGTTTGTTGCTTGTGGTCGGTTCGCACAATTCGAGCAACGCGGCGCGTTTGGTGGAGGTCGCGAAGAATCGTAGCGTGCCCGGGTATCGCATCGACAACGCCAACGAGTTGGACTCCGATTGGCTGACAGGTATTGAATTGGTCGGACTGACGGGGGGAGCCAGCACACCCGACGAGGTGGTTCAGTCGGTGGTCGATCGCTTGAAAGAATTTGGCGCGGGCGATGTCCGTTTGTGTACGACGGCAGAGGAAAACGTCGTGTTTCAGCTTCCCGTCGTGCTTCAGGAAGCGGAGAAGAAATTTCCAAGGGAAGGCTCTTCGGGGGTTTGCGCGGAGAGCGCCGTTTAGGTTCAGGGTGTGTGAGTAGGGTGGGCTGTTCCCACTGTGTCTTGCAGTTTCGATCTGCTTCTTGTCAACGGTGGGTAAAACCTGCCATCGCACACTCACACGATTCCAACTTCGAGGATGGATCATCCGTGCTTACTGCTTCGTCAACTGCAACTTCATCATCTGCAACGTCGCTCGTACCCGTTGATGCGATGCGTCTTGGGTCGTGGATTGGTGACCGTGCGGAGATTCAGACCGAACCCGGTTCAATCCAAGCCGCCCTGTTTCGGACCGATCAGCCTATCTCTGTTGTCGAAGTGGATGGCTGCGTTGGCGTGACGCACTCGGGAACCGCGATGATTGGCGGTGACGCCGAAGGCGACGGACTTTCGTTGCTAGCGTTTGCGCCAGCCGTCACGCCAGAGCAGCTTGGCGACGCCTCGTTCAAAACCCACATGGGAATTCGCCGTGCGTATGTTGCAGGCGCAATGGCCAACGGTATCGCATCTGAACGCCTTGTGATCGCCATGGGAAAGGGCGGAATGATGGGGTTCTTCGGAGCCGCAGGCCTAAGCCCGTCGCGCGTCGAACGTGCCATCGAAACGATTCAATCCGAACTTGGTGATGGGCCATACGGATTCAACTTGATCCACAGCCCCGACGATGCTGCACTCGAATCTGAGATTGTTGAATTGTATCTCAAGCGTGAAGTGCGCTGCGTTAGTGCTGCGGCCTTTCTTGGTTTGACATTGCCCTTGGTGCGGTACCGCGTCTCGGGAATTTATCGCGATGAGCAAGGCGCTGTCGTTGCGCCGAATCGGGTCGTGGCGAAGGTGTCCCGCGTTGAGGTGGCGAGGCGTTTTCTTTCGCCCCCTCCCGACGAAATGCTGACTGCGCTCGTAGCCGACAGTCACATTACAGATGAGCAGGCGACCATGGCTCGCGAAATCCCGGTGGCGGGCGACATCACCGCAGAAGCCGATTCGGGAGGCCATACCGACAACCGACCTGCGCTCGCGCTTCTACCAACCATGCTTGCCCTTCGCGACGAGATTCAACTGCAGTACGGTTATCGCAAGCCGCCGCGTGTGGGGGCTGCGGGAGGAATTGCGACACCCGCATCTGCCGCGGCTGCCTTTGCGATGGGCGCTGCGTATGTGTTGACGGGAACGATCAATCAGGCGTGCGTCGAATCGGGTACGTCGGACGTGGTCCGCAAAATGCTCGCCGAAGCAGGCCAAGCCGACACCATGATGGCACCCGCAGCAGACATGTTCGAGATGGGCGTGTCGGTTCAAGTGCTCAAGCGCGGAACGATGTTCGGTCTGCGTGCCCGCAAGTTGTACGAATGGTATCGGGCGTATCCAAGCCTCGACAAATTGCCCGAGCCCAATCGCAAATCGTTGGAGCGCGACTACCTGCGCTGCACCATCGACGAGGCGTGGCAGAAAACGCGCGACTATTTCGACCAGCGCGATCCGGCGCAGGTCGCCAAAGCAGAGCGCGACCCCAAACACAAAATGGCATTGATCTTTCGGTCGTATCTGGGGCAGTCGTCCAATTGGGCGAACTCGGGCGACGCATCCCGTCAGGCAGACTTTCAAGTTTGGTGCGGACCTTCGATGGGTGCGTTTAACGAATGGGTGCGGGGTACGGTTTTTGAGAAGCCGGAGAATCGCTTGGCTGTTTCGGTGGCTGATAACTTGATGACCGGTGCAGCCGTGCTCACGCGGGCGAACATTCTTCGCGCCCAGGGTGTTGAGCTTCCACCGGATGCTGTGCAATACGTTCCCCGCGAACTGAATTGCGGGTGAAAAACGAACGCGCATCGAACACGCGCGAAGCCTGTTGGCAGCCCCGTTGAAGTTGGCGGCTGACCACGTTGGAGACATGGACTTGTCGAATCAGAATCACAACTCTGCGGGGGCCCATGAGCCGATCGCAATCGTCGGAATGGCCTGCTTGTTCCCGCGTGCCGGCAGCATCAAAAACTACTGGCGATTGATCCGCGGCTTGGAAGATGCGGTGACGGACGTGCCCGAGTCGCATTGGGCGATCGATTCGTTTTACGATGACAATCCCAAAGCACCGGATATGACGTATTGCAAGCGTGGGGCGTTTCTGTCCGACGTCGATTTCGATCCGACGGAGTATGGTATTCCGCCAAGCATTCTGGAAGCCACCGATACGGCGCAGCTGTTGGGTTTGGTGACCGCAAAAGCTGCCCTCCGCGATGCCGGTTATCTGGATCGCGAGGGTCACGACCATGCGCGCACGAGCGTCATCATGGGTGTGACGGGGACGTTGGAATTGGTCATTCCGTTGGGCGCTCGGTTGGGTCACCCGCATTGGCGCAAGGCGTTGAAGGACGCGGGCGTGGAGGATTCTGTTGCAGACGATGTTGTGCGGCGCATTTCAGACAACTATGTCGGTTGGCAGGAGAACTCTTTTCCGGGCTTGCTCGGTAACGTCGTCGCAGGCCGCATCGCCAACCGTCTCGATTTAAAAGGGACCAACTGCGTCGTCGATGCGGCATGTGCGAGTTCACTCAGCGCGGTTCATCTTGCAGCGATGGAATTGGCGACCGGTAAAAGCGACATGGTCGTGACCGGTGGCATCGACTCGCTTAACGATATTTTTATGTTCATGTGTTTCAGCAAGACGCAGGCGCTGTCGCCCACGGGAAATGCCCGACCTTTCGATTCCAATGCGGATGGAACGGTGATCGGTGAAGGGTGCGGTGTTCTCGTTCTCAAGCGGCAATCCGATGCCGAGCGGGATGGGGATACGATCCATGCGTTGCTCAAGAGTGTGGGTTCTGCCAGCGACGGGCGCTCGCAAAGTATTTACGCGCCCCGGCCCGCCGGTCAGGCCAAGGCGCTGCGCGATGCGTACGAACGTGCGGGCGTCAAACCCAGGCAGATTGGGTTGGTCGAAGCGCACGGGACGGGTACGAAGGTTGGTGATGCGGTCGAGTTTGAAGCCCTCAAGACGGTTTACACCGAGGCGAACGGCGAATCTGGCGGCGAATCAGGTGGCGATGCGGGTGGTGAGGTTGGGCCTTGGTGTGCAGTGGGTTCGGTCAAGTCTCAAATCGGTCACACAAAAGCAGCCGCCGGCGCCGCGAGTTTGATCAAAACCGTGATCGCTCTGCGGAACCGCGTTCTTCCCGGTACCATCAAGGTCAAGTCGCCCAGTCCTCAAATGACAGAGAGTGACAGTCCGTTCTATATTAATACCGAAACGCGGCCTTGGTTGACGGCAGACGCATCGCCTCGACGGGCGGCAGTCAGTTCATTCGGTTTCGGAGGCAGCAACTTTCACGCGGTGCTCGAAGAGTATCCCGTAGCCAATCGCGCTGTCGCTTGGGATGGTTCGGTGGAAATCCTTGCGATCTCTGCGCCTGACCAGAAAACGTTGCAGGATCAAATCACCTCACGATGCAAGGCATTCTCGGATGGCGTCAGCCCGGCTGAGTTCGCGAAGCAGGTTTATGCTTCAAGGGGTGCGTTCGATTCGAAGCACTCGCATCGATTGCTCATTGTGTGCGAAGACGCTTCCAAGGCCGTGGAACTGCTGCGCCGCGTTCAGGAGCGGATTCAGAAGTCTCGTAATGCGAGCGAATTTTCGATGCCGGGTGCGTACTACGCCTCGGGTTCTGCTTCGGGCAAACTTGCTTTTGTGTTCCCCGGTCAGGGCAGCCAGTATGTCGGGATGGCACAGGGCGCAGCGTGCGTCTTTCCCGAGGCGCTCGATGCGCTGGAACTTCAACCGAACGGGATCGCCCAGCCGGTGGGTGCGTACATTTGTCCGCCGCCAAGTTTTGATATCGCTCAGCGCGAAGCCGCCGCGAAGCAACTTCGACAGACAGAGGTTGCACAGCCCGCACTCGCCGTTACCGAATTGGCGTACCTGCGCATTCTCAAGCGGTTCGATGTTTCGCCGTCGGCAGTTGCGGGGCATAGTTTTGGTGAGTTGGTCGCGCTGCGGGCGGCGGGTCGAATGGACGACGCCACGTTGTGTCGTCTGGCCAAAATTCGCGGGGAACTCATGCAGGAGGGCGCGGGCGATCGCGGCACGATGCTCGTCGTTCACGCAGCCGCCAACGCGGTCGCCGATTTGCTGGCGAAGGAAAAAATCGATGCGGTCATGGGAAATCGCAACGCACCCCGGCAGGTTGTTCTTTCGGGCCCAACTGCGGGAATCGAAGATGCGGCGAATGCGTGTCGGCAACGGGGGTGGGAGGTTTCGCGTTTGGACGTTTCCGGCGCATTCCATAGCCGCCTGATGGGTGATGCGGCGAAAAAGTTTCGCAAAGTTCTCGATGGTATCGAGTTTCATCCCGCCACGATTGATGTCTACGCGAACCGGTCGGCTGGCTTGTATCCGGAGTCGAAGGATACCGCGCTGGATGTGCTGGCGGGCCAGCTCGATTCGACGGTTCGGTTCGATGAGCAAATCGAAGCGATGTACGCCTCGGGTGTTCGCACGTTCCTGGAGGTGGGGCCGAAGCGTGTACTCAGCGGTCTCATCGGGGCGATTCTTGGTGATCGAAGTCATAAGACCATCGCGGTGGACGAATCCAACTCGCGCAAGGATGGCGTGTTCGACTTGGCGTGTTCGTTGGCGCAGCTTGCCGCGATGGGACACCAGGTTGATCTCTCGCA
This sequence comes from Planctomycetota bacterium, assembly GCA_013151185.1. Classification (GTDB taxonomy): domain Bacteria; phylum Planctomycetota; class Phycisphaerae; order UBA1845; family UBA1845; genus UBA1845. The sequence goes on from JAADIU010000102.1 coordinate 7,213, forward strand.
GTGGGAAGACACCCCGCCCGTTGTGAGGGAACCCAAAATGTCCATCCCGATTTGCGGGGCAAACTATCGCGCTCCTCGCAAGGCGCTTCCACCGTCCAGAAAGGTGGCCACACAAACACCAACAAACGCACGACCTGCGGTATCACAAAACGCTGCGGTATCACAAAATGGTCCCGCTTCATTTGAAAGAAATGCCATGCAGCAATCGACTCACCAGCAATCGACTGGCCAGCAACCGCTCCCCGCGCAGCCCCGGGCGGCTTCGCCAACTCCGGTGCCCGCGACCGCTCCCACTGCGAACGTAGCCGCTCCTTTGCATTTGCAGGAAATGTATCGCGTTGTGGGCGAAGGCATCCGGGCGATGCAATCGTTGCAAGAGCAAACAGCCAACGCGCACGAACGGTTCCTCGAAACCCAATCGGAAGCGCAACGGAGTTTTCAAAAAGTCATTCAGAGTCAGCAGCAAATGTTCGGGCAGATCGGTCGTGTGGGAACTGTTGCCCCGGCGATGTCCGATCAACACGCAGCGCCAGCGATGCCTCCGCCAGTTCAGATGGCCCCCGAAGCGCCACCAGCTACTGCGGTGACAGCGCCCGTAAAAGCGACACCACCGCCCGTTGTCGATACGGTCGTTGAGGAACGAGCGAAGCAGCCTTCAAACGTAGCGGCTATCTTGCTTGATGTGGTTTCCGAGTTGACCGGTTATCCCACCGAGATGATCGAGGTCGACATGGACTTGGAAGCCGACCTTGGCATCGACTCGATCAAACGCGTCGAGATCCTGGCGTCCGTTCAGGAGCGCCTGCCGAATTTGCAAACGATCGATTCTTCGCAGTTGGGTAGTTTGCGAACGTTGAAAGACATCCTTTCGGAAATCGAAGGCCCCAGCCCCGATGGTTCGTCGCCCGTGCCCGAGCAGGTTTTGGCATCGGATTCGGGGAGTGCATCCGACATTCAAGGTGTGCTGCTCGATGTGGTTGCGGAATTGACCGGTTACCCGGTTGAGATGCTCGACGTCACCATGGATCTCGAAGCCGACCTAGGCATCGATTCGATTAAGCGGGTCGAGATTCTGGCGGCAGTCCAGGCACGGCAACCCGGTTTGGAGGAGATCGATTCCTCAGAGCTTGGCAGCCTTCGCACGCTGGACGATATTCTTCGTCAACTTGGTTCCGAGTTTTCGACAAACAACTCCG
>JAADIU010000194.1:0-5518 GCA_013151185.1 Planctomycetota bacterium
GTGTTTGCCGAAGACATCAACGACTTTCTGGGTGGCGCTGAGGCTGCGGGAGATATGAATCGCGATGGCGTGCCGGACATTATCTGCGGCGCGCCGCTCAACAACAGCAGTGCGAATGGAAGGATTGACACCGGGGCGGTGTACATCCTGCAAGGCCGCTCGGTGTTCGGAAATATATCGCTGAGTCATTTGGATGACCCCGCGTTTCCGCGTCCGACGGTGCTGCGGATTCGTGGTGAAACCGAAGGCGACCGATTCGGGCATAGGCAGGTTGGTGGGCGGGATGTCAACGGGGACGGGATTGACGATGTGTTCGTTTCGTCGCCCGATGTGGATTTTGGGGGTGTGATTGCCAACCAGTGTAATGGCGTCAACCTTAGCACCGCTACGTTCAACACCTGCCGAAGCAATTTTGGCGATGAGGTGTTCATTGGTGATACATGCAAGCAGTTCGACTTCGACAACGATCGCGACATTGATGACGACGACCAAGCCGCTTTCGACAACTTGGTGGCGGGTTTTGCGAATGCGTGCCCGGTGGACAACGGATTTGCGGCTGTCATCTTTGGAAACGTGACGCTTGATGGTGATCGCACGATCAGTCAGATCGGTACAAGCAGTCTGCCGGGCGTGAAGTTTTTCGGAGCGTCGGCGGGTGATCGGGCGGGGGCGGACATCGTTTCTGCCGGTGACTTCAACCGCGACGGTTTTGGCGATTTGTTGATCGCCGCACCGGGTGTCGTCTTCACGGATGACAACAGCCGACAGCGTTTGGGCGTGGCTTATCTGATTTTTGGCGGGACGCATTTGAACAACGCGCCCGAGGGCGGGTTCTCGCTCGATCAGGTCGGAACACCGCAACTGCCGGGCCTCGTATTCTGGAGCCCCTTTGAATCAGGGCGACCCAATGAAGCGCCCATCGACAACGTCGGCTTGCTGGGCGACATCAACAACGACGGGTTCGACGACATTGGTTTGGGCCTGACGATGTCTGACTTTGTGGATGAGAACTTGCCGCAAAATCCCGGCGCTCCGGGTACCGATCCGAACGTTGGTCGTCGACCGAACGATGGCAGTGTATATATCATCTATGGGAACAACACGATCGCGAATTGAGTCGAATTCCGGTCAGGTCGTTTCAAGACGGGCGGGGAATGGCATGATCCACCCCGCAAACGTTCTCGAACGGAAGCGATGAACATCTCGCAGCAATTGCAACCAGATTTCCGCAGGCCCCCATATTTCCGCAGGCCCACTGCGCAAACCGCGCGTGGGCCTTTCTTTCCTGCCTGAAACCGAGACGCTCATGGCGGAGCATTTTGGGATCTACTCACTTCTGCCGCCGCTATTCGCGATCGGTCTTTCCATCGTAACGCGCCAGGTCTTTCTCTCGCTCGCGGTCGGGATTTGGGTGGGCTACCTCACGATTGCGCGCGGGGACGCCTTCGCAGCGACGACCCAAACATTGGCGGCCTTCGTGGGCGTTTTCCAAAACGTGGGAAACACGCGGACCATTTTATTTTGCCTGATGGTGGGTTCGTTGATCACGTTGATTCAGCGAAGCGGTGGCGTCGATGGGTTCGTGCATTGGGTGCAAAGCCTCGGGATTGTGCGCAGCAAACGAAGTGCGGGCCTGTTGGCCGTGGCGGTGGGTGTGGGCGTCTTCATCGAAACCAGTATGTCCAGCTTGGTGACGGGGACGGTCGCGAGGCCCATCTTTGATCGCTTGAAGATTTCGCGCGAAAAGTTGGCGTATGTGTGCGACACCGCCTCCGCGCCCATTTGCATTTTGATACCACTCAACGGTTGGGGCGCGTACGTCATCGCGCAGTTGGCTGGCTTGGATGTCAGCGACCCGGTGCATTTGCTGATTCAATCGATTCCGTACAATTTTTACGCCATTTTGAGCATCGCGTTGTTGATCGGCGTCATCGTTTCGGGCAAGGACTTTGGCCCTATGCGGGAGGCGGAACGCAGAGCCCGCGAAGAGGGCAAGTTGCTCGCCGACGGTGCCCGCCCCATGGTGACCGAAGATGTTCTCGCGATGCCCCGCGCCGAGTCGACACCGTCCCGGGTGATCAACATGGTCGTCCCCATCTTGGGAATGATCGTGATCGTGTTGAGCGCGATTGTATACACGGGGTATCAAAAACTCCCGGACGACTTGCCCAATGAATTCAAACCGATGTTCTGGGCCATCTTAAAAAACTGTTCGGGTTCGACGGCAGTGTACTGGGGCGTGTTCGGTGGATGTCTGATTGCGATCGCGATGTATCTGGTTCAAGGCATCATGGGTGTTAAGGAATCGGTGGACGTCGCGCTCAAGGGTGCGGGCGCATTGGTGCCGTTGGCGGTGTTGATGATCCTCGCCTTCGCCCTGGGTTCGCTGTGTGGCAAAGATGGACTGAATACCGGGGGGTTCGTTGCGTCGTTGGTGAGTCGGGACTTGTCGGCTACTTTGGTTGCTCCGCTCGCATTCATAGCCGCCGGCGCAATCGCATTCACAACCGGAACCAGTTGGGGAACGTTCGCCATCATGCTGCCCATCGCGTTGTCGGTCGCTGCGAAAGTTGAATTACCGCCAGAGTTGGCGGTGGCGGCAGTCCTGGGTGGAGGGGTGTTTGGCGATCACTGCTCGCCCATATCCGATACAACAATCGTTGCGTCGATGGCTTCTGCATCGGATCATATCGACCATGTGCGGACTCAACTGCCTTATGCACTTGCGGTGGGGTTCGTTTCGACCCTGCTGTATGCGATTTGTGGTGCGATGATGGCCTAGTCAATTTGGTCCGTCCGGGACGCACCCTACCCTGGATCTCGCGTCCGTGGTGCATCGAGCCTGTTGGAAATGTCAATTCTTTGCCCTCACGGTTGACCGTCAACTTGACGGGCCATTGAACCCGCCGACACTAACAGCGGGGTGGCGATTGCGATTGGCATTTGTCCCGTCTTGCACCAACTGCCCTGAACAAAACGCCGCACGGTAGCCGATGACAATCGGTAGTGCCGGCTGATGCTCGTTGTGGCAAATTTGGGTTTGAAGGAGATTGTTTCTGATGAATAACACGAGAACGACTTGGACGATTGCTTGCGCGACGCTGATGGGCGCGTTGTTCGTTCCCACTCCAAAGGTCGAGGCATGTGGCGGGTTCTTTTGCCAGCTCACGCCCATCAACCAAGCCGGGGAGCAAATCATCTTTCGCAAAGATGGCGACACGGTGACGGCTGCTATTTTGATTCAGTACGCGGGTGATGCCGAGGATTTCTCCTGGGTGGTTCCCGTTCCGGGCATCCCCGAGTTGTCCGTCGGCAGCGATGCGATTTTTTCCGCCCTCGAACCTGCAACACGCCCGCAGTTCATTTTGGAAACCAACGGAGAGCGATGCCCTGGCGACAACAATGTATTCTTCGGCGGTATTGGGTCGGTGGCTGAATCTGCGGGGGCTGATGATGGCGGTGTTCAAGTCGTCGAGCGGTTGGTGGTTGGACCGTTCGATGTCGAGGTGATCAGCAGCGACGACGCGCAGGCCTTGGCGACATGGTTGAACACAAACGGATACGATCTGACCGATCGCGGTGAAGAACTCATCGCGCCGTATGTGGCTGAAGGGATGAACTTCGTTGCCCTCAAATTGCGGCAAAACCAGGGCGTCGGCGACATTGAACCGTTGATCATGAAGTATCAAAGCGAAGTCACGCAAATTCCCATTCGATTGACGGCAGTGGCTGCTCAGGACGACATGGGCGTGATCGTGTGGTTGTTGGGCTCGTCGCGGGCGGTTCCGCTCAACTATCTGCACGTCATCCCGAACTACACACGATTGAATTGGTACGCAGGAACATTCAACGCTTATGCAAGCTATCAGGGGTTGATCACGGCTGCCATGAATGAAGCCGGTGGGCAGGGATTTGCAACCGACTATGCAGGGACGGAATTCGATGCCGCGAGCGCGCTGCCCACGGTCGAAACCTACACCAATGAACTCGTGTCGCTGTCAGCCGTCGCTGATGACGCAGAGTTTGTTGCCGCTCTCTCCAGTTCGTTTGTGCTTCCGCAGGACAAGGTGCAGGAAATCCTGAACCGGGAGTTGCCTTTGCCCGTGGGCGAAGACCCTTTCATCTATCAGGTTCCGGAGCTTCTGGGCGACACCTACACCGAAGAGGAGTTGAGCGACGCGCGAGTTGCAATCATCGTGCAAATCAACGACACCATCGTCAAGCCATTGGAAGAGGGGCTGGCTGTGTTCGATGGCAATCCGTACATGACCCGCCTTTACACGACGCTGTCTGCCGACGAGATGACCCTCGACCCCACGTTCTCGTTCAATCCCGATCTTGATGATCAACCCATGACGCGCATCGCAATGATGGACTTGTCGTGCGACCTGGGTGCAACTTCGTGGAAGGTAACGCTTGGCGAAGGCACGGGGCGAAATGGCGAGTTGGTGATCGAAGGTTCGGGAGACCCGCCGGGTTTCAGTCCGCCCGTGATCGATCAGGAGGCGATGTGGCGCAGCGAGCGCGTGACCACTAGCGGACCGCCCGAGGTCGAAACGCTTCGCACGTTTGGCGTTGCTCGCGTGATCGGTGTCAACGCGGAACCGACGGTCGGCTGTGGAACCGGGTTGTTTGGTTGCGGTGGCGGGGCGATCGGAACATTGGCGATCACAATGCTCGGCTTGGGGTTGTTGAAGCGGAAGCGCTAGTGCTTCGTCATACGTAGTCTGATGGATTAGATGGTCTCCGACCGATGATGCCAAGGGTTATCAATGGCACGGAGGTCAAGTGATGAGGAAACGATACCGGGTGACGCTGACTCCTGCGGAGCGGGAGCAGTTGGCGAACATGCGGCGGCGTGGGCGTGTCGACGCACGCGCGCTAATGCATGCGGGAATTCTCCTGAAGGCGAACGAGCGCAAGGGAGGTGCGGGGTGGACCGACGCGCGGATCGCCGACGCCTTGGAGTGTGGTACGGCAACCGTCGAACGGGTACGCAAGCGTTTTGTGGAAGAAGGATTGGAGGCGGCATTGCGTCCCAAGCCAACGACGCGCACCTATCTGCGCAAGCTCGACGGGAAGGGTGAGGCGCGTTTGATCACGCTGGCGTGTAGTGATCCGCCGGACGGGCGATCGCGTTGGACTTTGCGTCTGCTGGCGGATCGGTTGGTCGCGTTGGGCGTCGTGGAAGACATCTCGTACGAAGCCGTGCGTCGCACGATGAAAAAAACGAGTTAAAACCCTGGCTCAAGAAGGGTTGGTGCATTCCACCGAAGCAGGACGCTGAATTTGTCGCGCACATGGAGGACGTTTTGGACGTGTATCATCGTCCGTATGATGCCCAGCGTCCGGTGATCTGCATGGACGAGACGAACAAGCAACTGATCGGAGAGTTGCGTCCTCCGCAGCCGGGTCGACGGGGTCGCATCCCGCGCTACGATGTGGAATACGTGCGCAACGGCACCGCGAATGTGTTTTTGGCCTTCGAGCCACTGGCGGGAAAACGACAGGTTCGAGT
>JAADIU010000194.1:5539-13889 GCA_013151185.1 Planctomycetota bacterium
GGGACTGGGCGCAGTTCATGAAAGAGCTTCTCGATGGACCTTACGCCCGCGTCTCGAAAGTGGTGTTGGTGATGGATCAGTTGAATACGCACTCGGTTGCGAGCTTCTACCAGGCATTTGAACCGCACGAAGCCCGTCGCTTAGCCGAGCGGCTGGAGATCCACCACACACCGAAGCATGGTTCGTGGCTCAACATGGCGGAGATCGAACTCAGCGCTTTGGGTCGTCAATGCCTGGACCGCCGGATTCCGGAAAAAAAGATGATGCAAAAACAGGTGCGAGCATGGACCCGCCAACGCAACAAGACCGCGACACACACCAACTGGCGATTCACAACCAAGGATGCGCGGATCCGACTACGAAAACTCTATCCATCAATCGAACCGTGACAAAGCACTAGTGCTGTTTTCAGAAACGTTGTTTCTGTTCGCGGACATTCGTAGGGTGCGGCAAGCCGCACCCTACTACCACTGTCGCGTTCGAGGTTTCCGGTAGGGTCCGCTGTGCGGACCATTTGCGATACTGAGAAATGGTCCGCACAGCGGACCCTACATCGTTGAATAACGTCCCAACGGGTCAAATGACTCTCTGGTGGTTTCGGACAGGCACGAGATGGTTCGCAGGTTCAATGGCAAGTGTCGTTTGACTGTCACTCTTTGCGTGATGGTGTTCGGGCTCGGTGGGGTTGCGCACGCAGAAGAACCGCAGAGCGAGCCCTCCGATTTGCGTGCGGACGTCGATCGCCTCAAGGGCTATGTCGATCCGAAAGCCGACCACTGGCCTACGGAAGTCTTCCATCAATATGCGAAGAAGCAATTGGCCTCCTTCGGCGCGTACCTGGATCCCGCGGCGAGGGACTCGGCGTTCGATCTTGGACCTTGGTTCGCACCCTCCGCCGAAATCGAGCCATTGCGATCTGCGCCGCAACGGGAAACGATCGGGCAGTATACGATTGCGCACGATGAACGACGTGGTGGGGCTGCGCAGGGCATGCTAACTCCACCGTCGGCTTTCTTGCGCCTGATCGCGCCGTTCGACGGTGCGTCATTCGACATTCTTGGCGTGCCGCGGATCACCTTCAAGATCATCGCCGTGCATTCTCAGGATCAGCGCACATTTGCCACGGATGTGCTTGTGCAACTTTTCGGACCGTCGGGTTCGGGTTGGCTTCAATACAACGCAACGTGGTCGGTCGTCTGGACCAAGACGGGCGATAGCCAATGGTTGATTCAACGTATCGATGTTGTCAAATCAAATGAGGTAGCCGTTCCATCGCTGCGATTTCGCGATTCCACGCGCTCGGTCATCAAGGATGGGTCAGTATGGAGCCCGCACCTTGCTTATGGGAGCGACTACTGGTTTGGTCGCATCGATGCGATTGGTGAGCGCAACCACATGGGTCATCAGGGTATCGCAATCGGCGACGCAAACGGCGATGGTGATGAAGACGTTTACGTTGCGATGGGCGAGGGCATCCCCAACAAATTGTTGATCCGGCAGAAGGATGGCACCGTTCGCGATGCAGCACAGGAAGCCGGGGTGGGTTGGCTGGATTCGACCAAGGGCGTGTTGTTTGCCGATCTCGACAACGATGGCGATCAGGATTTGTTGTGTGCGATTGCCTCGTCGATTGTTGTGTGTGCGAACAACGGCGACGGAACATTCACACCCGCCCGAGCCTTCAAAGCAGGAACGCCAGCCGCGTTCTACTCACTCGCAGCCGCCGACTACGACAACGATGGCGATTTGGATATCTATGCGACGCGGTACGTCAAAGCGCGATACGGTATCAGCGTTCCGATGCCATTTCACGATGCCAACAACGGTCCGCGCAATCATCTCATGCGCAATGACGGTAAGCGCGGATTCACTGATGTGACGCGCGAGGTTGGGCTCGATGTGAACAATTCGCGATTCAGCCTGTCGGCAGGTTGGCGCGATTTTGACAACGATGGTGATCTGGACCTTTACGTCTCGAATGATTTCGGGCGAAACAATCTGTATCGAAACGACAACGGAAAATTCGTCGACATCGCAGCCGCAGCAGGTGCCGAAGACCAAGCCGCAGGCATGGGTGTGAGTTGGTCGGACTACGATCTCGACGGAGACGATGACCTGCTCATCAGCAATATGTACTCGTCGGCAGGTCGACGGATCGCTTATCAAAACGAGTTTCTTTCCGAGCAGGATTCAGCCGATCGCGGGGGTGTTCAGCGTCACAGCCTGGGCAATACCCTCCTCGCGAATCAGGGCGATGGCACGTTCAAAGACGTTAGCGAGGCGGCTGGCATTCGCCTTGGGCGGTGGGCGTGGGGGGCGCAGTTCGTCGATCTCAACAACGATGGTTACGACGACATGATTGTTCCGAACGGATTCTTGACGAGCGACCGAATGGACGATTTGTGAAGTTTCTTTTGGCGGCGGGTCGCGTCGCAGTCCAAGTTGAAAGAGCAGGGAAACTCGGGCAAGAAAGCCATGCCCAAGGAATACATCGAGGGCTGGGCAGCGCTGTCGGAACTGATGGACGAGGGCGCTTCGTGGAGTGGGCACGAGCGCAACTGCTGTTATCTGAACCTGCGCGATGGAACGTTCGTGGATATCTCAGCCGTCAGCGGATTGGATTTTCTCGATGATGGCAGAGCGATGGCGACGGTCGATTGGGACCACGACGGCGACCTTGATGTTTGGTTAAAGAACCGCACGAGCCCCGCGCTGCGATTCATGGAAAATCTAGGAAGCAACGTCGGTGCCCCGTCGAACTCCTATCTCGCGCTCAAGCTGATTGGCACAACCTCGAATCGCGATGCCATCGGTACCAAAGTCACGGTTTCGTACGATGGCAAGAAACAGACGCGCTGTGTCACGGCTGGCAGTGGATACCTGTCGCAGTCAAGCCGATGGTTGCACTTTGGTCTGGGGCAGGCAAAGCATGTCGACCATGTATTGGTGCGTTGGCCGAACGGAAACGAGCAGATCGTTTCGGTGACTCAGGTCAACAAACGGTTCGTCATCACACAAGGTGACAGCAAGGTCGTCGAGCAAGAACGCCAACCAATCAAACTTGCCCCGCCACAGTCCACCAACGAGCAATCAATAACCACATCTCGCATGGTGCTGAAAGTTCCGCTCCCGCTGCCTCCGTCTCTTGTATTCGAGGCGTTTTCTTCGACTGACCAAAAGAAACCTCTGCTGATCAACCTATGGGCACAGTGGTGCGCGGGGTGTGTGGGCGAGCTATCGGAATTTGCAGGGCAAATCGAGCGGATACACAAAGTCGGCTTGGATGTTTTGGCGCTGAACATCGATACGCCTGATGATCGGGCAAAGGCGGTTGCGCTGTTTGGTCGCAAGATACGTCCCTTGATGAAGGGTGGAACGTTCGCGGAAAAAGCCATCGACGCGGATCTTCTGGAAACGATCGACGCGCTAATCGATCATGTGCGAGGGCGTTTGGACGATTGGCCGATGCCGCTGAGTTTCTTGGTTGATGGTGATGGGTCGATTCAAATTGTCTACCTCGGTCCGGTCTCCGTGGATCAACTGCTGATCGACTACAACGATTACGTTGCCACTCCCCGAAAAGCCAACCAACGGTTTTCATTTCCGGGTCGCTGGTACTTTCGCAACAAGCGAAACCTGGAAGCACTCGCGCAGGACTTGAAAGCCCGTGGCCGGCGCGAAGATTCGATTTTCTACATGAAGCGACATCTTGGTAAATCTCGCGGAGCGCCCACGCGAAAGTAGATCGGCACGTTGGTGATTTCGTGTCGGTGCAGCCTCCTTCATCGAGACCGAGCAAGCCCGCTAGCTTCGCAGGCACTGTTTGTGTCGGATTCTTGTCCAAGTTAAGGCGAAAGGATCGCGATCTTTTTGCGCTTTCGGAACGCGCCCCGAGTGCGCTATAATGCGGGTTCTGATCTTCTGGAATCTGAACCTCACACATCGGTATTGAACGACACGATAGAAGGAGACGTTTCATGTCAGGCAACCGTACTACGGTCGTAGCGATCCTTGCTTCGCTCATTGCATCTCCCGCGCTGGCGGGCTCGGGCGGTTCCTGGGTGGAATTTGTGGATGAGACGGGCACGCGACTTGTAGCCGCATCTGCCTTGGGTGCCAACGACATCAATGAGAAGGACTACGCGCTCGGTGATGTGGACAAGGACGGCGACCTCGACATTGTTTGCGTTCGCAAACAACCGTTCACAACACCCGGTCGGCGACAGAACGTTCTCTTTATGAATCAAGGCATCGCAGATGGTCAGGCCATCGACGGTGTGTTTGTCGATGTGACGTCTACGTTCGTCGTGGATGCGACGGATGGCGGCCAGGGTTTTCTCGACTTGACGAACGACCGCGACGTACAGCTTGTCGACGTCAACGGTGACACATGGCTTGATATTGTCACAGTTTCGACGATCAGTGACGGCTTGCCGAAGACGATTTCGCACCCGCGTATTTACATCAACAAGGGTGAGATCGCAGGCGTTTGGCAGGGTTTTCGCTACGAAGAGGCACGCTTCCCACAATTGACAACCATCGGCACGAATCTTGCCGTCGCACCTCGCCTGTGTTCTGTTGCGGTTGGCGACGTCAACAGCGACGGTTTCCCGGACCTCTATATTGGCGACTATGACAGTGATGGCGTTGGAACATCACCGCCAGAGGATCCGGCAGAGGATGTGAACGACCGTCTGCTCATCAACGACGGCGCGGGTAATTTTATTGACTCGCGTGAAACGCGCATGACCAGCACGATGTTGCTGTCGGCATTTAGTTTGGCCGCCGTCATCGCCGACATGAACGGTGACGGAACGCTCGATGTCGTCAAAGACACGGCGTTGCAAAACCCGCGCCGCGTCTCGATTTCGTACAACGATCCCAACAACGAGGGTTTCTTCGACGACTTCGACATCGTTTATACCAACGCGCCGTACCACATCAGCGTGGGCGATTTGAACAACGATGGCTTGTTGGACATCGTCATCACCGACGACGGGCAGGACGTGTATTTGCTCAATGTAGGCAATGGTGTCGACGGGTTGGCAAACTTCACGCAAATGCCGTTCATCCGATCGGGCGGTGCCGACGCAGAGTTCGGTGGCAACAGCGTCATCGTCGACCTCAACAACGACAACTTCAACGACGTGATCATTGCGGATGTGGATGTGGATTCGCCCGGCTGCAATCGGCGCATGCACATTTATCGAAACCTGGGCAACCTCCCGATGGTCACATTGCAGGAGCAAGAGGGTGCCCAACCGTGGACGCCCAACGGGGTTCACGATATCCTGGTGTTTGATATTAACAATGACGGCTGGCTCGATATGTTTATTGGTACCTGCACCAGCACCGAGGTGTGGATCAATGTGCCTCCCGTGAATCTAGTATTCACATATCCTGACGGAATCCCCGGAACGCTCACGCCCAATACACCGGAGACGTTTCGCGTGTCGGTCAGCGGAACCGGTTCGACGCCTCAGCCAGCCACTGGAAAGCAATTCGTATCGATCGATGGGGGTGCGTTCGTCGAAACAAACATGACCGAACAATCGCCCAATGTTTACTTCGTGAATCTACCCGGAATCCCCTGTACCTCGTCGCTGCAGTTTTATGTGTCGGTCGAAACGACGACGGCAGTAGTGGTGACAGACCCACCGGGTGCGCCGACGTCTAGCTTCTCGGCGCTCGCATCGTTTGGTTCAGAGGTTCTGTTCGCAGACACGTTTGAAGCCGCCAACCCTGCGTGGACCGTGGCCGATCAATCACTGACTTCAGGTTCTTGGGAGCGGGTCGATCCTATCGGGACGTTTTTCCCAACGGGAAGTGGTATCGCCGCGCAGCCGGAGAACGACCTGGGGGCAGCCGTCGAGGAAACGATGTGCTACATCACTGAGCAGCACTCAGGCGGTACCAACGCCGGAGCAAATGATGTAGACGGTGGCCCCACGATTTTGACGTCGCCCGCGTTCGACATCAGCGGAAGCGACGCCATCGTCAGTTATGGGTTGTGGCACTTCACGAGTGGCGCAGACTCTTTGGTTACAGAGGTCACGTCGGATGGCTCGACCTGGGTTCAGGTCAATTCGACGACGGGCACGGGCAGCGAGTGGACGACGCAATCATTCAAGGTGAGCGATTTTGTCACGCCGAGTGCAACCATTCAGGTGCGCTTCTCGGTTGCGGACAATCCGAACGACAGCATCACTGAATCCGGGATTGATAACTTCGTCGTGACGCGCATTCTTTGCAACGCGACTTGCGTGACTGATCCGGATTGTGACGACATGGTGTTCTGCAACGGCGCCGAAACATGTGATGGTGGTGGCGCGTGCGTCGCGGGAACCGATCCGTGTCCGGGGCAGCTTTGTGATGAAGCTGGCAACCAGTGCGTCGAGTGTTTGGTCGACGGCGACTGTCCGGACTTGGCATTCTGCGACGGCCCGGAGACGTGCGTCGCGGGTGCCTGCGTCAATGGTGCAGACCCTTGCACGATGGCTGGACAGGTTTGCGATGAAGTTGGCGATCAATGCGTCGGGTGTCTTACCGATCCCGATTGTGACGACGCGGCATTCTGCAATGGGGCTGAAACCTGCGACGGATCGAACAACTGCGTTGCGGGTTCGGACCCGTGTCCCGGCCAGCTTTGTAATGAAGGCACAAACATGTGCGTTGATTGCCTCATTGCAGGCGACTGCGATGATGCACAGTTCTGCAACGGTGCGGAGGCGTGCGTCGGCGGATCCTGCGCACCCGGTACAGATCCTTGCCCCGGTCAAACATGTGATGAGGGTGCTGACCTGTGCGTCGATTGTTTGACCGCGGTTGAATGCGACGACGGACTGTTCTGCAACGGTGCGGAAACCTGCGCCGGCGGAACTTGCTTGGCGGGTGCCGACCCGTGCGGTGATTTGCAATGCGACGAAGCCGCAGACGAATGCGTCAGACTGCTTCAGGCGCGCGTTGGCGATCAAGCCCTCGGGCTCACACCTGCACAAGCCGCTCTGTTTGTCGCCGGTCAGACCAAATTCGATGAACCGCTTTCCATCGCCAACGGCCTCGGACCGGTGTTCAATCAAAACGCCTGCGGTGCCTGCCACAATGCCGGTGAACTGGGCGGGTCGGGCTCCACATTGGTCACCCGTTTTGGCCTTGCTGACAAAGGCGGATTCGATCCACTGGCGCAGTTCGGCGGCTCGCTTCGACAGGCGAACGGCATTTCGATGACGTGCGAAGAAGTCGTCCCCGTCGAGGCCAACGTGGTCATCAATCGGATTACCAACTCGACCTTCGGTGCAGGCTTGGTCGAAGCCATTCCTGGCATTGACCTGTTGGCGAATCTCGCAGCGCAGCCGGCAGGCGTTCAGGGCCAAGCGCACATGGTGCCCGCGTTTGAAGATGGCGGCGGAGCGCCCCTGCGGGTCGGGCGTTTTGGTTGGAAGGCACAGGTCGCAACCGTCCTGACGTTCAGCGCCGACGCAGCGCTCAATGAGATGGGTTTGACCAACCGCTTCGTCGTGACCGAAAACGATCCGAACGGAATCAGACCTCCAGACCTCGCAACGTGCGACACGGTGGCTGACCCCGAGGATGGCCCGGAAGATGGACCGGGTGGTGTGCTACCGCACTTCATCGACCGCGTTACAGACTTCCAGCGATTCCTGGCTCAGCCGCCCCAAACACCGCGCTCGGGTATGAGCGGGGAAGCGATCTTCAACAGTATCGGTTGTGCCGACTGTCACACGCGCTCGATGATGACCGGTGTTGCTCCCGAGTCTGCGCTGACAGCGCGGGCGATCAAACCGTACTCCGACTTCCTGCTTCACAACATGGGTCAACTCGGAGATGGAATCGTTCAGGGCGATGCCACCGAAGCCGAAATGCGAACACCGTCGCTTTGGGGTTTGCGATGGCGTGGGCAGTTGATGCATGACGGCAGGGTGATTGGTGGCACATTTGCAGATCGCATCACCAATGCGATCGGTGAACACGATGCGTCGGGCAGCCAGGGCGCGGTTTCGGCTCAAGCGTTTGCCGCGCTCCCGCAAGCTGACAAGGACGCCTTGGTCGCGTTTATGGATTCACTCGGACGTGCGGAGTTCGATCACGACGGCGACAACGATGTCGATACGACTGACTACAACACGGCGATCGCCGGTTGCATCACCGGACCGGGTGCGGGCTCGGTGGCACCGGACGACAGTTGCGCCATTTCCGACTTCGATCAGGATGGCGACGTCGACCTAAGCGACATGGCCGCCATGCAACAAGCAGCAGGGCAGTAGCGCCGTTCATGTAGTAGTACCGTTTATGAAGTCCATGAACACAAAATGGCCCGCGTTCGGATCAT
>JAADIU010000137.1 GCA_013151185.1 Planctomycetota bacterium
GAAGACTGCAATACGAATGGTGTACCTGATGAGTGCGAATTCTCCTTGAATTCTCAGTATTCTAACGTCGTTGCCCCAGATGGCTCAGCCGCAGATCAGTTCGGATTCAGCGTCGACATCGAAGGAACGATTGGTGTTATCGGTGCACAGTGGGGGAGCAAGACGGGAGTGTCCAGGAGCGGCTCGGCATACGTTTTCCAAGAAATCGACGGTGTTTGGCAATACGAGATGGAGATTACAGCTAGCGACGCAGCTTTCGACGATCGTTTTGGATACAGTGTTTCGATTAGCGGAAATACTATCGTCGTCGGAGCAAATAGAAATGATGATGACGGGACCAATAGTGGATCCGCGTATATTTTTCGCTCCTCAAACGGGGTTTGGCAACAAATCGCCAAGGTGACCGCCAACGATGCTTCGAGTTCAGACTTCTTCGGCACGAGCGTGGCGATTGCTGGCAACACTGTTCTGATCGGCGCCCACGGAAACGATGACGATGGGTCCAGGAGTGGTTCGGCTTATGTTTTCCGTGAGATCGGTGGCATCTGGCAGCAGATTGCCAAACTAACGGCAGATGACGCGTCATCGGATAACTTCTTCGGCCACACCTTGGCCCTAGCCGGCGACACGGCTGTCATCGGTGCTTACGGGGGCACCGAGACTGGAGTCGACGAAAGCGGCGCGGCGTACGTCTTCAGCGACGTTGAAGGCGTGTGGCAACAGATTGAGAAGTTGACAGCGTCCGATGCTGCTTCGGGCGATCGATTTGGTTTCGACGTTGCGATTCATGGAAACACCATCGTTGTCGGAGCCTACCTCAATGATGCCCAACCAGTAGACACCGGGGCTGCGTACGTCTTTCGTGAGACCGGAGGCATATGGAGTCAAATCGCCAAGCTTACGGTCGATGATCTTCCGGGGGGTGATTACTTGGGGTTCAGCGTTGCCATCCACGGCAGCCGCATCGCCCTGGGGGCACCGCTAAATAGTGAAAACGGACCAGAGAGTGGAGCGGTCTACGCTACGCGCGAGGTCGGTGGTGTCTGGCGCCAACCAACCAGAATCGCCACATTCAACTCCGACACCGATGATGAGCTGGGCAGTAGTGTCGCACTGAATGGTGACTCGGTGCTTGTTGGCGCATACAAGGACATAGTAACGGCCTCAAACAAAGGCTCGGCGCATTTCCATTCTTTCGGAATTCCGGATTGCAACACCAACGGCATATTGGACGAATGCGACATCGAGTCAGGCGTCGAAACCGATTGCAACCTCAACGGCATCCCTGACGCCTGTGAACCCTTCGGCGAGAATAGCCAAGATTGTTCATTCTTGGACGATGTCTGCGTTTTGGGCGTCTGCAATTTGGAGGCGGGCGCGTGCGAAACCATCCCCGCCAACGAGGGTGGACTGTGTGATGACTTGGACTCGTGTACGACCGATGATTTCTGCGTTAGTGGAATCTGCACGGGTTCAGAGATCGATTGCTCGCTCCTGGATAGCGCTTGTTTGTTGGCGACCTGTAATTCCAAAACAGGGCTATGCGAACCACCAGCCTTAACTGATTGTAATGTGAATGGTACGCCGGATGAATGCGAGTTGTTTGATGTGCAGCATGTCGCAACGTTCAAAGATAGCCTTGACCACACTGTCTTTGGCAACGAATATGTGAAACTTGGTGCAAGTGTCGCGTTTCGTAAAGGTGAAACGTTTACGGGCGGTCCCATAAGTATTTGGACTCTACTAATTGTCGGGGATCCCAACTATCGACTAGAACTGGTATGTACAGACAATTGTCCAGGACAAGATCCCGATCCCTGTGAGGAGGAATGTGAAGGGGGAGAACTCGTTGGAACCGCTCAAGTATGGGAGGAATTCGATGGGATATGGGCTTCACTCGGCGAGATAGGAGGCGACCAAGTCGCCGGCGAGAAATTCGGAGCCAGTATGGACTTTGGCGGGGGCACGCTCTTGATTGGAGCGCCGGGTACCAACTCTGTCTATGTCTACGATTCAACTTTTTTCCCAAGTCACGTCGCAACCCTTTCTGTCGGCACAGGCCAGTTCGGTGACGCTGTCGCGGTCGACGGTACGACGGCTCTCATTGGTGCACCGCGTGACGATGTCGGAGGATCCGATACGGGGTCTGCATACATATTCGAAAAGGCCAACGGAGAATGGCAGCAAAGTCTCAGGCTCAACGCCGCCGACGCCCAACCTTCAGACCGCTTCGGAAACGGCGTGTCAATTAGTGGAAATGTCGCTGTCATCGGGGCACATGGAGATGATGACGGTGGCTCGGGAAGTGGCTCGGCGTATATCTTTGAAAGAGCCAATGGGACTTGGCAACAAATCGCGAAGCTCACCGCCGATGACGCCTCTGCCGACGACGCCTTCGGTGACGGGGTAGCGATTGACGGGGTTACCGTAATCATTGGCGCATTCCTCGATGATGATGATGATGCTGGGGCTGATAGTGGCTCAGCTTACATATTCCGTAAGATCGACGGGGTTTGGCAACAGATCGCCAAGCTTACCGCAGCCGACGCAGTCGCCGGTGCCCAATTCGGCGTGAGCGTGGCAATCGAAGGAAAATCCGTGGTCATCGGGGCAAGGTATGACGACGGACGCGGAAATAGGAGCGGTGCGTCGTATGTATTTCGTGAAATTGGCGGCGTCTGGACGCAGATAAAGAAATTAACCGGCCCCGACACTGACGCCGAGGACTACTTCGGCGCGAGCACCGCGATCGATGGGGGCATCGCAGTCTTCGGAGCCTCCGGTGCACGTCATAGCCACGCGAATCTCGTCGACTACGGCGCGGCTTACGTGTTTGAAATCGAGAATCGTGATTGCAACGACAATGTGGTGCCAGATGAATGCGACACCGGAGAGCAAGCCAATCCTGATTGCAATATCAACGGTATAGCGGATGGGTGCGAAATTGATATTTCAAACAACGACTGCAATCTTAATGGCGTGCCGGATGATTGCGACATCGAGGATCAAAACAGTCCCGACTGCAATCTAAACGGTATTCCGGATGAATGCGAACCATACAGCGAGAGCAGCTTCGACTGTTCATTCTTGGATGACGTTTGCGTGGTGGGAATTTGCAATTTGGCAACCGGATCGTGCGAGACCGCCCCCGCAAATAACGGTCTCGCATGCGATGACGAGAATCCATGCACCGACAGTGACGCTTGCAGTTCTGGCGAGTGTGCGGGCGCATTGATTGATTGCTCTCAATTCGATATCGAATGTTTGCCGGCTTCGTGTAATCCGGAAACGGGATTCTGCGAATCGCCCGAGGTTTTGAACGACTGCAATACAAACGGAACTCCTGACGAATGCGAGTTAATCCTTGGCCCTCCGAAACTCACCGCGCCTGATGGTGAAGCAGACGATGAGTTCGGGTATAGCGTCGAAATCGATGGTGTGACCGGTGTAATCGGCGCGCCCTTCGGATTGGACAATGTCGTCGGTTATGGAAAGGCGTACGTATATCGCAATGTTGGTGGTTCTTGGCAGTACGTTACAAAAATTAAAGATGACAACGACGCTGGTACAAGTGATCGCTTTGGATTCAGCGTTTCGATCAGTGGAAATACGATCGTCATCGGAGCGGACCGGTATAGCGGCGCCGTGAACGGCAATGGCACCGTTTATATCTATCGTTTGTTAAACGGGCTTGCGCAACGTATTGCCCAACTAACGGCCAATGACCCGGGGAACTTTGACTACTTTGGCTCGAGTGTGGCGATTGATGGTGACACCGTTCTGATCGGTGCCCGCGCAGATGATGTCGATGGGATAAACAACGGTTCAGCGTATGTATTCCGTGAAATCAACGGCGTGTGGCAGCAGATCGCCAAGCTGACTGCGGACGATGCGTCACCGGACGCTTTTTTCGGCCGCAGATTGGATTTCATCGGCGACACCGCTGTCATAGGTGCCCACAGGGAATCCAAGACAGGCGTAAGTGAATCTGGAGCAGCATATGTATTTCGCGAGATTGGGGGCGTGTGGCAGCAAATCGCCAAGCTGACGGCGGACGACGCAGCCTCGGGCGATGCGTTTGGTGTCGATGTTGCGATTGACGGCAACACCATCGTTGTGGGAGCTCATGGTGATGACGAAGACGCTACCAACAGCGGGTCGGCCTATATTTTCCGCGAGATCAATGGCGTATGGCAACAAATCGAAAAATTACGTGCCGGCGATCCGTCTGACAATGGCAACTTTGGATTCAGCGTTGCGATTCACGAAGACCGCGCCATTTTCGGTGCACTCCGCGACAACGAAAAAGGAACAGAAAGCGGGGCGGTATACGTTTCCCGAGAAATCGGCGGCATTTGGCAACAACCGTTCAAGTTTACCGCAGACGACGGCGCAGCCAATGATCGACTGGGAATCAGCGTTGCGATCAGCGGAAACGCGGCACTCGTGGGTGCGTACCGCGACGACGACAATGGATCGAACAGCGGCTCAGCGTATGTGTTCAACGTCGCATCATCGGACTGCAACACCAATGGATCGCTGGACGAATGTGACATTGCCAACGGGACGAGCAGCGATTGCAATGGCAATGGTGTCCCCGACGATTGCGAAGCTCAGTTAATCGATGCATCGCCCAGTGCCAATGAATGCCCTGGCACGGTGATAACACTCGATGCCGGGGCTGGCTATGGCGGCTACTCGTGGGAGCCCGGCGGCGAGACCAGTCGAACGATCCAGGTGACGACGCCTGGAACTTACCGCGCTACAGTCACGGGCAGCGCGGGTTCGTGCGTTACATCTTATTCAATTGGCGTGGCGTTTAGCGGATCGGAGCCGGGTGTTCCCGCAGTGTTGGTTTCAAGCAAACTAACAAACAGCGTCGTGGCCATCGACGCTCAGACGGGCAAGATGCTATTCGAGTACATACCTCCTGCGACGAACGGACTAAACGACCCGAACGGCATCACAGTCGATTCGGCCGGACATGTTTACGTATCCAGCGTCAACACACAGAGCGTGATGAAATTCGCCGCGTTCACTGGCGAGTTGATTCGCGAATACACCGGCGCACTTACCGATCCCGTCGGCCTTTTGATCGCAGATCCAGACACGCTGCTAGTTTCAAACTGGTCGGACGACAGCGTTCATAAGTTCGATGTCGTGACCGGACAGGCGCTGGGGCAGTTGGTTGCGAGCGGCGCTGGTGGGCTCGACGGACCAGCCGACTTGTTGCTCACGCCCGCCGGCGAACTGCTGGTGTCCAGCCAAAAAAGTGATCGGGTGCTTGCCTACGACGCTGAAAGTGGCGCGTCTAGCCATATTGCGGCGCAAGGCGGCGGCCTTGAGACCCCGGCGGGATTGTTGCTCGATTCACAAGGCAACCTACTTGTCGCGAGTTTCAGCACCGATCAAGTGCTGCGGTTTGATCCCAGTACGGGCACGCTGATTGACGTTTTCGTCGGCGACGATCCGACTACGATCAGTGTCGACGAGAGCGGCGGATTGGATGGCTCCGAAGGTCTTGCATGGAGCGCGAATGGAAACTTGCTGGTGAGCAATCGTTACGGCGCGAGCGTGCTGGAATATGATGGGACAACTGGCACGTTTGTGCGTGCGCTGGGTACGGGTAAGGTCAATCAACCCACATACCTGACGATGACGTCGCTCGATCGGGACTGCAATGAGGATCGCATTCCGGACTATTGCGATACCGATACCGGGGTAGCTGGCATGGACTGCAATTTCAATGGCATTGGCGACAAGTGTGACGCGGCATCGGTCGGAGACTTTGACGCCAATGGCACACTAGACCTCATTGACTTCGGCTACCTAGCCGATTGCCAAGCTGGCCCCGGCACTTCGTCGACGCCAAGCGACGGGGGTTGTGTTGCAATGTGCTTTCAGGTGTTTGACGCAGACGCAGACGGCGACATCGACCTGCAAGACTTCGCCGCGTTCCAAATGCTTTTCGATCCGTAGCGCCTCCGTAGCGCCTATGCAGGTGACTCGGTCCGCACGACGGAAAGCGTTCGCTCGTCCAACCCGTCGCTGTTCTACGCGGCGGTGCATCGTGTTGGTGGCGGATTCATGTACTCGGAGCAATTGACCAATGGGCCGAGTTTTGGCCCGTGTCTTGTGCGAATCCAGTGTGAGTTTTCAATCATCGCCCATCTAGGCATGCTTCATGCAATAAGAGTGTATCCCTACGGTCGTTAATGTTGAAGCGACCCGCCCGTTGTCCTCCTCCTCCTCCTCCTCGGCGGGCGGGGCGTCTCGTTACTGCAAGTCGTTTTGAATCGTTATGCTGCGCGGATGAAGTTCGTTAATCGTACTGCCGTCGTCATCCGTCCCAAGAAACCGTTTCTTGAATGGGTCGCCCCGACGGACCCCGATGCGCAGGGCCATGTGGACATCATTCGCGACCGCGTCGCGGTCTATCTGGGCGAGGCTACCGAATCACCCGAAGCCGAGCGTCGAGCGTTGCAACGTCACGCCCGTATGATCTTCGAGGCGGAGTTGGAGGCCTGGTGCCGGGATCCAGCGACGTGGCCCCAACGGCGGGGACCGGCGATGCTGCGGGAGTGGTTCGATGTGCGGACCGAATCTGTCGTGTATGACCTCGTCGATCACGAACTGGCATGGGATAATGAGTGACGGCTTAGCCACTCCTGAATTGTTTACGCTGCAAGCGATCGGCTTCGCTGACTATCCAATTCCCATCTGCAGAATCGTTCGCCGGTGGCGAGGAGCGCGCTCGCTCGAATTCTCGCTGAAGCTCAAATATGTCATTTACAAGCCCGAAGGGGCACACCGAGTCGTATATCTCGCGACCGGTCGAATGCCGTTTCACAATAAGCACTTGTGCAACTTCGATAATCGCCTCTTCCAAGCGGACCACCAATTCGCTTGCATTTTGATTCAGCACATCAAGTTCTGATTCCTCGATTCCAAAATTCAAAGCGATTGCGTTCCGGCGGGGCTATGTCCTCATCGGCACAGTCATCAACCGCGTTCGGATCAGTCAGGCGCTGCGCAGCCAGTCCTGCATAATTCGCGATGATTTCGGAACGGGCAGCGGCAAGCGAATCTTCTTCGTCATATCACGCTTGCGGGCCACCGTAGCTGACGCATTGACCGGCCTCGTCGCCCTCGCCACCGAGTTCGATGAACAATACATCCAAATTCAAATCCAAACGGACGGCAGCGTGTCCAGCTTCGTGAAATGCATAAGGTAGTTCTCGGGATGTCAAATCATCACTTCATTGTTGGCCTCTCGGATTTCCACCAAGAAATACCAATTGCTGTAGTGCCACCGGTGAATCCGAGCAGACGCAGCAGACTCAGATGGTACGCCAATGGTGCCGATCCGACAGCGATAACTCAAGACATCACGATCCGCCGTGCACAGCGCATTCTTGCAGCCCAAATCGCGAGGGCTCGTTCAAATCGCCGCTTGCGCGAAGCCCAATTGCGTCGTAGAGTGAACGTGTGGTCTGCACCTGCGTAACGACCAATTGGATCGCTCATTGGGGACTTGAGCTGATTTCTTGAAACGGCGGGTATTCGATGCAGCATGAACAATCTGACGGTGGGTGATCGTGGCGAAACTGACCGGTCAAAGAACAGTCCGATTGTTGGGCGAGGAGGCGCAGGCCCTGGCCGATCATCTCGACGAACTGCCGACAGTCATCGCGGAGATCGACGCGCTGGTGGACGAGGTCAGTCTCCGACGGGCGAAGGTGGCGATGCGTGAGGCACAGAGAGAATTCCGGAAGCTGGGCATGCGCTTGCGCCTCGCCGTCGCTGAGCTTACGCAGTTGTACGACTTCTGGCACATCAATGACGCTCAGGAATGTGTCGAGGTTGGGCCAGTCGAAACGAGTGCGTCGCGATGAAGTGAGCCGAATGGGGCGCGACGAGCGGTCCGAATCGAACCAATAGCTACGCCCATCACCTATTATACGCGTTTTTCAGGATTTATTAGGGCATTTTCGCGTGGTTAGCCTTGCGCGAACATCCCAAGCGATGGTAGAATTATCGCTTCGAAATCATCGTTCAACGAATCTGATGGAGCCGCTTCATGTACCATGTTGAAGAATGCGTCAAGTCTTTACACCACGGACTTGGTGTCGTGATCACCGCTGGGGAAAATCCACGGGTGAGGTTCAACGTTGGAGGCGATATTTCCGTTGATGGCGACACGCTTCAAGTCATACCCGGCGAAATCTACGACAAAGCGATCCGCAATCGCGACGAGGTCGACCGATGGACGTCGTGGCGCGTGAACGGATATGCCAATGGGGAGCCGTTTCGTCTCGTTTCGTCTGCCGAGTCCGGATACCAATTCGACGGAACAACCGTTGGAATCGGAAGAGCAAGGCTACCTGCCGCGCCGTGTGGAAGTTCCGAGTGAAGTTGGCTATTTCATCGCTGATGGCCCCGAAGGACTACGGAACCGACGCGGCTATTGACGAAACTGCAAGCTCGAAATGCTTCCTTGTTTCACAGCCTGCGTCCTACTGACTCTCCCTGCGCATATTCACTCTTGAATGACTACCGGTTTTGTACCGTTTTTCTTTCGTCATACCGCGATTCCACGATCAAGAATGCGGTCGATTGCTGCCAGTTGCGAATCGATTACAAGGAGTGTAACCTGTTGTCATATCTTGGATTCTTGGGTTTTTTGGTGTGGAATCATCGTTGCTCGACACGCAGGAGGTCACAGGTTCAAGTCCTGTATCGCCCAGTACATAACCCACTATCAAAGCTAAACTTAAGGACGCCTTGGCGTCCTTTTTTCATTGTCGTATACCCGTCTGCGCCAACGTTTCGCCAACGGAACGCCAACACTTCGCCAACACGCTCCAAAACTGGAGCATGTCGGTGAGGAATATGAGGAGCAGATGGCAGAATGGCTTCCCTTAGAAAACGCGCCAACGGCAAATATTCGCTTGATTTCCGATGGAAAGGCGGGCCTCACATAAAGGCGCTTGGAACCGACAACCTCCACGAGGCGGAGCGAATCAAGAAGGACGCCGAAGAGCAACTCACTCGCATTCGTCGCGGGGAGAGTGCCGTAGCATCAAAGTTGTTGTCCGAAGGCACATCCATCGTCGATGTCCTGTTCGGCTCCCCCGAAGTGACCGCCAAACTCGGCCACGCCACCGACGACAACCCACTCACCATCGCCGACTTGGTGGACGGCTACCTGGCTCACCTGAAATCCAACGTCGGCTTCGACCAACACTACAACACCAACCTTTGGCTGAAACGTATTTGTGAATTCTTCGGCGACGACAAGAGAGTGATGCCCCTGACACCCGACGAGTTGGAGCAATACCAGAAACACCGATCCAAGTCAGTCGGCGGAACATCCATCAAGAAGGAACTCGGCAGCCTCAAGGCCGCTCTCACCTGGGCCATCGACAATAAACTAATCCCGTCAAACCCAATCAACCGCTGGCCCGTCATCAAGACCCAACGTCAGAAACACTTTGAATGGAAATCCGACATCGACGCAGTGATCGCCAGCCACACATTCAAGAACAACGCCGAGCGTGAAACCTTCCTAAAGGAGATGAAGACGAGGATCGTCCTCACGCAGAAGGACATCAAGAAACTCATCGATCTGGCCCGGGAAAATGAATCTGACTTGGTCTTGCCTCTGATGTTGGTCTGTTCCACGGGGATACGGCGTAAGGAGTTGGTGCTCGTCAGAAAGCAGGA
>JAADIU010000319.1 GCA_013151185.1 Planctomycetota bacterium
TCGCATCTTCATAGGCCTTGGTCGTTCGACGTGCCGCCATCGGCAGCAAGACTTTGGATCCCGCAGAGGCCAAGAGTACGAATCCAAGCAACAACAAGATGGCACGCTTGCGGCGTTTGTTGATCATCGAATCGTTTCCTCGCACCCTGAGCTTCGCTATCACAAGAGGATGACCGAAGCGGTTCTTGTTGTCGAGCAGAGTCTCCCCATGTCGCCGCGCTGTCGATCTGCCGGGGCAAGCCGTGGTGAACCCGTTACTGCTTCACAAACATTCCGTGCGGACGATTCGCAGCCCGCAAGACAGCCTTTTCCCCTATTCATCAGGTCGACACCAAGACGGGCGATTGACGTAGCGACCCCGCCGTTATACGGTCGTCTCCTGTGTAGTCGCCTATGCCGATCTTGTGGGCTGATCCTGTGTGGTTGGCTTGGGAATGGGTGGTTCGTTCGATTTGATTTTGAGGCTTTCGTGTCGTGATCAAGTGCGCTCAGATTGATGAAATCACGATTGGTGCGGGGCATCCCCTGGCCATCGGGTCCGTGCGTGATCGAATCGCGCGACCACACGCTGCGGATGGCCGACGCCATCGCACCCATCTGCCGTCGGCTTTCGGTGCCTCTGGTTTTCAAAGCCAGTTTCGATAAAGCCAACCGAACCAGCGCGGACAGCTATCGCGGCCCTGGTCTTGAAAAAGCCATCGATATCTTTTCAGCTATCGGCAGAGAGATGGGCCTTGCCCTCACGACCGACATCCATCTGCCCGAACAAGCCGCCCCCCTCGCAGCCGTGATAGACTGCCTGCAAATCCCCGCGTTCCTTTGCCGGCAAACCGATCTGCTGGTGGCGGCTGCCAACACGGGCAAGTGCGTCAACATCAAGAAGGGTCAGTTCATGGCCCCGGAACAGATGGCCCCCGCGATCAAAAAAATCCTCGCGACGGGAAATGAAAACGCACTGCTGACAGAGCGTGGCACTTTTTTCGGTTATTCCCGACTCGTCAACGACATGACCGCAATCCCCATGCTCAAGCAAATCGCCCCGGTCGTATTCGACGCTACGCATAGCTGCCAACATCCGGGGGACGGTGGCGAGAATACGGGCGGTAACAGGCAGTACATCAAACCGCTGGCATTCGCAGCCGTGGCGGCAGGTGCGGATGCGATTTTTCTCGAAGTACACGACAACCCGGAAGCCGCGATGAGCGATGCAGCCACCCAGCTTCCACTGGAATTATTCGAGTCGTTCGTTGAAGATTGCTGTCGCCTGCGCGATGCGCTTCCCTAACCGCACCAACCGCGGGGACACGATTCGCGATCCGATCATACCGTTCGGGTGGAATGGGGCCGCGACGACCGTTTGTTCTCATACATCCTCGCATCGACGCGCTCGATCAGATGGTCGATGTCGAACCCTTCGCCAACTTGCTGCACCCACTCAAATCCAACGCTGAGTGTGACGTCGAGTCGGATTCCGCGCCATGTGATCGGATTGCCTTCAACGGTACCGATCAGCCGTTGGGTAGCGCGATGGCTGTCGTCTTTGCACATGCCTTCGGAAAGAATGAGAATCTCATCCCCGCCCCATCGGCAAATGAGTTCGCGGCCACGAACCGACGAGAACATTCGGCGTGCGACGACCTGCAACACTTCGTCCCCGCAGGCATGACCGTGTACGTCGTTGATGGCCTTGAAATAATCCAGGTCGATCAGCGCGAGGGCGATGGGTCTTTTGCGAACGCGCGCTTCACGCAGCAACACCTTCGACTCACGGGCGAACCCGTCTCGATTCAGCAACCCGGTCAGCGGATCGTGGGTGGCGCGTTCTTCTGCATCGCGGTGCTTCGTCTCCGTCGCCAGCATGTGACGGGTGAGGTTTCGATTCTCGCAAGCGAGTGACTGCTGCTCGGCAACGACATCCTTGGCCGACTGCGACAAAATGAGTGTCGCCCGCGCGGTAAGTTCGGCCAGCGTGGGCACCTTCGATGAGCCACCGCTCACCAAGTCCGTCAGCGCCGCAAACCGCACCTGCAACTCCTCGGTGAATTGATGTGCGTCATTCCACCTGGCAGCAAAGTGATCTGCGATGACATCATCCAACCGCCCGAAGTCGCGCTTGCTCCAGGTTCTCAAATCATGCGGGAGAAGGCTGATGATCAATCCCGCTGGATCGTGCGGACCGTCTGAAGCGTCAACGCTTTGCGTTTGCTCGTGGTGGGTTCGGATCGCTTCCGGAAATGGTTCGGGCAGCCCGATGCGCTCGGCCAACAGGGCGCCGCATTCGGCATGGTCCAGGCCAAACGTGGATCGTTCAAATTCAAGGCACTCGGCAAGCTCGCCGTCTTCACTGCGAAGCAACTCTTGGTATTCGGGCACGCCGTCCGAAGCGAGCAGACTCACACCGATATCCTGCAACAAACCCAGCGTGAACGTTTCTTCGGTCTGTGATCCGGAGTATTCCTGCCTGAGCAACTCACCGGCTGCCGCTTTGAGGAGGGCAGCTTGCCAATAGGCCTTGGCATCCCCCGCATCGAGCTTCCATCCGTGGTAAAGGCCCGACAGGCTGTGGCTGACACTGAGCGCCCGAACGTTGGAAGCACCCAACAGGTTCACCGCCTGTCCAACGCGGGTGACCTTCTGATGCAAACCGAACCAAGCTGAGTTCGTCAGACTGAGAAAACGAGAGCTTAAGGAGGGGTCCGTTTCGATGAGCTTCGCGAGGTCGGCGCAACCGGCGCTCGGATCGCGGCTCACCTCGATAACGCGCACCGCGACCGCAAACGAAGTCGGCAGGTCGACGACCGCCTCGATGCGGTCGCGTAATCGTTGCGCAGGCCCAGCCATGGGAGTCCCCCCGGGGAACAGAGTGCTCTCTGTCATGGAACCGATCTTGTCGTCTTGGTGTCGGCTCTGATGTGTAGTTCGGCAGGATCGCCGGGCACATTTAGTGCGACTGGGGTAATCGCCCTATGCTCAAGAACGCGCAATGTTTCTGGACCACCGAACGCCTTATCGGACGGGTAGCCTCCAGGCACACCTGGCGTAGTCGAAGATGGCCGCGATCAATCGCGATCAGCCGCCTGTCGTTGCT
This sequence comes from Planctomycetota bacterium, assembly GCA_013151185.1. Classification (GTDB taxonomy): domain Bacteria; phylum Planctomycetota; class Phycisphaerae; order UBA1845; family UBA1845; genus UBA1845. The sequence continues at coordinate 3,089 of JAADIU010000319.1, forward strand.
TGCGTCGCTGCGACTCAGTCACAACGCTCATCGAATGCGTCGTCTTGATGCGGGATGACACATCGACAGTCGTGCCCGGTTTCTTGCCGTCGGCTACACCGACAAGATTCATCAACACATCTTCGGTTTGCGCGACGAACTCACCGCGTTTGACATCAAAAGTCGCGGTGCCTTCGGCGTGCCCATCTTTGAAAGACATCAACATGCCAAACATGCGTGCTTTCGATTGGCGGTCGTCCGACTCCCGCATTTTCACCCGATACGAAATCTCTGCGATCTGTACGCCATCCCGCTCGCCAATGAATTCGACCTTGCACTGGTACTCGCGCAGAATGTTCGGCTGATAGATGCTTGGCTGGATCGTCGCTGCGGTCCACTCATCACCCACGCGGACGCGCTTGTTCGGATACAAAACCGCGTGCGTGTCGTTCCAATAGAATCGCCCGCGTGCGTCGGTCAGTTCTTCTTCCAACTTCACAAACACCATACCGCCAGCCGCCGCTTCCTCGACGGCTGCGTAGACTTGATCCATCCCGCGCGAATGCAGGACCTTCCCTTGGCGATCAACATCGAACTCCAGCGTCTTGCCCAACATCGGACCCAAAGCTGCGGCCAACAAATCCAGTTCGTCCGTGGGATCGTCGGCATCGGAATCGAACGTCACCGGTGCCTCTGCCGTTTCCGTGAACATTGCGACGCGATCGAACGTCAAGGAAACCCGCGTACCCTTTTTTGTAGGTAGCTCTGCCACACTGCGGCGCACTGTACGCAATCGGCTCGACCTTCGTGTGACACCCTCTTCACCAAAGAATCCGCCCCGCGAGAATGTCTCCATGTCGTCGTTCATTTCGACATAGTAGGTTTCGCCCGGCGGCACGTTTCGAGTCAACATCACGGACGGCGAATCGTCGGCTACGACGGGCGGTACCCCGCCGGCCGAGGCTGCGCAGAAACAACCTAAAAGAATCGTGCGTTGTAGTAGCACACTCTCAGGCGACATGGAGATCCTTGGGGACACTGATACGTCTCCTCTACTTCGGGGTCTTGGGTGTGGCCCCTGCGCCACTCAAATCCAGACACACGACGCGTTTCATGTTGCGCGCGTATAGTTTCCCGTTGTCAATGACCGATACTGTCCAGCACTTGCCCGACAAGACTTCGGCTTCGGTGAGTGCATCGAAACCATTCGTCGACACGGGCGCAATTTTGAGCTGTCCCGACTGTGTCAGCAAGAGGATGTGCCCATCCGCGAGGACCAGCGTACCGTGTTTGACCCGACGAATCCGCCATTTTTCCTCCCCGGTCAAAAACTCCACACACACGAGTGCTTTTTGATCGCAGCTATAAAGATACCCATCGTGCAAAATGCACGATTGAAACTTGTTCATCAGCACCTTGCTTTTCCAAACCTGCTTCGCCGACAACTTGTCGCCTTCGGATGTTAGCTTGAACAACGCACACCCCGTCTGGTATCCCGACGTCAAGAACAAATGACCGTCATCATAAATCGGTGCGGCTACATTGACTTGGAAATTCGTCTTCCAGGGAATACGCAGAACTTGCCTGCCCGTCGCGAACTCGACAACGATCGCCGACTTCCCCGTAAACCCAGCCACATATCGCTTTCCCTCAAATGTGAACGGATACGGCGTGGAATACCCCACCGGATCGTCACCCGCCTGCCATCGCTTTTCCCCGGTCATACGATCGAAAGCAACCAGCGCGCCCTGTGCGTTACCCGCCGACGCGATGGCCAAGTCGCCTTCGACCAAAACCGAACCGCTGTAACCCCACATGGGCGCTTCGGAGAATTTCTTACTCCAGACGTCCTTACCCGTCTCCGCGTCGACACAAAGCAATCGCCCCTTTGCGCCTTGAATGTACACCTTGCCCCAGGCAACTGTCGGGGTTGCCCGGGTACCATTACCGAAGCTGTCCCGGAATTCGACCTCAAATTCGTTTTTCCAGATCACCTTCCCGGTTTTGGCGTCCAAACAATAAAGCGTTTGCTGGCCCTCGCTCGTTCCGCAGGTGAACACTCTATCCGACACCACCGCGAACGAACTGAACGCAGACCCAACCTTCGCTTCCCACATCAGCGGAATGGGTTCCTTCCACTCCTTTTGGAATCCCTTGTCAGCGCTGATCCCGTCGTGGTTCGGGCCACGGAACCATCCCCACTCTGCCGTCACCCGTTCGGCGCTGGCTACGACTGTAGCGAGTGCAATGACAGCGACGATCAATCTTCGACTGTGCATGAAGTTCTCCACCACGAAACACACGGATACCTAAACGGTAGGATAGGGACAGGTGCTTACGCGAACAAGTCAAGCAAATAGTACACTGCGAATCACTCGCTGCGCAACGCGCCCAATAGAGGCGAACGCAGCGTTGGCAAAAGCGCCAAGAAACCGACAAGAATGCCCGCCATGATGACACCGGCTGCTATCCACGCGAACGATGCCCAGGGGATCACGCTCGCCCGCGCTTGAATATGGGGCAACACCGCAACGATCGCGGAGATGAAAGCCGACACAAACCCGATGGCGATCAACAGTGCGTTCTCAAGCAAAACACCCAGGGCGATTTTCATTCTGGAAAACCCCAGTGCCTCCATCAGCGCCATCTCGCGGCGACGCTCCCACACATTGCGAAGCATCACTGCCGTCAAACCAAACGAGCCCAAAACCAGCCCCATTCCACCGAGTGTTTGAAACGTGGACAGGTATGTGTTTTGAACCGCGAAGTAATGCTCCAATCGAACGACGGACGCTTCGACATCGAAGCCGAAGTCTTCGAGATTGCGTTCAAGCAAAGCGACGGTGTGTTTGGAATTCTGACCTTTTGTATCGATCAGAAAGAACGACCCGCCTACATTTTGTGGGTACATGCTTCGGAAGTTTTCAGCGCTGACAATCAGCTCACTCTGAAGCGTGCTACCCGCCAGAAGCGCGACGAAACGCAGCTTGACCTCGCGCCCGTTTTGATCAGTGACGACCAGGTCGCGGTTCAACCCGCTGTGCAGTTGCCACTTGACCACGCTTTCGTCGGCGATCGCTGGAATCGCCCCATCGTCGAATTTGATCTGGAGCGCGTGCCACGGGTTTTGCAATTCCGCTTCGGTCTCCTTCGTGACAGAAGCGAACCGAAACCCGCCGCGTTCGATGAGTGCGTTTGGGACGCCAAGGATACGCGGCTGATTGGGGACGTAGAGATTTTGGCAACTCGTTTCATCGCCCGGACGCAGCAAGCAGGCGATGATTTCCTTTCCCGCCAGAATCCGATCGTCCTCATCGGAAAATCCCAACGACGATCGGCCATCCGCGCTCGCCAGCGAATACGGGAGCGGTACGTCGGACTCGGCGATCAGATCAAACCCGCCGGATGCGGTACGAATCCCCTGGGTCTTCGCGCCGGCTTGCAATCGGAATGCCTGCAACGAAAGGACCAAGAACGCGCTCGACCCGATCAGCGCACTGGTCAGCAAGCTGCGGGTTGGATGACGGGCTGCGTTGCGCGCACTGAGTCGAACCCAGGCAAGCGCACCCGAAGGTCGAATCGAACGCACAACCCCCGACCGCATCTGCGCCCCAAACACCAGAAGCACCGCAACCAAGGTCGCAGCACCCGAACCAAAAAATGCCCCCGCCTGCGCCAACCCGTCGAGGCCGGCCCCCAAGATCGCGACACCCACCGCAACCATCAAGAAAACCAGTGAGACCGCCATCCAACGCTTGCGCGAAGCACCGTCGTGAATCTGCACACGTTCGTGCCCGGCTCCCGATAGCAGCACGCGCGGTGCCAACGCAATGCACCCACGCAATGACCAGGCAATCGCAACGAGAGAAACCAACACACTGGCACAAAACCCGATTACCGGTGTGTACCACACGCAGTAGAATCGCAAGAATGGCGCTCCAACCGCGCTCGACCACCACGTCCGCAAGCCAGCCAGCATCAACCACGAATAAGCAAACGCACCTGCCAACCCAATCAGGCTGCCCACCACCGCAATCACCAAACCCTCGGACAACAGGATTCGCCGAATGTGCGGCGCTGCAAAACCCGTCGCAGCCAGCAGCCCAATCTCCGAACTTCGGCGCTCAACGTTCAACCGAAACAACAGCATCACCAACATCGCCGACGATGCGAGCAGAAAGAAACCAAACGAAACAAAGAGCACTCCGAAGTCCGTGCTTCCCTTTCCCGCAGCAAGCGCATCGGTTCGCACCGACAACACGCGAATGCCCGCAGCGTTCAAATCCAAACTGTGAACGATCGCCCCGCGCAGGGTGTCGGCGAATGTTTCCGTATCGGTCCCGGAGGGAATCTGAAACCGGATCGACGTGAATCGCCCGTGATGGCTCACCGGATCGTGCCACAATCGCAACCCGTCCGTCAGTTCGACGATTGCCTTGGGCGCAGTGCGATACGTTTCCCAATAGGCGTCATCGCGATCCGTAATACGCGACAGGTCAACAGGGAACGGTGGATCCCAATCCGACACGCGGTCCGCATCGGTGATACCCGGATACGCAGGAGTCAAACCTGCATCGATCGCAGCACCCGACATCGTCACCGACCCAACGAACTCAAACGATGCAGTACGCTCAGCCAACCCACCGCCTTCTTCGACGATGTAGTAGGTCAGCTCAATCTGCTCCCCAACCTTCGCACCCAGTGCGTCCGCCGCCCAGTCGTTGAGCAGAATCTTGCCCGGACCCAAATCGCCTGCGTTTCCGCTGGAATACGACATCGAAACCAGGGTCGCTCCATGCTCGGGCAACGCCACGACCGTGGAATATGGAATGCTCGCGTCTTCGCCATCGCGAACCACGCGGATCGTGTTGGCTAGGTTTGCGATGACCGGTTCGGTGCGGGCGTTTGGATTCTTCGCAACCGTTTCAACCGCAGCTTCCAGCGATGGATTGATCAAGAGTTGGTTTGATTCGACCGCGACGTAGTTTTGCGCCGCGTTCAAACGCAACGTCAGCCCCACATCATCCAGCGTGAGTCGCGCCTGCAACGCATCGGAAATAAAAGCCGCATCCAACACACTCGAAGAAGCGGCTTGCTCGTCTGTGGGATCACCGAGAAAGATCGCGTTGACGCGCCCCGGTTGGCTGAGTTGACGTTGCAGGAGTTCGCGCGATACGAACGCGTTGCGCGCAATCCGTTGCTCGGGGTGCATCGAAAACACTGCAAGCCCTTGACCGGGCACGATCGCACGAACCACAAGCCGCAAGCGCGTCGTCACATCATCGCGACGCCCCAGCAGTGTGTCCGTCGCAATTGCGGACACCTTCCCAAGACGCAAAACAATCGAGTCGCCAACAGCGGCTCCGAGTTCATCCGCCAGTGCTTCGTTGAGAACAACCCCGCGCCCCGTCGGAACAACAGGCGACGCACCATCACCATTAGAATCAAGCCGCCAGAACTCATCGGTGATACCGAAGATCGAAATACGATTGACCCGGGCTTCCGATTCCGCATGAACCGCGCTCCCGCGCAGCACGACAACGGACGCGGTGGCCGAAGCTGGAGCCGCCTCCCCATCCACATCTCCAAGCGTCTCTC
>JAADIU010000243.1:0-5860 GCA_013151185.1 Planctomycetota bacterium
TGACCAAACATCATCGTGATGCTTGTTCGCATTCCGATCTTGTGGGCTTGTCGCATCACTTCCAGATACTCAGCCGTGTTGGTTTTGCCCTGTCCGATCTTGTCGCGAACACGGTCCACCAGGATTTCCCCGCCGCCACCTGGGATCGTATCCAACCCAGCCTCTTGCAACTTCAAGAGGACGTCGCGGATCGGCATCTCGAAAATTTGATGAAAAGCGTGAATCTCCGGTGGGCTGAATGCGTGGATATGAATCGACGGGTAGTTCGTCTTGATGAACCGCATGAGATCGAGGTACCACTCGAAACCGAGTATTTCCTTTGGCACCAGCCCGCCTTGCATGAGGACCTGCGTCCCGCCGATCGCAATGAGTTCTTCGATTTTGCTACCGATCTCCTCGAACGAAAGAACGTAGCCCTCGGGCAAATCGCGTCGCCCCGAATTCATTCCGGGCGGGTCGGCTTTGAAGTTGCAGAAAATGCACCGAGCCGTGCAATAATTTGAATAGTTGATGTTGCGATCGACCACATACGTTCGGTATGGCTCGGGGTGCTTTCGCAGGGTGACACTGTGTGCCAGGCGACCCAACTCGTGGACCGACAAATCACGATACATCTGCATGACGTCGTTGCTGCTAACGCGAGACGATGCGGTTGTTGACGCTTGAATATTGTGTTGGGAAACATCGTCCCGGGTCGAAATCACGCGAACTCAAGCTCCTGCGTCGAGGGTACCAGTTGATGTTGTTTCGCCAGTTGCACGAACCGCGACAACCCTTCTTTGTGTCGCGCGGTCAGCGTGAATCGTAGCCGATGGGTGAGGTATCGGCGGGCGAGTTCGATCGGCCAGCCCAGACTCGGGCCGACGTCGCTGGCGATGCGGGCTGCGTCGCGCACACCTGCGTCGCGGGCTGCACCGAGCAGTGTCGGAAGTTCGCCAAGTTCGAGATCGTGTTTCGCCGCCCACACTGCGAAGACGAACGGTAACCCGGTCATGGATTTCCAAGCGCCCCCGAGATCGGTTTCAATTTCCAAATGGGGCAGGCGGCTTGTGATGACCTTGTCGCCAATCAGCAGGATCGCTTCGCACGATTGGCGATCGACGGAATCACAAAGGGGAACGATGTTCAAAGGTTGGCCGAACTGCTCCCGCCAAATAACCTGCGCCAAAGCCACCGACGTGTGCGAGTCGCCATCGACGTGCAGCGTGCGAATTTCCGACGGCGGTACGTTTGAGTAAATGCGAACCGTTAATGTTTCACCGTCACAACCAATGCACGCATCGGAAACGATTTTCCAGCTTCGACTCGGCAAAACCAAATCGACCACCGGAACCAGGGCGACATCCACCTCGTCCGACTCCAGCATCCCCGGAAGATTTGCCGGTACCGCGTGGGTCAGCGTCAGGTTGCCGTGGCCGTCCAATCCCTCGATCAAGGGTTTTGCATTCAGGTAGGACACCACGCCCAGACGATATTCGTTCGCGTGTCGATCTTGAGATTCCACCACAGGTTTGCAGCCTTTCTGAGAACGGACTTCGATCATCTCAATCAGCACCTTTGAGGCATTGACCGCGTGCCGGTTGATGGTTCGCTCGTATTATACGGTTCCGCCCACAACCCACCACCAACCGCTCAAGTCGCGCACGCTTTTCATCATTTTTGAAAGCAATCCATCCATGCTGTGCTCAGAGGAATTGACGTGATTTCACCCGGTCGATATGTTGCGACGCGACCATGTCATATCGAAGCAGATCCACATCATCAATAAGGTCATTGCCTTGGGCGGTTGCATTCTTATGCCCGTTCTTTCTGCCAATCGGTTGCCACAGACCCGCCGCTGTCTTCGAGATTACGAACCATGTGGCTGTTGGCGAGTCGGAACAATTGCACGAGGTATTCGGCGAAGCGTATTACATGACCTCCGCAAGCGGGAACATCGACGTCGTTGTGCGACGCGATAGCCGCACCGATGCCGAAGACATGGGGCGTCTCACGCAGATCGTCCACATCCGCAGCGTGTTCGCCCCGGTCGACGATCGCAACAAAATCGAAAGCTCGATGATCAACGGGACGGTGTCTTACTTGATTCTCGGCGATCTTGGCGGTGTTTGTTTCGAGGGGGCGGGCTTTGCTTCGTTTTCGGAAAACCGCGCGGGTGACATGCTCAAAGGAAGTTTGGAACAGTCGCGTTTGCGGCAAGTCCGACGGGTTGGCGAAATCGGCGACATCTTCCATCGCACACGATTGAAGGGCAAGTTTCGAGCAACGCGAAATCCCAAAGCCGTGGTCGGTATTCTCAATGAAATGAATCGCTTCCTCGGACCCCAGCCGCGATATGTGCCCGCATCCCCCGGCACGAATCCACTGTAGTTTCAGTCCGCTGTAGCTTCAGTTCACCGCGACGCCAATTCTCAGCCGTGTTTACTCTCGGCAACGTCTACGAATCGTGCGTGTCGATGTCCAGTGGTGTGTGGTGATGTGCACTCGGAGACTTTTCCGCAAAAATTCTCACCAGGCAGAATACGCACAGAACCGTCACCAGCCCAATGCTACCCAGCATCATCGTCCACCCACCGACCGTAAGCCCGGTGCTCGGTTCTGCCGAACTCAATATGATGAGCGCGGCTTGTGCGATTTCGTTCATCTCTCTAATCCCCCAACGAAACGCCCGCGCGCTCCGCCGCTTCAATCGTTCGTCCGATGCGATTCCTGCATGCGATGTCGATGGCGGCTGTGATGATGATGAATAGAAGCCCAACGCCCACGATGCTAAACCTCGCAATGTTAGCATTCAGGCGTGCGCCTTCTATTTCTTTAGCCACTTTTTTCGTTGGCGCAGTCAGCCAATCGGGCCGCGCGGCTGACGGGGTTGCCTGAAGCTCGCGAACCTTGGTGACCAGCGCGTCTCCTTCAAATTGATTAGGAGCTTCGATCAAGAGAGCGGCTTCGATACCTTTGAAATCTGGGCTCATGTCTCGAAGCCGGCCCGGTGCGTTGTAAAAGCACCACATGCCAAGCACTACAATCAAGAAAGTCGGGGTGATATATCGCACGACGAACGGCATGAATCGAGGCAGCTTGAAGTCCGAGCCACGGTTGGCCTCTCGCACGCCTCGCTCTGCGCCGATGACCCATCCAAAGATGAGAACCTGCGCCAACCCTGCGACGATCATCATAAATTCGCAGGCAAAATCCGTAAAATCGAGGGCTTGCGCGTTGACGCTAAAGTACATCACAAGCGACGCACCGACGGCGGTCATGATGGCCAGCAGCGTGACACTCATGCGCCGAGGCAGACCAAAACCATCCTCCAGGAATGCGATGGCTGGTTGAAGCATACTCAGCGAACTCGTGACCGCCGCCAAAAAGAGCAGTCCAAACCACATTCCGCCCAAGAAGTTTCCCGCCACTGGCATCAGGTGCATGATGGCTGGCACGGTGAAGAACCCCACCTGAAATGTACTTTCGGGCGTGTGTGTTGAACCGAGAAAAAGAAAGGCAGTCGGGACGACGATCATACCGCCCAAAACGACCTCGCAAAATTCATTCGCGCTGGAGGCACTCAATGACGTGAGGACGACGTCGTCGCTCGGTTTGAGATAGCTCGAATAACAAAGGATCAAGCCAAACCCAACGCTGAGACTGAAGAATATCTGCCCAGCCGCGCGAAGCCAAACCTCCGGGTTCCAAAGAAGTTCCCACTTGGGATTCCACATGAATCCCAGACCGCTGCCAATGTTGTCCAACGTGAGAACGCGGATCAAAATGATGACCGCGCAACCGATGAGCAGCGGCATCGCAAACTTGCAGAATGTTTCGATGCCCCGCGTGACACCGCGATAGATGATGACGAAGTTGATCAGGAAGCACGCCAACACATACCAAAGCATGTTGCCAGAGTACATGCCTCCATTCGCGTCGATCGCAAACTGCTTGCTTGCATACGCGGCAGACGCCTTGGCGACAGCGTCGCTATATGCCGCGGTTCCTCGCGTCAGGCCTTCGACGGCGCTGCTGATGTGGGCGTCAAAGGCACCACTAAAGTATGCGATCGAATAGTGCAGACAAAGCGCTTCGAGCAAGACGTAGTACATATACACGACGACGGGGACCATGATCGTGAACGCGCCGATGCCCTTCGCCGGTGCCTTTCGCCAAATGGCGTAGAGGATTCCGGGGCCGTTGTTTTGGCCATACCGCCCGCCAAGCCTGCCCATGGTCCACTCGCACCAGACGATGGGAATGCCCAGCACCAGAAAGCTGATGATGTAAGGGATCATAAAGGCCCCACCACCATTGTTGACGGCAGTGCCTGGGAAGCGCAAGAAGTTGCCAAGCCCCACGGCTGACCCCGCCACCGCGAGAATCACGCCAGCTTTCGAGCCCCAACTTTCGCGTGGTCGTTCTTGAAGTTCGGGAGTGCTCATGTGTGGTTCCGGCTCGAAAAGGGTTTGGCGAGATTAGGGCCGAGTCCAGAGCAACGGTCAAGAGGGGGTGCGTTCGGAAACATTCGGTGCGGCATGGATAAATCGGCCAAGGGGCAATTGCAAGGAAAAAACGTGCGGGTACGTACGCGTCGTCGGTCCGGTCGGTCTGCTTATGTGTGATCGCTCCTGTCAATCCGGGTGGGCATCGCGATGGGGTGGTTTCGCCGAATCTTGCCCGTGAGTGCTTTTCCCGCTCTGCCTAAGTTGGTGCTGCGGAGGAAAATGGCCGATCTGCGAAAAAAGTGCTTTACGTTAGCGATAAGTCACGTTAGTATACGCTCTCGTTGTTTGAGGCGGATATGGCGGTTCCTGGGCCTGTTAGTCCACAACCCGGACTGCCCGATCCAATGGTGATTCAGGTCAGCAGTGGTTTAGGACAAGGGTGGATCAGGCGTGCCCATACGGAAGGTGGTGCGGAATGGACGTCAGCAGTTTGAGTTTGGATGTCGACCAGCATATTGAAATCACGGCGCCGGATGCGGCGGTGTTCGAGGGGCTGATTCGGCGATTGGGTGACCGCAACGTCAACCCGAACGACGAACCGATGCCGATGCGACTTGAATGTTGGCCCGGTGGTCGATGGTTTCGTGACCTTGGTGATGGGACCGGTCATCTCTGGGGTTTCGTGCAAGTGATCAAACCGCCCAAACTTCTTGAAATCCATGGTCCCATGTTCATGTCGTATGCGGTGGCGGGGCACGTGGCGTTCCGGGTCGAGTCTCTCGACGGAGATTCCAGGTCATCGCGTTCCAAGCTGTCCGTTCGACACCGTGCTTTCGGCCTCATTGAAGATGAACATCGCAAGGGCGTGACGCACGGATGGACGCACTATCTGAACTCCGTCAAAACCGAGTGTGAATAGATTGCGCGATGTCTTTCAAACATGCGAGTGCAGGGTGGCTCGGTGGTTGGATGACTTCTTCCGACGGATTGGGATTGGGTTTTAGTGTCGGGCGACCTCGACAAAATTTGGAAGGCGCTGTCGGACCCAACGCGCCGTCGAATTCTCGATCTGCTGCGCGATGGGCCGCGCGGGACGACCGAAATTGTCACCCAGTTCCCGGAACTTAGCCGGTTCGGTGTAATGAAACACATCGAGGTCTTGCGAGATGTTGGGCTCATCAACACGCGCCAAGAAGGCCGCTTTCGGGTGAACTCGATCAACGCAGTACCCATACACCAAATCTACAAACGCTGGGTCAGCAAATACGAGGACATCTGGGCAAGGAAGATTATCGGAATCAAGGAGTCGGTGGAGGGGGAACCCGAAGAGCCCAGCTAACAGAAAGTCTCATAGCCCATCGTACCTTCGCAGTGCAAAGTTCGTACTGCGAAATGTGTATTGCGTAGCGCGAACATACCTTGTTGTGCGC
>JAADIU010000243.1:5881-13993 GCA_013151185.1 Planctomycetota bacterium
TATTTGGGGTTGTTGCTCGTGCTTGAGATTGTTACTCAAAATGAAAGGAACGGACTGATGAATCGAAAAGGTATGTTGTTGGGATTGGTCATGGTGTCAACGGTGGTATTCGGGATGGGTGATGCGAAACAGAACGAAGGCGACCATCATGAGATGCCGAGTGTCAAACCACCGGAAGTGTTTCAACGGCTGGCACAGATTGTTGGGAATTGGAAGGGAACAACGACCTCTCCAGAGGCAACGGAGAAAGCCACCGTCGAGTACACCCTCACGTCGGCTGGAACCGTGTTGGTAGAAAAGACGTTTGCGGGGACACCCCACGAAATGATGAGCATGTATCACGGTGACAAGAAGGGTTTGGTCATGACGCACTACTGCGCCCTGGGAAATCAGCCGAGAATGCGTTCGGAGAAGACCGATAGCGACCGCGTGTTCAAATTCGTTTTCGTGGACGGGACCAGTTTCCAATCGACGAATGACCCACACATGCACCAGTTGACGATGACGTTGGTCGACGCGGACCATCTGAGGCATGAGTGGGTGTTCTTTGAGGGCGGTCAAGAGAAGATGACGAACAAGATTGAGTTCGAGCGAGTTCGATGAGGCGTGCCGATCAGAACTGAAGCCATGTCAGGCTGCCTGTAGAATCGACGCCCCGGTAGGCAAGTTCAATCGAGCGACCGAACTCGATTGAGTAACTTGGATCGATTGAGCGACATCGTTGCCGCCCGCCCCGATGGGGATCCCGGGCGGCGACGTTTCGCGCCGACGAGAACTGCTCACTGCGGCGCGACCACTGTGGCGAGATCGGTGCCGCTACTTCGGTGGTAACGAAGATGCGAACTTGGCGGCTTGGGTCACCCAACTCTTTAGTTCCGGGTCAGAGTCGTAGCCTTCGGGGTCGACGTAGATCATGCTCCTCATGGGCTTGCCGGTGAAATCCATCTCGCGGGTGTTGGGTTCTTTGAGGGCGTCGGCTGCCCCTTCTGCGCCAAGGCGGAGCATCAGTTCGTTCGGCGTCACACCGCAACACATGTTGCCATTGAGCAGGAAACAAACACCACCGAACATTTTTTTCTCGGAAAACCCGTTTCGGCGTCTGAGCAACGCACGGACTCGGGCCGCTAGATTTTCGTCGTAGGCCATGGCTCCAATCCTTAACCTGGCGAATGGAAGCCGACGGTGGGCGCCCGCCACGCCCGAATGGCTTCTGCGCCTTTAAACGCATGAAACACAACGTCGCGAGGTCCGTGAAAACGGCGGCGAAATTCGAGCATGCACCGATTCATTTCGCTCATTTCGTTTCACCTTCTGGGGATGCGAGGTACGCATCGAGCTTGTCGAACCGTTCGTTCCAGATTTGCTCGTACGTTTTCGTCCACTCGTACATTTTTCGCAGTTCCCCCGCGTTCACTCGATAGAGTCGTTGCCGACCCGCTTTCCGAACCGAGACCAAGCCCGATTCCTTGAGTATGCGAAGTTGCTTTGAAACGGCAGGCTGTCGCAAGTCCATCGCGTCGACCAGCGCGTTCACTCCCCGTTCGCCAGTCAAGAGCAGGTCAAGAATTGCCCGCCGACGAGGGTCGGCGACGCCGACGTAAAGGTCAGGGTGAGGGCGAAGTGCAACCATGTTTTCAATATATTCCAATTTTGGAATATGTCAAGCGGGCAGGCTGGCTGGCTTCGGGGCTCGTCGACAGACCAAATCAGTCTGTGATAGAGTCTCGCGTTGCGAAGGATCGGGGTTTGGCGTTAACGAATGGATTCACGGATGGCGAAGCAGTTCTCTTTCATTTCTTCAAAGGCGTTCTTGCTCCTGTTCGCGGTGGTCATGTGCGGGTGGGGCATTCACGCGGGCAAGAGGCTCGGTGACCATGAAAGCATCAACGCCCAGTGCGCCCGCCAAGCGATCGAAGACGGGGATTGGTTAATCCCACAGTTTCAGAATCAGGAGCGCGTCCGCAAGTCTCCGCTTGGGATCTGGTTGATCGCGATCAGTTCATTGGTGGTGGATGGTTTGACGGGTTCGGAGGCCGTGTCGGACTTCGCAGCCCGCCTGCCTCAGGCTATCGCGGCAGTTCTGAATGTGTTCGTTGTCGCGTGGCTTGCAGGTCGAATGTTTGGCAGGCGGGCGGGACGGCTTGCTGGGTTTATCTGCGCGTCAAGCGTGGCGACGATCTACTTCAGCCACAGCGCTTTGATTGAAATGACGCTGACGCTGTTCATCACGAGTTCGTTCGCCTGTTTCTGGCGGGCATGTGAAGAACCCGCGATCAACCGCAAATGGCTGATCGCTTTTTACGCGGCGTTTGCGATGGCGATGATGGCCAAGATGCCGTTACCACTCATGATCGTCGCTCCACCGTTGTTCGTGTATTGGGTGTTTATTCGACCGGTTTTCTTGCCACATGCGGGCGATGTGGAAACCGATACCAGTCTTGGCCAACGGGTGACCGCGCAATTGAAGGCGATTCCCTCGCTGCTTTCGATTCCGGGCATCCTCGTTTTCCTTACGATCTGCGGAGCGTGGCCACTCTATATTTACGCCAACGTCGATGACGTGCTTTCACTGTGGCAAGCGGAATACATGGGGCGCTTCTCGGGAGAGATGGCCGACCGATCGCAACCGTTTTGGTATTACATTCCCATTGTGTTCGGCTTCGTCGCGCCGTTCGCGCTCTTTTTCTCGGAAGGCGTTGCATCGTTTTTTCTCAAACCGTACGCACGACACAAGCACGCACTCGGTTTTTTGCTGGCGTGGGGCGTGTGGGGATTGATCTTCCTGAGCGCATCATCATTCAAGCGCCCGCACTATGTTGCGTCGATCATCCCGCCGTTCTTGCTCCTGATTGTGCCCGTTGTGGATCGATTGTTCTTCGACGCTTTGGCCTATCCGAAGCGTGTCATTCAAGTGTTTTGCGATCTCTGTACCATCGCTGTCATCGCGCTCCTCGTCGTCGCAGCCGTCAAACTCCGCGACCAGGACATGGTATCCCCAACGTTACTGTACACCGTGCTTGGCCTCATTGCGTTTTGTTGGTGCGGGTCGGCTATCGCCTATCGAGTCAACAGGCGTTCCGTCAGTTTGGCGCTGTTGCTGTTGAGCGGACCGGTCATGCTCTACGCTGGCTGGAGCGGGGCGGAAAGCATGGACGCCGCAGACAAGCGAATCGAGATCGTGACATCGGCGCTCAGCGAAATTGGCGTCACGGCGGATGATCGGGTTGTGTCGGTGGATGGCCGCGTCGACGCCCGGTTTCCGTTCTATGCCGATCAACGAATCGAGCGGTTGTTCACTCCGGTCGAGGTTTCGACATACCGCACCAGCCGCAAGGAAATGCCCGTCGAGTTGTTACAGGCTGCCGCCACCCGCATGGAAGAACTGATCGCGTCGAACCCGCGCACGTTCTTTCTGATGGACTCGCAGCGTTTCGACTTCCTCAAAGGCGACTTCGACATTTCAGTCGAGGAACTCGCCCGTGTGAACCTGACAAACAAAAAGGGTGGCAAGTCGTGGGTGATTCTGGGGCAGGGCGATGCGGTGAAGGCAGGGCGGTCTTGACATTGTTTCGTCAAGGCGAATGATGCGACCGTTGGCGTGTTGGCCAACCCTTCCGGGCGCAACGAATCAACAAGCCGTTCGCAATGAAACCATCTCAAAAGAAACCACTTGAAAAGGAGAGTCGATTATGAAGCGTCAACTGTTGGCCTTGTTTGTCATCGTCGGTGTTGTGACAGGAACCACAATGCTCGTTCTGAATGTTCGCACGCCCATCGCCGACGCACACTGCCAGGTACCCTGCGGAATTTATGACGATGATGCACGGGTGACACGTTTGAAAGAGGATGCGGCTACGATTGAAAAAGCCACCAAGAACATCAATCAACTGGCGGGTAAGAACGATGCCCAATCGTTCAACCAAGCCGCCCGCTGGGTCGCAACGAAAGAAGCGCACGCATCGCACATCATCGAGGTGATCTCAGAATACTTTATGGCGCAGCGGGTCAAGCCCGTGGCTTCGGGCGCAGATGGATACGACGCATACGTCAGCGCGCTGACCAAATACCACGCGGTGATGGTCGCGGCGATGAAGGCCAAGCAGCACGCAGATCAAGCGTCCTGCGATGCGCTCAAGAGTGCGATCGACGCACTTCCGTAAAGCCGTATCACTGGAAGCCGAAACCAATAAAAAGAAGCGGCATGTTCACGAGCAACCGTGACCATGCCGCTTTATTGTACTTGTGTTTGCGATTGGCTTCGGGCGTCATTCGCCAAGCCGCAAGCGAATCAGAATCCTAAGAACGTGCGAAACGCCGGCGAATCATCGCCGTCGCGCCGATCGCCAGGAGGGCGAGCGTTGCTGGTTCGGGGACGGCGGTGATATTGTCAATGCCAAGTTGCCCGGTGACAGCCGGCGCGCCGCCGTTACCCGCCGGAGCGCCCGGTTGATGCCGCAGGACAATTCTTGAAACGTTCGACAACGCGGCGGCTGCGGTTGTCGGAGTACCCCCAACCTGAGTCAGATCCAAAGCACCGAGGTTGAACGTGATTTGAATCCACTGTCCGTCCGCGGGTACGATGTTGGTGACGGTGGACGTGAACTGTGGCGTGTTGCCGGGGCCTAGAAACAGAATGCGAAGTTCCAACGGCGTGGTACCAAAGTTGGCAACGTCGGCTTGGATCGAGGTGACACCTCCGCCCGTGTAGTCGCCACCCCACTGGTTCAGATTCCTCATGCCCAGCGGTTGAGCACCGCCCGTGCTCAGTTCCAGGAAAGAATCGCCAGCACCGGTTGGTCCACCTGTTGGGTTATTCGTAGGTGACAAGCCGCCTCCCCAGGACTGCGTTGTCCCGTCTTGAAAATCATCCACTTGGCCGAGCGTTACCGTTGCGTTGGCCGTCGATGTCATCACGAGCGAGCCTGCGAAACAGGCCGCGACCAAACCCCTGCGGATCATCATCAAATTCATTGCTTATTCCCTTTCCTTAGTACACGACAATAGCGAACGATTGATCTTAGCCCCGTGATAACCTCGCCGCTTCAAAGCGCGTCATCCCGAGCAGTGCAACAAAAAAAGAGACACGCCGAAGCGCAGTCTCTCACTCTTGTTGCCACGATTTCCTGATCGGCCCATCAGCTCTCCCCTCGTCGCTGACAGGCCTCATTTTCTGTATCATAGCGGGTTTGAACGCGCAAGGTCAACCGCGAACCCTGCGCGTGGCCGCACGTATTCGGACGTAAATTGGACACGCCTATCACGGTCGAAACCATGATCCGACAACAGCAATTCCGGACCACATTTCAGATCGGGTCGCTTTCGATTGAGCATCCGTTCGTGCAGGCGGCGCTCAGTGGTTATAGCGATTTGGCGATGCGTCGAATCGCACGCAGACATGGCGCGGCTTACTGCATCAACGAGGTGGTGCTGGATAAATCGGTATTGCACGATGGACCGTGGCAGCGCAGGTTGTTGACCGTTGAACCCGACGACCATCCTGTCGGGGCGCAGCTTATGGGAGGCGATCCCGCCACTTTCGGGCCGGCAGCGAACCGTATGGTGGAAGCCGGCTACGATGTGATCGATATCAATTTCGGCTGCCCCGCGTCGAACGCGAAGAAACGGTGTCGCGGTGGGTTCCTGCTGGGTGATCCGAAGACGGCCATCGAAATCGTCGAGCGCGTTCTGGATGGCGTAGGTGGGCGGCGACCCGTGACGTTAAAAATGCGGCGGGGCGTGGACGAGTCAGCCGCAAGCGAAACGAACTTCTTTTCGATCCTCGATGCTGCATTCGCGCTCGGTGTGGACGCCATCACAGTCCATGGCCGCTCAGTCGAGCAGCGCTATCGCGGCCCGAGCGATTGGAGTTTTCTCGCCCGCGTCAAGAAACACGCATGCGATCGAACAATTCTCGGTAGCGGTGATTTGTTTACGGCGGATGACTGCATTCGGATGATGGAATCCACCGGTGTCGACGGCGTGACCATTGCGCGCGGGGCGATGGGGAATCCGTGGATTTTCGATCAGTGCAAGGCGCTGGCCAATTCAATCGATTTCAATTCTTCGGCAGTCATCACCGCGCCAACGTTGACGCAGCAACTCGTCACGATTCGCTTGCATTTTGAGGAAATCGCCAAACTCCACGGAAGCGAGAAAGCCGGCAAACTCATGCAGAAGTTCGGCATCAACTACGCCTCGCACCACCCCAAGCGAAAGCGAGTGCGCGAAGCGTTTAGCCACGTCCGAACGTCCGAACAGTTCTTCGAGGTTCTCGCCAAGTGGTACGAAGGTTTCGAGGCACTCTACCCGACCGACAACCCACTCAGATAATGGGCCAGTTCCTTGTCCTGCTTGTTCCTCTGTGATTGCAGCTTGCCAATCGTGGCTTGCTCTTTTTCAATCGTGGTTTCCTGATCGTTGAGCTTCGTGAGTAGCCGCGTGTAGTATTCGCTGTTCTGCTTGACCGACTTCATGTTGGCGCGAATGCGTTCCTGCTCCTTTGTGATACGTTGGATGCGGTTGCGATGTTGGTGTAGCTGCTTGTCGGTTGCGCTCAACGCCTCTTTCAGTTGGATCGCTTTCTTGAGGGCTTTGCGCACATCGTCGGGAAGCTCTCGCGCCTTTGCGAAGAACAGGATTCGATCAACGTCAGCCGTCATCAAGACCATCTGCACATCCCGGACGAACTCCTGCGTGACCTTGAAGTCCTTGTTTTTGCCGGCTTGCACTGTGCCTTTGAAGCGGTACATCGTTTCGGTTGTTTCAAACGGTTTTGGCGAATCCACCAGCTTCCAATTGCTGCGCCTTGGATGTTCAAGCACCATCGTTTTGTCTTTGCTGCCCTTGTTCTCGATGGCATAAGTTTGCGTGTGGGTCAGCTTGCGTTTGAGTTTCAAAACACCGTGAACAAGCGTGCCCGTTTGCAACGCATCGGTCTGGTTCATTTTCGTCGCGTCCACGCGCACATCCAGATCGACCGCGTAACTGAGTAGCCGCGATTGACTCGGCGGAAAATGATCGATCCGCGCATCGCCCGCGTAACCGCCATCGTCCAACACAGTGATCGGTCCCTGAGGCAACTCCTTGCCCGTCGAGTTGGTCAGCCACGCACCGTTGAGCGGGTGCTTGGCCAGCACGCTTTGATTGTAAATGCTCACCCGTTCAACTTCGATCTCATCGGTGACGATCGGAATCATCGCAGACCGCTGGCGGGGGAGCGACACGCGGTCGACTTGGTATTGAAACAACTCGCCCATGTCGGCAGCATCTGCGAGCGATGAGACGCTCCCGGCATAGTCGATCATGCCATCTCCTGCATAACCCAGGCCGTTGATAGCCTCCGCGGAAACTTGTCCCGCATTCCGCATGTTGTCGTAGTCAGTCTCAAGGCGTCGTCCGGCTTTCGCCTTCCTGTTGCGGCGAGGTGCCTGCGATTGGGCAAAGCTTGTTCCTGCGAACGCTCCACCACCACCGCCAAGCCCGCCGCCCGAGCCGCCATCATATTTCTGCGGTGCGAGGCCGGCATAAAGTTCGGGCTCTACCACGGGGCGGCGAACGTAGAGCGGTTGATACAAATCCTGTATGAAAGAAATGGGTCGTCCGCTGACGAGAGATAGTTGAACGTCTGCCCAATCGCTTTCGGTCTGGTTTTCAACGATCGCCCAGCCTTGAATCGCACCAACCTTCGCATCGTCGGCTTCGGGCATGATCAATCGATACGTCGTCTTCCAAACCGGCGTCTCGACCACATAGCCAACCCGCACGCGACGCGGCCCGTCTCCGTTGAACTGAATCGTCACGGGTTTCTTGTCTTGATCACGAGCCTGAGCCAACGCCATCAACGCCTTCGACAGTTCGTCCTGCAATTCCTGATCCTGCAATTCAATGCGCGATGCGTCGGAAAGATCGACCGCGCGGATCGTTCCTCCCTCGATAATATTCAGCATCCATGTATCGATGGCAGCGTCTTCGGCGATTTTGCGTTTGGTTTTTTCGAGTCCCAGAATCGTTCCGGAAATCTCTGAACCTTGCGACTCCACCGTCACCCGTGCGCCACGAAGCTGGCTGAGCAATGCGCCCAACGAAGGGTTGCGGCTTATGTCGACCTGAAAG
>JAADIU010000207.1:0-12546 GCA_013151185.1 Planctomycetota bacterium
TCGATGCGCCGTCCCCTTCGCTCCGAAGTCCGACGACGGCTGTCTCTCTCTGTTCGCTGGATTTCATCCCGCTGCGATTTCGCTCGGGAAGCATCTGAACGTTCAACTTCTGCCCCGATGTTGTTTTCGAGGGCCTCAATTTCGCTGATCAGGCTTTCGTATTTGATGAGCGGGTCTGCATATTGCTTGGCCCCTTCGACGACCTGCCGGGCACTGAGCAACAATTCTCGGGCAAGATCCACGTTTCCGCTGAGAATCGCGTCGTGGATTTCCTTTTCATAACCCCGATAAGTTTCTTCCGCCCGCGACCACCGGATGCTGTTTTGTTGGCGGATGCGGTTCAAGAGTGAACTGCTGGCTGACTCAACGCGATCGTGACCTTTGGCCTGTCGGACGCCTTCGACTGCTTTGGGATACCCCGGAACCATCTGCAGCGCCTGATTGAACAGTCGAATGGCTTCGCTGTTGTTGCCGGCTTGGAGGGCGTCGTAACCTTCGCGGGTCAGCTTCCGAGCGCGATCACTGTTCGACCCCGATCCGCCGCCTGTGTATGACCCCTTGCTTGAATCGTTCATCGCGTACTGCGACACCGGCTGGCTCGACACTGCCGGCGCACCCGTTGCGACGCCACCCGATCGGGCGGTTTCGATTTCGCGCTTGTACTTCATCGCGGCAGAGCGCTGGGGGCGTGTCGCATACTTGTTTGCGACCACTGCGTTGAAAAGCGTCTCTGCGGTTTCGTTTCGTCCTTGCTTTTGGGCGCGAAGGCCGTCATCAAGATCGGTCTGCGCTTGGTCGACCATTCGCATCGCCACGCGCGAGCGCTCGATGTAATCATCCCGGCGAGCGCCGGCTGATGAATCGAGGTCGCCCTTGTTGATCGAGAGCAGCATGGTTTGCGCCTGGGAATATGCCCCGCGATCAAACAGACCGATAGACGTCCGCAAGGCGTCATCAGCACCGTCGGCGCGCACGGATGTCGGCGCGACAAGGCACATGAGCAACGCAGTCACTGCAATGGCTTTGCTGCGAAGTAACATGCCTCGGAATTTGCCTAAGAGGCGGGTAGTTTTCGGAAGCATAGTTTTTTCCAGGAGCATGGATCGATGCACAGGTGCTCTCCTTAGCTATCTTTGTAAATTGCGCCCCGAAGGGGATGGACCGCGAGTTCCGCAAGACGCACGAAACGTCTCATCCAAGTCCCCGTAGACCGCTCTAATCGCGCTGGAACGAGTGAATGCCAAGGTAGCATTCGCCCTTAAAGTGAAATCACATTACCGGCTAAGACTTTGGGCTGCAAGCAGATAAGTCAGCGGTTGGGGTCGTGGATTCCTGGATTCACCCGGCGACTGGCGGTGGGGTGGAATTCTTAAAGCAGGCGTTTCAGTGAGCCCACGCCCGATCGACGTCGCCCTCGGACAGCTCCGCGTGGAAGGGCAGGGCAATCGTCCGTTCGGACAGGGCTTCGCAAACCGGAAAGTCGCCCGGTTTGAAACCGAAGGATTCCCGGTAGAACGGCTGAAGGTGCAGTGGGGCGAAGTAATTGCTGCAAGCGATGCCCTGCTCGCGAAGGGCGTCGAGGATGCGGTTGCGGTCCTCGGGTGCGTAGCCGTCGTTGAGGCGAACGACATAGACGAACCAGCTTTTCTCGCACCCTGCCGTCGTCCACTGCGTGGTGACCCGGTCTTCATCCTTGAATCGCTCGTCGTACATCCTCGCAGCGGCTGCCCTTTTGCTCAGGATTTCATCGAGGCGGTCGAGTTGGACGCAGCCGATGGCGCTGTTGATGTCGCTCAGGCGAAAGTTGTAGCCCAATCGTTCGTGGGCGAGCCAACCGGCTCCCGTGCCCCGACCTTGATTTCGGATCGAGCGCGCGAGATCGGCGATCGAATCATCGTCGGTGACGACCATGCCGCCTTCCCCGGTGGTGATCTGCTTGTTGGGATAGAATCCAAAGACGCCCGCGTCGCCCAATCCGCCAGCCGGCTTGTTGCGGTAGGTGGCTCCGAGCGCTTCGCACGAATCTTCAATCACGCGCAGACCGTTGGCTTTCGCCAGTGCGTTGATCGCATCCATGTCGGATGTGATGCCGAACACATCCACGGGGATCATCGCCTTGGTGCGCTCCGTGATCGCCCCTTCGATTTTCTTTGGATCGATGCACCATGTGTCGGGTTCGATGTCGGCGAAGACGGGTGTTGCCCCGACGAACATGATGCAGTTGGAAGACGCGATGAATGAAAACGGTGTCGTGATGACCTCGTCACCCGACGAGATGCCCATGCCAAGCAGCACAAGATGCAACGCACTGGTCCCGCTGTTGCAGGCGATTGCATGCTGCGTGTCGCACTGAGCTGCGAACTTTTCCTCGAATTCGATCACCTTCGGACCCAGCGAAAGGTTTGGCGTTTTCAGGACGGCGACCACAGCGTCGATCTCCCGTTGGGAGATATCGGGTCTGGCGAGGCTGATGGCGGTGTCTGATGCGTTCGTCAATGGCGTGCTCCGTATGCTTTGCTTCAGCGGCTTATTCGACAATGCCGATACGCCCAAGAGCCTGGGTTTGTTCGACTCGGTGTGCGTATCCGTTTGTTCGATCCGGGGCGGGATCATAGCAGAGTGGGCGGCCCGATCGCAATGCCGGGCTTGCAGGAACCGGGTCGCGTTCTATGATGTCCGCTCGCATTTTGCACATTATTTGATTGATTTTCCTGGAGGTTTTCTGTGCCTCATACTGATTTGATTCGCCGCATCGAGGATCGCAAAGCGGTCGTCGGCATTGTCGGAATGGGTTATGTGGGTTTGCCGCTTTCGCGTTCGTTTTGCGAAGCCGGTTTTCGCGTGGTCGGGTTCGATGTCGACGAAAAAAAAGTGACCCAGCTCAACGCGGGCAAGAGCTACATCAAGCACATCCCGTCGAAATTCGTCAAGGACGCGCGTCGCAAGAAGCAGTTTTCGGCTACGACGCGATTCGCTTCCATCGCCAAGGTGGACGCGATTATCATTTGTGTGCCCACTCCGCTGACGAAAATGCGCGAGCCCGATATGTCGTACGTTTCGGCGACGTGCGACATGGTCGCAAAATATCTGCGCAAAGGGCAACTCGTTTGCCTCGAAAGCACCACCTATCCGGGCACGACCCGCGAACTGATGCTGCCCATCCTTGAAGCCACTGGCCTCAAGGTCGAGAAAGATTTTTATCTGGCCTTTTCACCCGAGCGCGAAGACCCGGGCCGCAAGTCGCACACGACCACCACCATCCCCAAGGTGGTCGGTGGATATGGCCCCAAGAGCCTCGCAGTCTCGGAAGCACTCTATGCGGCTGCCCTTGAAACGGTCGTGCCCGTATCCAGTTGCGAAGTCGCAGAAGCCGCGAAAATCCTCGAGAACGTTTACCGCTCGGTGAACATCGCCCTTATCAATGAGATGAAGGTTCTGTTCGACAAGATGGGAATCAACGTCTGGGAAGTCGTCGATGCAGCCGCCACAAAACCGTTCGGGTTCCAACCGTTCTACCCCGGCCCCGGTCTGGGCGGGCACTGCATTCCGATTGATCCGTTTTACCTGACTTGGAAAGCACGCGAATATGGTATGTCCACCCAGTTCATCGAACTTGCGGGTGAAATCAACACCGACATGCCGAACTATGTCATAAGCCGCGTGGCGATGGCGCTCAACGATGCGAAGAAACCGATCAATGGCTCAAAAATTCTGGTCCTCGGTTTGGCCTACAAGAAAGATGTGGACGACGTTCGCGAGTCGCCGTCGATCGAATTGATCGAACTTTTGCGCGAGCAAGGTGCCAAGGTCGACTACAATGATCCGCATGTCCCCAAGACGCATCGGCAGCGCGAGCACGATTTGAAGATGAAAAGCAAACCGCTGACAGCGGCCAGCCTTCGTTCGTACGATGCCGTCTTGATTGCAACCGATCACTCGGCGTATGACTATCAGTGGATAGTGGACCACGCAAAACTCGTCATCGACACGCGGAATGCAACCGCCTCATGCAAAAAAGGGCGCAAAAAAATCGTCCGGGCCTGATCCGCTTCGTCGGTGTCGTCGTGCTTTTGGGGTTCTCCGGAAGCGCGACACCGCTTGCCGCACAGGTGGGACAGAACGAGCCTGAGACAGATCCGAAGATTGATGCGGATGCTGCGCTGCTCCAGGCTTGGTCGGAAGCTGTCGATCAAGTTGCCGAGGGCAAGCCCTGGCCACAAATCAGCGCTGATCTTCACGCTGCAACCCAACGTTTCTCTCATTCCAAGTACGCCGAACGCTGCTCCCAACTCGAAGCCAGCATCGATCTGGCGGCTCAGACACCCGCCATCGAATCGTCGCCCACGAACGAGTCCAGCATCACCGAGTTGATCGCAGCGATCCATCTTGCAAAGTTGGATTACCGCCTGGTCCTCATCCCCAACCAATACTACGATTCGGTTAGTCAATTCGTGTGGGAGTATTACCTCGAACGGCGCGTGTCGATCCCGTCCGACCCTGCACACGTTTTGTACACGCGCGGGCGATTGGCGATCGAGCCGTTGATCGACCTTCTTGATGACGTGCGCGCGACCCGGGGCGCAGGCCGATCGGACGATGGGTTCATCGAGCCGTTCGTGATCCGCGTGTGCGACGTTGCGTTGGGTTTGATCGAAGGTATTTCCGGGTGTACGTTTAAGCAGCGCCGCGGCGACCTTCCGCTCATCTCGCAATGGCCAGCGAATGAGCGGGCGGAATTAATTCAGATGATCCGCGATTGGTGGGCGGCGACGAAGTCGTTGTCCAGGACCGATGCGGTCCTTTGGCAGATCGAGCACGGACCCAAGAAACTCCGCATCAACATGGTCGATACCCTGATCGCGCGGAAAGACTTCCCTGCCGCTCTGTCGTACCTGCAAAAAAGCTACCGAACCGATGACAGCATCGATGCCGCGATGGCAGGCCGCATGATGCGAGCCGGTTCCCGCGAACCCCTCGACTTTATTCATCGGTTGGTGGCGAAGGGTGGAACGGTGGATCGAAAGATCATTCGTCTCATCGCGCACTTTGGCGACTCGCGTGATTTTGAATTGTTGAGAGGAATGGTTGAAGCCACCGCAGGCACGCACGATCGCGAATCGGCGGATAGGTTGCAGGTGATCGTCGATGCCCTTCGAGCTGCCGACGAGCGGCAGGCCATTCTTGGTGTTCCCGTGCATGTCGCGGTGATCAAAGTTTTGTCGAATGAGTGGATGCCTTTGCTATCCGATGGTCCGCCCCAACACGCACCGCCACCTCTTCTGGATACATCCATTCGGGGCATTCAGCGCGCGACCGGAATCGGTTTTGGTTTGACCGACGAATTCGATGTTTCCATGCGCGCACGCGCGTGTCGAGATATCGTCAGTTGGTGGGCGCTCGAGGGCGAGGGGGCGTATGGCCTCCGGCAAAACAAACCCCACGCGCCCGTTGGCATTCGTTGAGCTCGCTGATTTGTCCGCTTGGCGATCCCGTCACGTTTGAACCACGTTGGTCAACATTTGTTTGACGCCAATGGGGCGCCGTCCTAGAATCGCCTTTGAAATGAATAGGGTCGTCAAACAATACAGGCAGGACCGATCGGATGACGCGGGCGCGCGCATGTTGTGTATGTGTTGTTGGCACAGCGCTACAGGCTGCGCGGATACGGGCGGCGGGTCACCCTGACGGGATTTGAAACAGTTTTGTTTGGTGTTCAAGGCTCGCCGGTTTCAAATCAGCGGGCTTTTTTCGTAGGCGGAATCTACTATTTGTGTGGATGTTTAAGAGTCCGGGCGCAGGATCGAGGCGGGAGATCGCCGAAACCGGGCAAGAGGGAGTCGACGACCATGGAACTCAACGTGGTTTCAAAGACGAGTGGCGACCGAATTCACGAAGACAGTCCGACGCCCGACCTGATCGGTTGGACGATGGATCATTTCAAGAACCAGCGATTGGCGATGACGACATCCTTTGGCATGGAAGGATGCGCTTTGATCGATATGTTCGCATCGCTGGGTAAGCCCTTCACTGTGGTGTACCTCGATACGATGTTCTTTTTCCCGGAAACATACACGTTACGCGATGAAATGGTCACGCGCTATCCGCACGTCGAGTTCGTCAACCGGGGAACATCGCTGACACCCGAAGAGCAGGCGAAACAACACGGCGAAGAACTGTGGAAAACGAATCCCGACTTGTGCTGCAAACTCCGCAAGGTCGAGCCCATGCACCAGACGCTTTTGGAGATTGATGTTTGGGTCACCGCCCTTCGACGAAGTCAATCGATCACCCGGGCGAACCTGCGCGTGATTGAATGGGACTGGCAGTATCAACTGCTCAAGGTGAGCCCGCTTGCGAAATGGGAACGGTCCGAAATCTGGTCGTACATTCAGGAACACAAAGTACCGTACAACAAGCTGCACGAAGAGGGCTACCCGACCGTGGGATGCACGCATTGCACCACCCCGGTGGAAGGATCAAAACCCGGGGACTATTCCCGATCGGGACGTTGGAAAGAATTAAACAAAACCGAGTGCGGGCTGCACGGTGACGGAATCTAGTGCAACGGAATCCGGTGCCGTTCCCGCGCGATATCCGTGGTAGTGGTAGGGTGCGTCCCGGACGCACCGAATAAGTTTCTGTTCGGGAGCACCCTACATGGGTGCGCAAACAGAAACAACATTGTTGGAAACGGTACTTAAATGTCTGATCCGAAGAAGCCAAAAAAATCAAAGGTGGAAGGCTTCAAGGAGAGCAGCGATCAACTGCGTGGCACGATCGGGGAATCGTTGCAGGAAGACACACCAAGATTCGATGAGTCGGATATTCAACTGCTAAAATTTCACGGGACGTACCAGCAAGACGATCGCGAAAAAAGGCGAGCGTTGCGGGCGGCAGGCTTGGAGAAGGCGTATTCGTTTATGGTGCGGGCAACGATTCCGGGCGGTATCCTCACAGCCGATCAGTACCTCGCCCTCGACCGACTCGCAGATGAGTATGGCGGTGGATCGTTGCGAGTCACAACGCGCCAGTCGATTCAATTTCACGGTGTTCTCAAGGCAAATCTCAAGCAGCACATTGCGGCGATGAATGCGGCGCTCGTCAGCACCCTCGCGGCATGTGGGGACGTGCAGCGAAACGTCATGGCCTGCCCCGCACCACTGAAAAATGAAGCCCATCAATTCATTCGGCGGTTAACGCGGGAAATCGCAGCGGAACTTCAGCCGAGCACCGGAGCCTATCACGAGATCTGGCTCGACGGCGAACGGCATCTGTCGACGCAGGACGAGGAACCCTTCTACGGCGAAAACTATCTGCCGCGCAAATTCAAAACGGGAATCACGCACGCGGGCGACAACAGCATCGACGTCTATTCGTATGACTGCGGTTTGGTGGCGATTTTGGATGGGACGCGCGTCACCGGTTTCAACGTGTTGGTCGGTGGTGGAATGGGCATGACCCATAAGAAAGCCGACACCTTCGCACGCATCGCGTCCCCGCTCGGTTTTGTTGAACCCGATCATGTTCTGGAAACGGTGCGCACCGTCGCAGCGATTTTCCGCGACCACGGCAATCGCGCCGACCGACGCCACGCGCGACTCAAGTACCTCATCGAAGATTGGGGCATGGATCGGTTTCGCAGCGAGTTTGCCTCGCGTGTTAGCTTTGCGCTTCGCGAATTGATTCCGACGGATGTTCCAGGTTATCACGACTATATCGGGAAACACGCTCAGGACGACGACACGTTTTTCTACGGGGTGTTTATCGAAAACGGACGCATCACGGATCGCGACAACGCCAAGTTGAAGTCGGCGCTGCGCGAAATTGTTCGTACGCACAAACCCGGGATCGTATTGACGCCGAATCAAAACGTGCTGCTGACCGATTTGCGTGAATCGTCAATCGAGGGGGTCGAGCGCCTTCTTCAGGAGCATGGTGTCGAGCATACGCAAGGTCTTTCCAACGCACGGCGATTGTCGATGGCGTGCCCTGCGCTGCCGACGTGCGGGTTGGCGATCACCGAAGCCGAACGGTTCATGCCCAGCGTGCTCGATCGCATGGAAATTGAGTTGGCGAACCTGAATCTACAGGACGAACCGATTACCATTCGCATGACGGGTTGCCCAAATGGTTGCGCCCGACCCTACACTGCCGACATTGCGTTTGTCGGTCGGACTCCGGGTGCGTACCACATTTTCGTCGGTGGTGATCGTTCGGGCACGCGATTGGCCGACCTTTACGCGGCTGACATTCCCGAGAATGATTTGGTGGACACGCTGCGGCCTTTGCTTGCGAGTTGGTCCAAAAATCGAAAGCCGAAGCAGGGTTTTGGCGATTTTTATCAGCAGCAAATCGGTCGCAATAATCCACGGCAGACAGTAACCGGCGCAGAGCAGCCGACCCAAGCATTGGTTCCGTTGGAGGTGAAACTTTGATGGACGGATTCGTTTGTATGCGGCTTGACCGGCCGCAAGTGGTCGATGAGCGAAAGGTGCAATCCATCGTGCGCGGGTGCGTCGTTGTGGATACCTGCGAACGCTTTGAAGTGTACGGTTACTTTCCGCAGGAGCGCAGCGAACTGTCACGAATGCGTACACGATTCGGAGCAAAGCGTGGTCGGGAGTTGCACGGACGAGATGCAGTGCGGCATTTGCTTCGGGTCGCGGCTGGGTTGGAGTCGCGTGTCGTCGGCGAGCCCCACGTCCTGGGCCAGATCAGAAGGGCGTTTCGCGACGCCCAACTTCGTGAGAATGTCGGGCACATGCTAGCCGCGTTGTTTCGGACCGCGCTGCGAACGGGTCGTCGCGTCCGTGGAGAAACCCGTCTCAACGCCAAGAGCGAATCGGTGGTCACGTTGGCGCTCCAGCGTTTGGAATCAGACCTTGGTAGTTTGTCTGGAAAACGAATCGGTATTGTTGGCACCGGCGAATTGGCGAGGGAGACGGTCGCCGCGTTGACGAAGCAGGGCACAACGAGCCTCACGGTGTTTAGTCGATCATCCGAACGGGCGAAACAGATTCGCACAATGCAGGGTTCACCTGTATACGGTCTCGATGATTGGGCGCGCACTGCTCCGGGTCTCGATGCGGTGATCGCGTGCTGTCGGACTGCAAACCCCATACTGCGTGCTACGCACTTTGCGGAAAGTTTCGGGCGGCTTACATGCGTGATCGACCTCGGATACCCGCAAAACATAGACGAATCTGTCGGGGCCATCGCGCGTGTATCCCTTACTCGGCTTGACGATCTCACACGATCCGCGCCCACGGTAGAGCTTGCTTCTGCGAATCGCGTTGTAATTGAAGAACTGTCGCGCCTCGATCAATGGACCCAAAATCGAAAAGCCGCAAGGCTCATCGAACGTTTGGTTCGCGATGCGGATCTGCCACCGTCGCGTTCGACGCAAGCACTGCACGCAAAAATCATGCGGGCCAAAGCGCAGGTGGCTGCGTAATGGCGTCTTCACTCGTCTTAGCCGCACACGGTTCCCATGCGTACGCGTCAACGACCGCGTGAATCGGTTGGCAATGCAAATGCAGAACGGTGGAAGGTTCGCGCGAGTCGTCGCAGCGTTTCACCAAGGCGAACCTCTCTTTCGCGATGCGCTCGATCAACTTCCGGCGGGGCGCGTTGTCGTGGTACCGATGATGGCAAGCCGAGGGTACTACTGCGACGATGTGTTACCGCGCGAACTCCGCAAGAGCGATCGGTTCGATGCAAACATGGTCAGGATCACCCTGCCCGTGGGTGCGCATCCGCGTATGGAAACGTTGATAGGCGAGCGGGTTCGTGTGTTGATTCAAACGCACAATCTGCGCGAGCGCGCGTTGACGGTCGTGTTGGTCGGGCATGGTACGCCCCGTCATCGGGCGTCGCGTGAAACCACAGAAACCTTGACGGTGCGACTCCAAAAACATTTGTTCCGGATGACATTTCACGCTGCATTCATTGATGACGACCCATCTCTCGATTCTGTTGTGGAAGAGTCATCGTCGGGTGATCTGCTCGTCATTCCTTTTTTCATGAGCGAGGGGTTGCACACGCTCGTCGACCTGCCGAGGTCGCTCGGGTTCGAGGCGATCACTGGTGATGCCGCCGTCTGCAAGCGAAAGGGTGATCGTTGCGTTGTGCTCGATCGCCCGGTGGGTCACGATCCGCAGGTCGCGGACATCATCGAAGAACTTGCGAATTCGCAGGTTTGGCCCGCGCCACAGATTGCTTCCGTTCGGCGGCGAATCAGGTTGGGCACGCGATCAAGCAAGATGGCGCTTTGGCAGGCGGAGCACGTTGCACAAATGTTGGCTATGCGATGCGACGTTGAACTCGAACGGTTCACCACCTCGGGCGATCGTGATCAATCGCGTCCGATCGAGCAGTTGCCATCTTCGGGGCCTTTCACCGACGAGATCGACGCGGCGCTCTTGGCAGGTCGCATCGATCTGGCTGTGCATTCGCAAAAAGATCTTCCGCTGCGCACACTCCCCGGTCTTCGCGTGGGCGCAGTGTTGCCGCGCGGTGATGCCCGCGAGTGCATCGTGACGCATGGTGGTGTGTCGCTTGCAGACCTTGCACCCAACACGACGGTTGGCACAAGCAGTTCGCGGCGGGCGGCGCAGGTGCGAAGATTGCGCGACGATTTACGAATTGTACCATTGCGCGGGCCGGTGGACGATCGTGTGCGACGTGTCCGCTCGGGCGAGTTGGGTGCTGCGGTGTTGGCTGTCGCGGGTCTCGAGCGTTTGCACATGGTGTCGGAAGCAGCACAGATTTTCGAGATCGATGAATTCTTGCCCGCGCCAGCACAAGCCGCACTCGCAGTGCTGATTCGCGTGGACGATACGGAGACGGCTGAGTTGGTGCGGCATCTTGATCATGCGGAAACGCGCACCTGCACGCAGCTTGAACTGGATGTGCAACGGGCTTTTGCCAAGAAGCCGGAAATATTGGTGGCTGCTTATGCGGAAATGCTCGGCGCGAACATTCAATTGAAAGTCCGGCTCATCGAGCGAGAATCGGGGCATTCCCGCGACGTAAGCGTGCGGGGCGCTCTTGCGACCGATGTGTTAGCGGAGACGTTGTCGCAGTTGAACCATCCCGTCACAAAACAAACTGAGGAGTTGGTTCGTTGAGTTCCAAGGGCATCGTTTATTTGGTGGGTGGTGGTCCGGGCGATCCGGGGCTGATCACGATTCGAGGCCGCCAGCTTCTCCAGCGTGCGGACGTCGTCATCTACGATCGATTGGCACCGGTGGGCTTGCTGGGGCTTTGTCGGCAGGACGCATTGATCATCGGAGGCGGCAAATCTGCGACCGAACGTGGCAAGGGTCAGGATCGGATCAACGACCTGCTCATCGAACACGCCCGCTTGGGTCGGTGCGTCGTTCGGTTAAAAGGAGGTGACCCAGGCGTATTCGGGCGTGTTGCAGAGGAGCGATCAGCGTGCCTGGCCCACGGGGTACGCTGCGTGATCGTACCCGGAGTCAGCAGCGCACTGGCTGCACCTGCATCGCTTGGCATTCAAGTGACACAACGTGGCATTTCCAGATCGTTTACGGTCGTGACGGGTCGCGATTGCGTGAATTCCGGATCATCCGCGATGGATTTCAAACTCCTCGCCGGTGTTGATACGCTCATCGTTCTGATGGGGCGTCGAGAACTTGCCACCATCTGTCGCGGTTTGATCGATGCGGGGCGAAGTTCCAAAGAGGCTATCCTGTGCATCGAGCGTGCAACCACCCCGCAGCAGCGCGAATGTCGGGGATGCTTAGACGACATCGCCGATCGCGTCGAAAAAATGCAGATGCAGGCTCCCATGGTGATCGTTATCGGGAAGGTGGCTTCCACGCCGTCACTCCCGCCGGAACTGGTCCTACCGCCTCTCTTGGGATTGAAGGTCGTGGTGACGGGAACGCCAGCTTTGTGTACGCGCTTGTCCGAGGAACTATCATCTCGCGGCGCGGAGGCGATTCGATGCCCGTTGATTCGCATCGAGTTTCCACCGAAATTGCCCGCGCTGGACGAAGAGTTGCAGAGGCTAGATGAATTCGGTTGGCTGGTTTTTTCGTCGGCGAATGGGATACGCGGATTCTTCAAGCGATTGCACGCATTGAATCTCGATGCACGCGCACTTTCGGGTTGTCGCATCGCAGCCGTGGGTTCGAGATCGGCTCGCGAATTGTTGAAGCACGGGTTGCGGGCGGATGTGATTCCAAACGATGAGACCGGAAGTGGGCTTGCAAGCGCGATCCTGGAGGCGTCGGATTCTCAAGGGCGGTGCGTGTTGCTGCCCCGATCTGATCGGGGGCTTCCTGCGTTGACGAGTGGACTTCGGCGCGCCGGAATGGAGGTGGTTGACGTCGTTGCTTACCGAACGATAGCCGTTCCACCGTCGCCCGGTCAGGTTGTCGAGATCAACGACTCGGCGGACGCAATTCTGTTCGCCAGCCCGTCAGCCGTCGAGTGTGCGGTCGCATCTGGTATTGACACTCAGGGACGGGTTGTTGCATGTATCGGCGAAACAACCTCCGATGCTGCTCAGCGAATGGG
>JAADIU010000207.1:12584-13999 GCA_013151185.1 Planctomycetota bacterium
TTTTGTCGACGCGCTCGAAGAGTATTTCATGGAATGGGTCATGGCATGAGCGATTCGTCCGGTCGATTGACGCGACGGCTTCGCAGATTGCGATCGGGTTCCGGTGTGCGCAACTTGGTGCGCGAAACGAAACTCTCATCCCACGACTTCATTCAACCGCTATTTATCGTGGAGAACGAAGCAGACGCGGGTCCAATCGAATCGATGCCGGGCGTCGAGCGACACACGCTTTCGACGCTGGGTGGGGCGGTGCATCGGATCGTGGAAAGTGGTGTTGGAGCGGTTCTACTCTTCGGAATTCCCAAAACGAAGGACCCATTCGGAAAAATTGCAGCCGCCAAAAACGGCATCGTCCCGCGCGCGATTCGCGCGTGCCTCGATGCCGAATCCGACCTCGTCGTAATCTCCGACGTTTGCCTGTGCAGTTTCACCGACCACGGCCACTGCGGGATTGTTGAAGGTGAGCAGATCGACAATGACGCTTCGATCGAACGTTTGTCAGAAATCGCAGTCGCCCACGCAGAAGCCGGCGCAGGTTGGGTTGCACCGAGCGCGATGATGGATGGCATGGTCGGTGCGATTCGTAGCGGGCTTGATGACGCACGATTGGAACAGACCGGGATTCTTTCGTACGCGGTGAAATACGCTTCGTCGTTTTATGGCCCATTCAGAGAAGCGGCAGATTGCGCACCGCAGTTTTCGGATCGGCGAACCTACCAAATGGACCCCGCCAACGCAGCCCAAGCCGTCGCAGAAGCCGAGCTGGATTTGCAGGAAGGGGCTGACATGCTCATGGTCAAACCGGGTATGCCCTATCTCGATGTGATCGCGAAGGTGAAGGCGAAATTCCCAGAGGTTCCGCTGGCGGCATATCAAGTCAGCGGTGAATACGCAATGATCCAAGCCGCCAGCCAAAACGGTTGGATTGATCGCAAGGCGGCGATCCTGGAATCGTTGATTGGTATCAAACGTGCCGGAGCGGATATGATCATTACCTACTGGGCCACCCAAGCCGCGCAATGGCTGGGCGATTCGTAGGTCGCTCTTACTTCAACGGATACGGATTTTCATGTCGAACTCTCAGTCTCTCTTTGACGAAGCAAGAACGGTTTTGCCGGGAGGGGTGAACTCACCGGTTCGCGCGTTCAACGCGGTCGGAGGCACGCCACGGTTCATCACCCGCGCCGAAGGATGCCATCTGTTCGATGTCGATGGGCGAAAGTACATCGACTACATCGGATCGTGGGGCCCGATGATTCTCGGGCATCGCCACCCGGCTGTCATCGCTGCCGTCGACGAGGCGATTTCGCAGGGCCTCAGTTTTGGCGTTCCTTGTTCGCTGGAGGTTGATCTTGCGAAGGAAGTGGTGGGGCGCATTCCGTCGGTCGAGATGGTTCGCTTTGTCAATTCGGGAA
>JAADIU010000249.1 GCA_013151185.1 Planctomycetota bacterium
GGCAGGTGACGGATGAGATCCGCCAGAAAAATGATCGACCCCGACAGAATCGGCACGAGAATCAAGCCGGTGTCCTCATCCGGGTAACATGCGGCAATCTGCGCCGCCAATTCTTTGACCCGCTCGATCAACTCGCGGTCGGTGAACAGAATCCTGTCGATGTCCTTTTCCATCGCGACATTATAACCGCCCGCGCCGTGGGGGCGAGTCGATTCTCTATCGTTTCTATCGCTGTCACCATTCGCTTGGGCAGACCGAGTTCGCCCAGGCAGACACCCGTCAATCGACTGATTGGGCAGAAGCCACCGGAGCAGCGGCTACGTTGTCCAGCATTCGTTCCAGGGCGACGACAGCCCATCGCTTCACGTCGGGCGTTACGCTGATTTGATTGGCCACGTTTCCGCTGGCCAACTCGTCGAGGCTCCACAACAACTGCGTCGGGCTGATGCGGTACATCGTGGTACACAGGCATTGAATAGTCGCGAGCGATTGCACGTCCTTGTCGGTGTGCGTCTTTGCCAACCGATTCACCAGGTGGACCTCGGTGCCGATCGCCCATTTGCTGTGCTTCGGGGCGTCTTGAATCGTATTGATGATGAACTCAGTACTGCCCGTGAGGTCGGCTTTTTGAACCACGTCCCAATTGCACTCTGGGTGGACGAGTATTTTTCGATCTGGGTCTTGCTCGCGAATTGTGTCGCACTGTGCTGCATTGAACAACTGGTGTACGCTGCAATGCCCCTTCCAGAGGATAACCTTTGCGTCATTCGCTTGCGACGCAGTCAGTCCGCCGTTCGGTTCCTTGGGATCGAAAACGACCATCGCGTCGAGCGGGTGACCCATCGCATACGCCGTGTTTCGCCCCAAGTGTTGATCGGGCAGGAAGATGACTTTGTCACCCTGATCGAACGCCCACTGCAAAACCATCGCTGCGTTACTGCTCGTGCAACAGGCACCGCCATGTTCACCGCAGAACGCTTTGATCGAAGCAGCCGAGTTCACATAGGTGATGGGGATGACTGTTCCCTCAGATGATTCGCTCAGAAAAGCCCATGCGTCCTCCAGTTGATCGAGGGCGGCCATGTCTGCCATCGAACAGCCAGCCGACAAATCAGGCAGAATCACCCGGACGGAATCATCGGTGAGGATGTCGGCAGACTCGGCCATGAAATGCACACCGCAGAACACAACGAATTCGGCGCTGCGCTGTCGGGCTGCAATTTGCGAAAGTTTGAGACTGTCACCTGTGAAGTCGGCGAAGGCGAGTACGTCGTCCTGTTGATAATGGTGGCCCAGAATGACCAGGCGCTCACCCAGATTCTGTTTGTGCTTGCGGATCTGCACGCCGATCTCGTCGATCGACAATGTCGAATAACTCGCCGCGATGGGTGGCTGAAAGAGCATGATGTTGCGTTCTCCTGCGCGGTGTTGCCTTGGGCACAGTGTTTTCCCAAGCATACCGCATTGTCCCAAGTGTACGGCTGCGGATGATTTTAGGGTTGTGCCTTTGTGTTGGCAATTTGATCCGTGCGTTAGGTTGGTGCGGTGCGATGGGACTGCCGATCCGCGATGACCTGCAAGGGGACGGTTGATCGCGTGTCAATTTCCGATGCCAATTCGCGGATCACGGTGTCGGCCATCAATAGGCCTTTGCGCGTCATGCGCAGGGTACGCTGGTCGTGCTCAATGAGTTCGCTTTGGGTCAGGCGTGCGATGGCACCGCGACACTGTTCGAGCAGTGGGACGCCTGTGCTTCGGGTGAACGCATCGAGATCGAGTCCGTCGATCAGCCGCATCCGCATCATCAGCGCTTCCAGTGCGCGTATTGCGGGGTTGATTGTTTCCTGAAATTGGGTCGCATCGTTTCCGTTGGCAGTGAGTCTGACGTATTCGTTGATGTCGGCGATATTCTTGTACCGAACGCCACCAAAGCAGCCAGCCGCTGACGGCCCTACGCCGATGTACGAACCGTTATGCCAGTAGATCAAATTATGCTCGCATCGGTACCCCGGCTTGGCGAAGTTGGATATCTCGTAGTGTTCATATCCGTGCCGTTCGAGGAAGTCCTTTGCCGTCAACAGCATGTCGGCTTCCAATTGTTCGTCACACGCGGTGATCAAACCGCGCTTCAACTGCTTCGTCAAAGCGGTGCCGGTTTCGTAGGTGAGCCCGTAGCAAGCAAGATGGTTCGCTTCAAGATCGACTGCGAGGGCGAGCGATCGCTTCCAACTGTCGAGCGTTTGTCCGCCGATTCCGAATATCAGATCGATGTTGTAGTTGCGGATGCCTGCCTGGCGAATCGTCGCGACCGCCTCTGCGATATGGCGGGGTTCGTGAAGCCGTTCGAGCGAGGTCAGTTCGGATGGGTGAAAGGACTGCGCCCCGATTGAAACACGGGTGACTCCAAAGTCGACAAGAACAGCCGCTTTTTGATCGTCGAGCGTCGCAGGGTTGGCTTCGATGGTGAACTCGCGAACCGGATGATTTTCGATCGTCGATTGAATGTGTCCAAGCATGACGGCGAGTTCGTTGTGCGAGAGGGTCGTGGGTGTTCCCCCGCCCCAGAAGACGGTGTCGATGGGCTGGTCAATTGTTGCGGTTCGGGTTTGAAGTTCGGTCGCAACGGCATCGAGCAGCGGGAGAACGTCGCGTCCATTCAGCGGTACTGAATAGAAATCGCAGTATCCGCATTTTGTCTCGCAAAACGGCCAATGCAGATAGAGGCCCATGCCGGTGTCGAAACCACCTTGGTTTTCGCGTTTTATCATGTGCAAACCGCCTGTTTCAGTGGTGCTCAAAACCCATTGCACCTGTTCCTGCAATGGGTTATAGTCGATTGCGAGGGTCGTCGGCTAGGGACATTGTAGACCGCCCAGATTGATTCGGTTCGGGGTGGACCTGCGAGTTCCTTCGCCCGCATCGCCCTTTGAACACGACCGAATCAAGGTTCGGCGGTTGGCGGTGCGTCTCCCTTGGGCTTACACTGGGGGAACGTACGATGGTCGCGCCGCAAGTTCGATTTGAATTGGGCGAGTTTTGGGTCGGGTTTGGTTGAGTTTCTTGGGGGTTTTGCACCGAGGTAGCACAGCATGATCGAAGCCAATCTGGTCATGTTTCGTTCCGATGGCGAGCGTCGTGATTTTCCGTTGAACCCGAAGCTCACCTGCGTCGGGCGAAAGAACGATTGCGATATCCGCATCCCCGTCACCGAGGTATCGCGCCGTCACGCCGAATTTACAATCGATGGAAACAAAATCTCGGTGAAAGATCTGGGCAGTTCCAACGGTACCTTCGTCAACAACAAACGCGTCAAGACATCCAGCCTCGCTGCGGGCGACCATGTGGTCATTGGCCCTGTTGTCTTCACACTTCAAATCAACGGTGAACCCTCTGACTTGCGACCGGTCAAGACCAAACTCAAGCGCCACGAAGCCGCCAGCGCAGTACCCGAAAAACAAGGCGCATCGTCTGCCGTCGATGCCGCCATCGATGACGAACTCGATCCCATCAGTGCTCTCGAAGCACTTGCATCCAGCGCCGATCAGACCGCCATCGATCCATTCGACGATGACGATCTTTAGTCCTGCAGTCTGTCTTGTGTAGTGCGCCTGTGTCTTGTAGCCGAGGCTTCCCCCCGAGTCGTTCCTGCCAGAACCATCTGGTGGTGTGGAGCAAAAAGGATCGGGCATGGTCTTCACTTCCACTCCCCTCGTCGTGTCACTGTTGCGTTCGAGGCTTTTGGTAGGGTCCGCTGTGCGGACCGTCACAGGGACAGTGTTCGATACAAACTGAGAGATGGTCCGCACAGTGGACCCTACTCGCTTCTCCAGCGAAGTGGCTTGGTGATGGTTAGGAGAGTCCGATTCAGATGACCACGGTTCCCGAACAAGTCCAAGCCAAACCGCGCCGCCGCGTTGGGCGTCGGATGAAGTGGACGGCGTTTCTACTCTGTTTCTCATCACTTGTTTTTTGCATGCTCGTCATCCGCCAGCGCGACTCCGCACGGAAGGACAGCGGTATGCAGTGGGCTCGGGCGGTTGAAACAAAGTTGCAGGTCATCCTCGACGAGAAACATTTGCTGCCTGCGACCCTGCTGGATGGTTCGGATGTGGAGGCTGCGTCCTTGCGATTGGCCTACCCTTCGGTTGACGAACTTGAGCGGCTTCAATCTTTGGAGCAACCCTTCGTGCTCGTCATCGGTGCGAGGCGCGGCTTGATCTTCCCAGGCGGGGATGGGTGTCCGGCACTGATCTTCGACAATGGGAAAGTCCACTCGGTTTGGCTGACCATGGCCGAAGTGGATGTCGCCATCCAAAAGAGGCCGGTTCTTGTTTCGGGCCCCGCCAACAGTGAGTAGGGAGAAGATGGAGCATTCGCTCGGCGAGCAAGAGGATTCCGGCAGTGAGAGAATAGAAAAAGCCGCCCGGCCATCGTTTGAACGACGACGGGGCGGCTGATTTGTTATTTCAGTGTGGCCTTTTTGGACAGACCAGAGTGCATCACCAGAAGTTCGGGCCTGTTCCACAACCGAGGCCCGGCGGTTGGCAGGCGAGAGGTTGCAAGCGAGAGGTTATTTGCTGTCGCCAGTTGATTCTGTGGCGGCATCCTCTTCCTTCTTCGGGCCTTTCTTTTCCTTACCGCCGACGACCACTTTTCGGTGGGCGACTTTCGGTAGGCCCACAGGCTTTTGTTCTTCCTGCCACCGCTCTTCGTCCTTGAGAACTTCGATGCGTTCGTGTCGGCGCAAGACGTTGCGATGACGCGAGAGGCTTGCGCTGGTTTTCAGTGATTTGTCCAAGGACATGGTGTTGCGACTCCTTACAGCCACCGTTCTGACGATTCTCGTCTTGACGGTCGCCGTTTTGACGAATGTGAAGACAACCCGGAACTCTTACCAAGATTCCTTCTTGAGAGTGGCCAGGTAACCTTCAAGTTTGTATCTGCCGCCCGCTTTTGAATACGCTTTTCCAATGGTCCGTATTCTCTTTAGGAACCGGTCGGCTAAGTCCCTCTGTGTTTTGTTCTTGCGGTTAAAGCCCTGCGTCGCAATCAGCCAGATCGGTCGGTTGGCCCGTGCAACGATTTCCGAATCGACACCCTGCTTTGCGAGAAACGCCCTTGCCTTTTCGGCGTCCTTCGCTGCATCGCTGCGAAAACTTTGAACCACAACGTACGTCAGCCCTTTGACCCATGTTACCCGCGACTTGGCCTGTCGCGACGCGTGGGACTTCGGCTGCTTGGCGATCAGACTGACGGGCTTCTTTGCACTTCCCGTACTGCTCTTGGGCGATCGCCGCTGAGTCCGTCCGGCATCTCGTCGCTGCGCGGCTGAGCCGCGCTTTTGGGTCTTCGCTTTTGCAGGCGACGTGACCGGTGAAGGCCCGATACCGGCAAAGAGATTCTCAACGGGTTGGCTTTCGCGCGCCGTTGCAATGTCGTTGTCGACCCCGCCTTGAATACTGAGGCGGGCCTGCTTTCTGCCGTCGGCCAGTCCGTACTTGTGGCCGACCCACTGCCCCATCGAAAATACGCCGATGACGCACACAAGCAGCAGCGCCAGCAGAACTCCCGACATGCGACTCGTGAGGCTGACGTGCAGGCAGCCCCGATCGATTCCGACCGAAGAGCCCGCCGACGTTTTGTTGGGCGATTTCTCCGACTGTGGCGACGGCTGATCGCGGTTGATCGTGCGAGCCAGATTCGCCAAGGTCGCCCGAAACGCCGATGCCGATTCGCCAATGGGCGACCGCTTCGACGTCACGCGTTCCTCGCTTGTCTTGTCACCCTGCCTCTTGTTGTAGAGTTCAAACAACGAAGGCCCAGATTTCGATTTTGGCATCGGTCCGCCTCCTTGCGTAACCACACCGTCGGACATCCATGAGCCTTCAAGTTAGCGAAAATCGGTTCAAAAGCAAGGAAGAACAGGATCGGTCAACGAGAATTCACGGATGGCAAAAGCGGCTTTACCACCACTGAAAAAGCACCCGAGCCGCTTTAAGACCCAGATCGCCAGCCCCAGCGAAGCCTATGAGTCGGAACACTCGTGTTCGCCCACTTGCGTGGCAACGTGGTCGTACACCGTGGCTAGGAACCCGATGAAGGGGAAACCTGTCTTTGGGAACGGAGGGGGGCCCAGGGTGCCCAGGACATCGTTGGTGGAAGTCGGTTGGGAGTCGGCGAGTTCGTGCAGTTCATCCGGTTCCGCCCAGAAATCGAGCGCTGAGGACGGAAGGTCCTTCGGTGGGGCTGGTTCGAGGTTGTTTTCGATAGTGTCCAATTGACTGCTCCTCGGACGGGCTGGGTTGGGCGAGTCTCCGCTTCGCCTTTTTTCGGGCGGTTGGGCGATTGCCAGGCGCACCTTGCTTGGATGCGCCGATGTGCTTATTCGGTGCGTCCGGGACGCACCCTACGGGGTTCTTCGCCAGCCGATGCTACTTGTGCCCTATCTGCGAATTGCCCTACTTGGTTTCCTTCGCCTTTTCCTTGCGGATGTTGGTGAGGATATCTTCCTGCACGTTTCCTGGGACTTGGCGATACGTCAGGAATTCCATGCTGAAGGTTGCCTGCCCCTGCGTCATCGATCGGAGGTCCGTTGAGTAACCAAACATGCTGCCGAGCGGAACCTCGGCTGTGATGATGGCCATCTGCGGTTTGACCTCTGTGCCGACGATCATGCCTCGACGGGATGACACATCACCCGCGACAGGACCTTGGAAACTATTCGGTGTTTCGATTTCCACCTTCATGATCGGTTCGAGCAGAACGGGTCTGGCTCGCATGAATGTTTCGCGGAATGCGTCCCGGGCACAAATCTGAAATGCCATGTCGGACGAGTCCACCGCGTGGGAACTGCCATCTTCGAGCAGCATTTTGACTTTGACGATTTCAAAACCCGCGAGCGGTCCCTTGGCGCGGGCCATCTGGAAACCCTTGTCGACCGATGGAATGTAGTCGGTCGGGATGCGCCCACCCG
Source organism: Planctomycetota bacterium (assembly GCA_013151185.1). GTDB lineage: Bacteria > Planctomycetota > Phycisphaerae > UBA1845 > UBA1845 > UBA1845. The sequence continues at coordinate 6,974 of JAADIU010000249.1, forward strand.
TCACTTTGTTCTCGAAGATGTAGTCTTCCTTTTCGGCGTCATCAAGCGGAATCAGTTGGCCGACAACGTGTGCGTACTGACCCGATCCACCCGTCTGCTTTTTGTGCTTGTAGTTGTAGTCGACGGTCCTTGTGGGTGCCTCGCGATAGCTGACTTTCGGTCGGTCCACTTCGAGTTCGCATTTGTATTCACGCTTCGCGCGTTCGACGTATACTTCCAGGTGCAGTTCGCCCATCCCGGAAATGATCGTGTCACCGCTTTCATCATCGAAGCGAATGTGGAACGTCGGGTCTTCTTTCATAAATCGGTTGAGTGCCTTCGACATCCTGTCGCGGTCGGCACTTTTTGCCGGACGAATTGCGAGCGAGATTACGGGCTCGGCTGCGTGGATGCTTTCGAGCGACACGTTGACGGACGCATCACAAAAGGTATCACCCGACGCGCAATCAACACCCATCACGGCGACGATGTCACCGGTGCGGGCTTCTTCGAGGTCTTCGCGATCGTCCGCGTGCATGCGCAAGATACGTCCGACGCGCTCCGTCTTACCGGATCGCGTGTTTCTGTATTTGCTGCCTTTTTTAAGGATGCCCTGGTAGATTCTTGTGTAGGTCACTTGGCCGAACTGCTCGTCCACAATTTTGAATCCCATGGCAACCAATGGACCGTCTGGGTCGGCTGTGATGGCGATTTCAGCGCCTTCGTTCTGATTGTCTGCCGCATACGCCACGCGATCGAGCGGGCTGGGCAGGTATCTGGAAACCGCGTCGAGAAGCGGTTGGACGCCTTTGTTGCGATAGGCTGTGCCCAATAGAACAGGGACGACTTCGCGCGCGATGGTGGTCCGGCGGATCGCATCCTGAATCAACTCAGTCGAAGGTTCCTCTTCTTCAAGCATGTATTCCATGAGCGCGTCGTCGTAAAGGCTCAGCGTGTCGAGCATTCCATGACGGGCGCGGTCGGCTTCTTCTTTGTGATCGGCGGGGATGTCGCCATACACGACGTTCTCACCGTTGTCGCCATCAAACGTGATCAACCTCATCTCGACCAAATCGATGATGCCTTCTGTCGCCGGCGCCAACGGGAAGTTGCAACGGTACCGCAACCAAGCCCAGTTTCGATTCGAGTTCCGAAACCACCTGAGCCGGGTCGGCACCCACACGATCCATCTTGTTGATGAAGGCGATGCGCGGAACACGGTAGCGCTTCATCTGGCGGTCAACGGTGATCGATTGCGACTGCACACCGCCAACCGCGCAAAGCACCAACACCGCGCCATCCAGAACACGCAGCGATCGTTCCACCTCAATCGTGAAGTCCACGTGGCCGGGCGTGTCGATGATGTTGACTTGCTTGTTGCCCCAATGGACAGTTGTTGCGGCGGACGTGATGGTGATACCGCGCTCTTTTTCGAGTTCCATGTGGTCCATGGTCGCACCACCGTCTTTGCCCTTCACTTCCTGAATACGGTGGATCTTCCCAGCGTAAAACAGAATGCGTTCGGTGAGGGTTGTTTTTCCCGAATCGATGTGGGCGCTGATTCCGATGTTGCGAATGTTGCTTAGATATTCCATGACCACTTCTACCTGCTCAAACTCGACTATACGTTTCTATCCCAACGGGCTGGAGAAAGACGACCCTTCTCCAGAGAACTCACGTTCTACAATTCTCATTCTCGACAGCGGGCGACTATTCCGGTTTGCCCAGATTCACTCAAGCCCCCGGATTCACTCAGGCCCGGCAGCATCGACCAAACATCGATGCCGCTGCATGTGAAATCTTAGACCACTGGGCACAGAATCGGCCAACTGCTCCGGTCTACATCAGTGGTCAAGCATTTGCGAAAGAGGCTACCACTACATGGAGGGGGCAAAATGTATCAAACGGCTGTTGAAAAGCAAGAAAAGCCGTCAGTATTTTCTTTGCCACATGGACTTAAGGCGGGGCTCGGAATGCGGATATCAGCCCTGCTGGGCTCAATTGGCCGGGCTCAACGGGTTGGTCCCAATTGGCTGGTGTGGTGTTATTGGACGGGGCGGGAGAGGGCGACTTCGCAGTCGCTTGTCATGTGCTCGCCAAGCGGCGAATTGTAGGTGAGTGCGAGAACGTATTTGGACCCGGTCGGCTGGGTGCCCGCGGGGAGTTCCAAAGGCACCTCATACATCCCGGTGATCACGTTCCAATATCGGTGTTGGTCGTCGGATGTGAGCAGGTCGATCTGCCAGGGTTCGCAGATTCGCTGACCCTTGGTGATCCCGGAAGCCTGCTTGTAGGCGAACAACTCGACGCGAACCGATCCCGCAATTTTGACCGGGTCACCGTAAGTGTCCAACGGTTGAAAAAGCAGTTCGATACCGTCGGGGATCTCGTCATCGTCGAAGCTGCGAAAGCCTGTGAAGGCCTCGACAATTCTGACGCGCTGTGGCATAAGTAGCGCGACCATGCTGCGCGTGTCGTCGTCTTCAAGGTCGATCCGGCGCTCAGCGCATGCCGCAATCAGAACGGCGAACACCAGCGTGATGCCAACAAGGCTGCCGCGTCGGAGTGCATGTCGGGACGGTTGTTTCAACGAAGAACTCTCAAGGGCGAACGGTTTACAGATGACTCACGTCGGGCTGACTCACACAGGGCGGAAAGTGTATCTTGCGGCCTGCGTTTGTGTCAACCGTCGAATCGCTCGCGTGGGATGGTTCGCCGCGCGAGCCGCTGCGGTCCTGATCCTCGTTACGACGCTTTGTGGGTGTGTATCGTCCGGGCGGGCGTCATTGCACCGTTCCGGCAGCATTGGTGTGTGCTATTCTCCGGAGAAGGCGATTCGATCGTCTCCCGCGCGAGGCCTCGATGTCATCGAGCGAGATCTTGCCACCATCAGCAAGATGCACTTGGACACGGTGATTATCCGCCACCTTCGCCCCGAATCGATCGCTTTGGTTCTGGAACAAGCCGCGGAACACGGCCTCAAGTTGGTCCTGCCTGACGCTCGGGCAATTCGCAGGGTCAAAGGTATCAGCCAAATCGCAACGCAGTCCGGTGGCGATCCACCTCTGCCCAGGTCGCCCATTGTGGTGGGGTATTACCTCGGGGATATCGTGGATACCGAAACCCATGCCCGAGCGCTAAAAGAAGCGCAGCGTCTTGGGCGGTTGCGGTTGGCGTCCTGCGTGCGAATTGATCCGGACATCGTTGCCAACGTCGACGTGAGCGCGTTCGACTGTGTCATCGCGATGAACTCCGAACGCTCGGGTGGCCTGCGGAAGGGTGCCGGCGGACGTATTTTTCAAACCCTGAGTTGCCGCAGCGCACGCAGTGGCGACGATGCTGCCGCACGGGCTTGGCTTCGGGACTACCATCGTGGCCTATCAAGGGGGCAAACCGGTGGGGTGATCTTTGAAGCCTTCCGGACGTTTCCGGGTGACGGTGAGGGGCTGGTCCCGCAAGACGCGACGCTCTCGCCAGAGCGCATTTCCACGGTTCAACGGATCACGTCGCGGGCGAAGCGTTGGCACCGGGTGTTGGCTGGTTTGGTTCCCGCGCCGGTAACCCCCACGGAAATTTTGCCGGATAATATCGAAGTCACACTGCTGGCGAAGGGGAAGCGTCGTTGTCTCTTGATCGCCAACACATCGACCCGCGATTTTTCACGCGGTAAAGTGGTCCTTCCGATCGAACTGAACGCGGGGGCAGTCGTACGGGCAGTAGCCGTCCCTGCCGATTCCGACGCTGGGCTTGGCGACGTGATTCCGGTGAGGACGGATCGGCTTGTCATTCCCGTCGAGCTTGCACCGGGCGATGGCCTTCTCTATGAGCTGTTTTAATCAGGGAGCTGTCTTCATCAAAGGTTATCAGACCTATGTTGCGCCGAACTCAATGTTTGCGGCGGTTGATTCTTGCGGGGCTGTCTTGACCTCCAACCACTGACGATGAATCAGAGACTTGACGCTCAAGGGAGCGTCGCGAAACCAATCAGGAGCGTAGCACATGGCCAGATCGAATATCTTAATTACCGGTGGTTCGGGGTTCATTGGGTCGCACTTATCCACCCGTTTTGTTGAGCTTGGCCATAGCGTTCGGGTGTTCGATAACTTTGCCACCGGCAAGCGCGAAAACCTCGCGCACCTTGGCGACAAAGTTGAGATTGTCGAAGGGGATCTGACGCATCCGGAAGAATGCGAACGGGCTTGCCACGATATTGATTTCGTGTTCCACGTCGCAGCGCTGCCAAGCGTTCCTGTTTCGGTCGAACGACCTGTGGACACGCATCACGCAAACATCACGGGAACGCTGAACTTGTTGATGGCTGCCAAGGCCAATAAATGTCGACGGGTGATCTACTCCGGCAGCAGTTCGTGCTATGGCGAAGTGGAAGTCTCGCCCAAGCACGAGGGCCTGCGTCCCC
>JAADIU010000099.1 GCA_013151185.1 Planctomycetota bacterium
ACCGAACAGCACAATCTGGACGTCACGGCAGGCAACTGGAGGAATGCGGAATTGGACGAGACCAGTGAGTTTATCGCTAAGTACAGTGGCAAAGAATGGACACGGCGTTTGTGAGTTCTGTTTGCGTTGATAGCATGGCTCTGATCCAGTACAGTGGTTCGATTCAATTCGCCCTTCATCCTTGTGCTCCGCTCAAGGGTAGGGTGCCTGTATACGCTCCTCAAACTCGCAGAGAAAGTGGAGTGCACGCATTTTGACGGAGATCACGATGACACTAGAAGAAAGATGTAAGACATTGGAGGAAGCGGTGGCAAGACTTGAAGCAGGTGTAGTTCCCTCCAAGGACTTGGCAGAGCAGCTTGTAGACAATCGCCTTGCAGTTTGGGCAGAGAGGGTCACGAAGATTGTTGGCATACCTAGCCTGATGGCGTTCACTGGATTACTGTTCTATATTTTTATGTATCTGCCTGGGCAAGCCGGTGCCATAGCTCTGGAAAATTCCGCGGAACTGCGGGAAGAGATTAGGCAAGTTTCAAACGAGATCGCAGTGCAGGAACACGTGCTCAAGAAAACGTCCGAGCGTCTAGAAAATCACCACGAAGAAATTGGTCAAAAACTGGCCGATCTAGATCTACGTACTGAGGGTGAGGAGACGAGAGTATCAAACCTCACCAAGTTAGTAAATAAGCGACAGGCTGAGCTACGTGGAGGTTTGGATGGGTTGCAGCGAACATTGAATGATTCGGCGGAGCGAATCGAATCAGAAATTGATCGCCACAACCATAGGCTAGGTCTGATCGGCGAAAGAATCGCGACATTTGAAGGGGCAGTTGATGAGTTCAGGGGTGAGCAGGGCAAGCTGTTGTTCGGCCGTGTGGTTAGGTTCGCAAAAGTCCTGAAGGATAATGACGGAATGCAAATACTTGCTACCATCCAGAAAGATCTGGACGAGTTGAAGGAGGGGCATTTCGATGAACTGGAGTGCCAGTCGTTGTCAATTGTTGGCGGGAGAGCGGCAAGGACTGAAGTAGTTAGACTCTTTGTCGACGAGGACGGCGCGGGGCGGCTCATTACTAACGATCCCGAAGGGAAACTCATGTGCGCACTCGGACGCAGCGAACTCGGAACCGGAATGGTCGCCACGTATCGCAAGGATCACGCTTCAGGCCCGCCGAGTTCAAAAATGTACGCGGACGCGGATGGGAACGGTGTACTACAAACGTCGAACGCATCTGGTGAGCCATTGTGCGTAATGCATACTTCAGATAGTGGGCACGGCATGATGTCCATATACAACAGGGCTGGAAAAACTGTCTGCGTGAGTTCCGCTGATAAGAACGGCGCAGGCGCAATTGAGGCCCGAAGCGCCGCAGGCGAACGCCGATGCAGCATTGGTTCAAATGAGCATGGCGACGGAGGATTCTGGGCCTTCAATGACACAAAACTATTGTTCGGATCGATAGAAGTACATGGAGAATAAATGAAGCTTTGATTAACGGTGCGTGTTGCAAGGAGGCAAAGCAACCTACTTAGGTTTGATCGCACCTCCTTGATTTGGATCCCAGCACGGCCGAGCCTGCTGTAGACATTGCCGACGCTAAAGAGTTCCTAATCCGAGTCTACATCAATCGCTCGTTTAATGGCATCAAAATCATCTGCGACCGTGATCGGTTGATTGGGCGATGCGCCAGATGACTCGCTTGAACTGCTCCCTTCGCCGGTGTGGAATTTGACTGGGACAATTCGGGTGACGCGCGCTTTATTCAGTGGGAATGCTCTTGGGCCACCATACACCTTCGCTGTCCACATCGCCAATGTACGGAAGGACGTTCTCTGCGTCGATGAGGTCAAGGTCGATGTCCACGATCAGATCCCATAGCCGGGTTGGGGGTGTCTTTAGAATTGGCATCGTTCGCAGCAGGTCGGCATGCTCGTCGATGATTTCGAGGGCCTCATGCCCTGAGTATGCTGACACGCCGATGTTGTTTGGGCCGTAGCGGTCTTCGTGGTCCAGGATCAGCCAAAACTTGGTTAGCCGGTCGGAACGTTTCGTCAGCATTTGTTCCCACCCGATGGCTTTTCCACGATTGTCGAAGAATGGCATGGCTCAGCCTCCGAGGTTTGCTACTCCGAGTTCGTTTCAATGATTCGTTTGATGGCCTCGAACTCATCCGCGACCTTGATCGGTTGGTTGGGGGCTGCGCCGGACGATTCGGGTGGACCGCTTTCTTTGCTGGTGTGGAATTTCACTGTGGCGTCGGGGTCTTTGAGGGCGTGGCCTGTTAGGATGCAGGCTACTTTGTCGTCGGGGCCTATCATGCCTTCTTCTCTTAATAGCTTCAGGCCGGCTAGGGATGCTGCGCTGGCGGGTTCACAGCCGTAGCCGTAGCGGCCTATTAGGGCTTTGTACGATAGGATCATGTCGTCGGGGACGTGGCGTACGACTCCGTTCATTACGTCGAGCGTTCTCAGTGCTTTGGTGAGGTTTACCGGTCTGCCTATTTCGATGGCGCTGGCGATGGTTTTGGCTTTTCGATTGGTTGCGTCCAGCGTTTCAAAGTATGCGTTGATTGCTTTGGCGTCGAACGCGCCATCGCACCAGCGGAATTTCTTTTCCGTCCATGCTTCGTGCAAGGTTTTTGCGCCGGTGGCATTGATGATGGCGATGCGCGGAATGCGATCGATCAGCCCGAGTTCCTTTAATTCCATGAAGGCCTTGCCAAAGGCGCTGCTGTTTCCGAGATTCCCACCGGGCACGATGATCCAATCGGGCACTTGCCAATCGAGGCCCTCCAAAACGCGATACATAATCGCCTTCTGGCCTTCGAGGCGGAAGGGGTTGAGCGAGTTCATCAGGTACACGTCGAGTTCGTTTGCACATTCGACCGCACGCCTCATGCACGCGTCGAAGTCGCCCGCGATTTGCAGCGTCAACGCGCCGTAGTCGAGGGCTTGTGCGAGTTTGCCGAATGCGATCTTCCCTTCGCCGACGAACACGATGGCTTGCATCGGTGCGCCTGCATCGCCCGACTGCGCTGCGAAGGCGGTCATTGCGGCGCTGGTGTTTCCGGTGGAGGCGCAGGCGACGCGACGTTTGCCGAGTTTGCGGGCGATGGTGAATGCTGCGGCCATCCCGTTGTCTTTGAAGCTGCCGGTTGGGTTGAAGCCTTCGTATTGCAGGAACAAACGTGCCGGTTTGAGGCCGAGTTGTTTTGCGATCTGGTCGGCTTGCTGGAGGATGGTGCGTCCTTCGCCGATCGTAGCCAACTCGTCGACATGGGCGAAGGGCAGCAACTCGCGGAATCGCCACACACCGGAGAAGTCGGCGCGGGCTTCGGTCGAGCGGCCGGGTGTGCCCCATCGACGGTTGAACGCGTCGAGCGAAGTGGGTACGGGTACGCGATCCCAGTCGTATCGAATGTCGAGCAGGTTTCCGCACTTCGGGCAGCCGAACAGGGCTTGGTCGATGGCGTACGTTTCGGCGCAGGCGGTGTGGATACATTGTTGGAAGGCGATTTCGCTCATGGCGTAGATTTTAGAGAAACGCCTGGGCCACGCCAACCCATTTGATATCGGACCTTCATGCCGTCGGGTTTTCGGTATGTTCAGGCGTTGGATCTTGCAGCCGATGGATTGCATACTCACCCTTGCAATCGGGCGGCTGCGATAGATGGGGTCGTAGGACATGATTTCTTCGTTATCTGGCGGTGGTTCTTCAATCAACGGCTTTCTTTCTGCGCTGGGTGCGTCAGGCGGGAAGGGCACCGACGCTGCGCGCAAATCGCCTGAGGCAGGAGCACCGCAAACCCAGTCGCTCGGCAAATCGGAGTTGACCGAGGAAGAGCGCAAGCAGGTCGATGAACTCAAGAAACGCGACGCCGAAGTTCGCCAACATGAGCAGGCCCACAAATCTGCGGCTGGCGGGTTTGCCAAGGGCGGTCCGTCGTTCAGCTATCAGCGGGGTCCGGATGGTCGCCAGTATGCAGTTGGTGGTGAGGTGCAAATCGATACGAGCCCGGTGAAGGGTGATCCCGAAGCCACCGTTCGCAAGATGCGGCAAATTCAACGGGCGGCGAACGCTCCGGCGGAGCCCTCATCGCAGGATCGAAAAGTCGCTGCGAGAGCTGCCGGTCAGATGCAGGCTGCACAGCGCGAGAAAACCGCAGAGCGGACCGAGGAAGCGCCCGGTTCCGATTCGGCGCAAGCATCGGGATCATTCCAAAGTGATCAGGCATCTTCGGCCGCGGGCGCTGGCGCGAATTCCAAAGTTGCCAATGACGCGACCGCGAAGGCTGCGTCTGAGTTGCTTGGTAAAATTGCGTTGCAGGAAAACAGTCAGCCGGGCCGGTTCATTGATGTGGCGATCTGATCGCTAATCGCCGCTCGCTGTTGGCTTTGTTTCAAACCGTTCATAGCTTGTCCGTTCCCCACCCTTCCGCTGCGCTCAAGGATGGGGCACCCGCCACACGCACTTATGCGTTGGCGAAAACGTAGGGTGCGTCCCGGACGCACCGAATCAACTTACAGAAGATCAAGCGGTGGCGAGGGCTTCCACCAGGGCGTCGATTTCCTTGCGCGTTCGACATTCGGTGACGGCAATCGTGAAGCAGTCGGCCATGTCTTCGTACCAACGGTTCAATGGTACGCCAGCAAGAATGCCACGCCCGTGGCACACATCGAGTACCTTTGAAACATCCCGCTTTGTTTGCACGACGAATTCCTTGAAGAACGGTCCGTCGAACTTTAGGGCGTAGTCGGGAAGTTTTGCGATGCGGTCTGCCGCGTAATGCGTTTTGTCGTAGCAGAGCGACGCGATTTTTTGGAGGCCGTTTCTTCCGACGGCTGACATGTAGACTGTGGCGCGCATTGCCATCAGGCCTTGGTTCGTGCAGACGTTGCTGGTGGCTTTTTCGCGTTTGATGTGCTGCTCTCGGGTTTGAAGAACGAGGCAGTATCCGCGATTGCCCTGCGCATCGTGTGCGACACCGACCACGCGCCCGGGCATCTTGCGCAGGAATTTTTCGCGAGCAGCGAAGAATCCCAGGTATGGAGCGCCATATTGCAACGGAATGCCCAGCGGTTGTCCTTCACCGATCACGATGTCTGCGCCGAAATCACCGGGTCGTTTGAAAATGCCGGCTGCCAGCGGATCAAATGAAACAATGGCGAGCGCGCCCGCGTCGTGGGCAGCATCGATGAGCGGGCCGAGGTCGCTGACCTGCCCGAAGAAGTCGGGAAACTGAATCAGGACTGCGGCAGTGTTTTCGTCGAGGGCGTTTGCCAATGATGAAACATTCGGTGTGCCATCGGGCGACATCGCCGGTTGGACTTGGAACTGCTGCTGGTTGGCATACGTTTCGAGCGTTTCGACGGTGTCGGGATGGCAGGTGTTCGCCAATACGATCTTCGTTCGCCGCGTCGTCGCAAACGCCATCATCGCGGCTTCTGCCGCTGCGGATGCTCCGTCGTATAGCGATGCGTTTGCGATTTCCATCCCGGTGAGTTGGCAGATCATCGTCTGGAATTCATAGAACGCCTGCAACACACCTTGCGACGCCTCGGCTTGATATGGCGTGTATGCGGTCAAGAATTCTCCGCGCATCGCGAGGTGATCGATGATCGTTGGTACGAAGTGATCGTATGCACCGCAGCCGAGGAAGCAGGTCAACTGCGTGGTGTCTTTGTTTTTCGCCGCAAGCTCTTGTAGCTCGGTGAGCAATTCCATTTCGCTGCAACCGGCTGGTATGTTTAGCTCGCCATCAAAGCGCTGCTCTTTCGGAATCGGTGCGAACAAATCCTCGATGCTGTCGGCACCGATCGCTTGCAACATACTGCGTTCATCCTGCTCGCTGGTTTGTGTGTAGTCCATCGATACTTCCTAAGCTCGTGCCGCAATCCGTTTCCCACCCCTGGAAGGGGCGGGCCACCCAAACTGTTCACTCTTTGCCAAACGGTTCACTCTTTGTACGAGCCCGCATGGTTACGCTTCTGTTTGAGGCCGCTGCCCGAGTACGTCTGCTTTGTAGACCTTGGTGCCCAGCAGATGGTTGTAGTTCGTCCACTTGCTGTTCTTGTCGCGGTCCGACTTGATGAGTCCGATGTATGTATTCAGTTTGGCGTCAAGGTTATCGATGTGATGGATCGCAACGGCTTCGGGTGTTGCGGGGATTTTTGGGCTTCCGAATTCGTACGATCCGTGGTGCGACAGAATGATGTGCTGGATCGTGATTTTGATATCTTCGGGGAAGGGTTCGCCCGTTTCCCTTTCAGCCGCGGCGCATTTTTCGTCAACCCAGGCGGCTGCGATGAATAGATGGCCCAAAAGCTGGCCGGGATCGGAATACGCGAAGGACGTTTCGCATCGCAGTTCGCGCGTCTTGCCGATGTCGTGTAGAAACAGGCCCGCAAGCACAAGGTCGAGGCTGACTTCGGGATAACGCGGAATCACCAGCACTGCGATTTCGAGCAGGTTCAGCGTGTGCTCGCACAAACCACCGATGTACGCATGGTGCATTGTTGCAGCGGCTGGCGATCGTTTGAACTTGGTGATCAAGTCTTCATCGCCAACGAACTGCTTGACGAGAAGCTGCACGTTTTTGTCTTTGATGGTGCGCAGGATTTCGAGCGTTCGGGTCCAAAGCTGGTCGATGTCTGCGGTGGACGCAGGGAGAAAGTCGGCGAAGTCGATCGCTTTTTCGTCGATGGGTCGGATGGCGTCGATGATGAACTGCATGTTGCCCTTGTAGTTCTCGGCGCGGCCTTTGAGTTCGACGAACCCGCCTTCGGGCAGTGTGTTGTAGAGGATTTCGGAAGCCTGCCACATCCGTGCGGGCACCTGGCCGCTGCGGTCCTTGAGCACCGCGTGGATGTACATAGCCCCGTTGGTCGTGGTGCGCAGGTCCTTCGACGAGACAAGGAATACCTGCGACTCGACCTGTTCGCCCGCCTTCAAATCTGCGATATATCGTTTGCTCATGGTGGTCTCCGAATCAAGCGCGGCACTGTATGGCATTGGCGCGATCGATTCAAGGTGGGTGTGCGGCGTTCGATGCGGGCGTAGGGTTTGGGAACCTGTGCCGGTCAATCCAGAAGCCGGAAGCCTTTGGTTATCCGATCCATCACTACTTTTCCCGTTCCATCCGCCCCACTGACAGCGATTGCGTAAATCGTTCGCTGCCGGACGCCCATTGCGAGGTGGATGGTTTCGTTATCCTTTTTCCAGGTCTTCACTTCCCACGGGATACCTGCGAACGTCGTCTGTTTGGTCGTCGGTTTTGAAGAGGTCAACTGCGAGAAATTCGCTCCCATGATGTCGGTCATCGCACCCGAAGCCCATGAGATATCCTGGCCCAATTCGACCGCGGCAAGGGCCATGATGATGATTAGTTGGTTTTGGCGCTGAAACTGGAGAACGGCTCCGATGGGCTGCATCGCCGGCTGCATATTTTCGTTCACCGTCCATCCCGATCCTGGGAGACGGACCGAAAAACCAACGCGATTGTCGCGATAGGTGGGGAGCGCCTTGACAGTTTCAACGAGGCTGCTTCCCGGGAAGGCGAATCCGGCTATGGCTTGATCGATCTGCGTTTTCTTCTGCTTCATGACACCGGGCCATCCCCAGACGATCATCTGATGCCCGCGGCCATTGGCGATGGTGGTGGCCACCCGATAGGTGAACATCAAACCATCGATGGACAGATCCGCATCATTCATCAACGCTGTCGCGCCGTTCAGCTTGATAGATTCGGGCGCTTGGCCGACAACCGGATGGTCCTCACCAAACATGTTCGCGATGACGGCTTGGTGAAAGGTCGCGCCGTCAAAGTCGCCCGCGTCCTCGACAATCCATTGCACATAGAGACCCGACTGCGCCTCCTCCGCAAGGAGCATGCAGAATTCATCTACGGCGCTGGCTTCTTCGCCCATGCTGGTACGCCAGAAGCCTTCGGGCTTGGTCCATGTGACACCGTGCGTGAAATTGCGGTAGACACCGTTGCGAAGG
>JAADIU010000096.1:0-2186 GCA_013151185.1 Planctomycetota bacterium
TTGCTCTTGACGCAATGCGAACCCGCCCCTGCCAATCTGGTGGATCAGATGGTCGGGGCGATAACGACGGCTATTCTGAATATCACGAATCAAAACATTTTGCCTGAAGTCGCTTCGTCGAATCCGGACGAATCTGGAAAAGACAATTCCAAACAGGCTGCGACGAATTCGCTTTCGACATTAAGCAAGAAACAGATTCAGCAAATGAAAGTGTGGTGGAACAAAACTGGAAGTGCGCTCGGAGTGCTCACGGCAGACATGTTCAAGGCTCGGTTGACGCTCTTTGAGAATTTTCTGTCGCGATGTGACGGTCATCGACACGGCACGAAAGGGAGGTGCATCGGCGTCATCTATCAGGCATGGCGACTGTTCGGTAACAAATCGATCCAAAAGCATAGTCGCGGGAAGGAGTCGGTGAAGTCTGCCTTGGAATGGCACAAAGAAGCCGCAAGCGCGAATGAAGCGGACCACGATTACATCTGGCTACGAACCATGATCGCGGCCGCAGAGGAAGATGTTGATCGACGTCTGCCCAAGCAGGGACCAAAGAGCGCCAACCCGCCCAGCGACTACCGGACGGACGTTGTAAACGCTATGCACGGATTCATGCAAAGAGACAGCAACTGGAATATAACTTACGACCCCATCTTGAATCTCAAAGGCTCTCTCGCAAAATACATGAAAGATGAAGACTACCAGTAGCCTGCGCTCCGACTGCGCGATTCTCCCACCCTCTGCAAATGATTGTCCACCTTGCGTTTGATCGATACTACGCTCGTGATCGTAGAACGCGAATTGGCTGCAAACGTATGATTCATGAACAATTCTCGGAATCTGGATCAATAGCTTCCCTCACCCAATCCGCCGCATGATGTCGATCACCCGCGTCTGATCCCGTTCGGCGTAAACCGCGTCGGTGATTGCGGCGCTTGCGTGGCCGAGCGCCAGCTGCGCAGCTTCCAATCCGAACTCGCGTCGCAGGTGCGTTGCCGCGTTGTGCCGCAACTGGTGTGGATGCCAGCGGTGCGCTTTACGCCACTTCGCCAGTTCGGCTCGACCTTTCTCGCCTAAACGCCGCTTCAATTCGTTCTCGGTCTCCCAACGTGTAGCGCCCGCCTTGCGGCCTCGAGCCGGCACCCGCTTGCGGGCGATTGGCTCAGGCAACGGAAATGCCAAATCGCAGCCGCGTTGAATCGCTCGGCGATAAGAGTCACTTGTATATTGATCTCTCGGCGAACGAGTCGGGTCATCGATGCAATTGGTACCGGGCCCATTGCCGTGCCCCATGGGAGTGCAACGCGCCGCATGCTGAGCGGCGCGGCGCTCGGCTTCCGCCTCTGCCGGCGAGAACAGGAATGCGTCGACCGAACGGCCCTGAAGGAACGGGCTGATCACCGCTTGCGCCTTGGGCCCAAAATAAAGGGTGCGGGCTTTGCCATGATGAGCGGTCTTGTGTTCGGCGAGCGCGCACTTCCAGATGTCGTCGCTCGTGTCGATGTCGATCGGACGCAAACTAAATAGTTCGCCGCCGCGTGCGCCGGTCAAAAGTTGGAGTTCAACCAGCGCCCAGACCTGCCGACTGACATGCGGGCGAATGGGATCAATCAGCCATTCAGGCGCCGGCCCGACCGGATCCGGTTCAGGCGCTTCGCAGCGCCCGCGTTTCAGGGGCTCGATGCTCTTGAGTTGGTGATACACGCTAATCGGCATCATTTCGTGACCGGCCGCCCATTTGAACATCGCCCCAAGCCGATGCACCTGACGGTTGATATGGGGGCGCGACCAGGGTCGACGCGGCGGATCGGCATCGGGGTCACCTTTGATCATGCACTCGCGCAGCAACCGCAAACGTTTCGGTCCGAAGCGCTCGGCCGGCGTCGTACCGTACATGCGGCGCATCAGCCGAATCACCGTCTGATGTGATGACAATTCAGAAGGCGTGTACTGCGACTGCGCCCACCGCCAATACGCGATGAGCATTTCGCTTACGGTTGTGGTCGCATCGGGTGGACGCGCCTCTTCGCTCACCGATGGCCAGCGCCGGTCGTTGGATTCCCATTCGGCGATCGTGCGATGATAGCGCTCGCGGCTTTGCGATGTGTCATACTCGCCAAGCAAATAGTCGCGACGCCGTTTGGTCAAGCTGTCGGTAAGAGTGACGAGGGCTTGGCCGTTGCGCTTGCGGT
>JAADIU010000096.1:2196-10047 GCA_013151185.1 Planctomycetota bacterium
GCTTTTTTTGGCATTGCGGTGCTCCCTGAACGCGTTGCGCGGTGTAACACCGCGCTCTTTTGCGTCAAAAGGCTGCACCGCATCTTTTTGCGGGTGTCCGTAACTCACGGACTCAGCGAGACTTGTCGAAACTGGGCGATACAGGACTTGAACCTGTGACCTCCTGCGTGTCGAGCAGGCGCTCTAGCCAACTGAGCTAATCGCCCTTCGGTTTGGGCTGGTTGTCGAGTCGGGCTTGCCCGTGGGCCATTCGGCCCGAGTGCGAATCCCTTACCCTTGAATCCCCTGCCTGCGAATCTTCGCTGGGGGCGAATCGCGTTTTTGCGATCCGATTCTTGACAACGATTCCCGAAGGCGGAGGATTCTAAACGGATCGTTTCAACGTGTCCAGAGCATCCGCATGACGACATCCACAAACGCCGAGACGCCCGCTGAAACCACCTTCGCCCTTCTCCCGCCCACGCGATACCAGGGCAGCAAACGGCGGATTTGTGGCTGGCTTGGGCTGCACCTGTCTGCGTTGCATTTCACGACAGTACTCGACGCATTTGGCGGGACGGGCAGCGTGTCCTACATGCTCAAGCATCTGGGCAAGTGCGTCACTTACAACGACGCACTGGCGGCAAACCGCGAGATGGCAACGGGGCTGATCGAGAACGGCCGGACAGTCCTCAGCACGTCGGCGACTTCAAACCTCCTTCGCCGGATTACGAGTGCTGCTGGCCTCGGGTTCATTTCTGAGACGTTCCGAGGTATCTACTTCACCGACGAGGAAAACGACTGGCTTGACGGCGCGTGCCGAGTCATTCCAAAAATGGGCGATCGCTTTCAACGGGCAATCGCGTGGTATGCGCTGTTCCAATCTGCGATTTCAAAGCGCCCCTACAACCTGTTCCATCGCGCCAATCTCAACCTCCGAATCGCCGACGTCGAGCGATCGTTCGGAAACAAGGTCACCTGGGATCGCAGTTTTGACGAGCACTTTCGGCACTTCGTCAAACAGGCGAATGGTGCCGTGCAGCCGACCTGCGGCACATGCGTTGCATCTTGCTGCGACGTGACCGACATCGTCGGAGAGTTTGATCTGGTGTACCTCGACCCGCCGTACATCAACGACAAAGGAACGGGGGTCGATTACTTCGGCTTCTATCATTTTCTCGAAGGGATGCTTGACTATGAAGGTTGGCCCGCGCGCGTGGATTGGTCGTCAAAACATCGACGGCTTATCGGTGAGAAATGTCGGTGGACGAACAAGCGACGTGTGGCTGTGGCGTTCGAGGAAGTATTCGAGCGGTTCCGCGATAGCCGATTGGTGATTTCCTATCGAAGCGATGGCATCCCATCTATTGAGGAATTGGTTGCAATGCTGCGACGGCAAAACCGAAGACCACTTGTCTACCGACACGATCGTTATCGCTACGCACTCAGCAAGAACAAACGTTCCAGCGAAATTCTTATCGTTGCCGAGTGAAGTTTATTCGGTGCGTCCGGGACGCACCCTACGTTGGATGTCGCTATTGGTTGAAGTTGCGTCTTGCCCCGATTTGTGATCGCACGAGTTCGATCAGCGCTTTGCGGTCGATGGGCTTGGTGAGATAGTCGTCGGTGCCACACTCGGTGGCCCGCTCGATGTCGGCAGTTTCGTTTAGGGCGGTGACCATGATCACGATGATGTCGCGGGTCTTGGGATTGGTTTTGATCTGCTTGCAAAGTTCAAAGCCGGACATCTTCGGCATCATGATATCGAGCAAAATCAGATCGGGCTTGTCGGTGTTGATGACTTCGAGAGCCTGCAACCCATCGCAAGCCGACGAGGTTCGCACATCGTCCATGTCCTCAAGATAAACCTCGAGCAGTTCCAGATTCTGTGCATTGTCATCGACGATGAGCACATGGTACTCTTTCTGCGAAGCCTGTTCTGTAGAACTCATCTGCCTTGCCCTTCCCTTTGCGACCTGGAAAACCCATCGATAGCTGGTGGATATGACGGAAATCGGGGAGTTCGTCAAGCCCCAAGGCGAGCACATCCAACCAGACCTGTGCCGTTTCCGATCACGCTGTTTCTGTTTTTGAGCGAAGGTACGGTGGGCTATGCCCACGATCTCGCCTTTCACCAGACCTGCGGTGGGCACGGCCCACCCTACCACTTCGTCAAACCCCAAAACTGACACAACCCGCCAGACTAATACTGCCCGCCCAAAACCTCGCGGACGAAGGCTGCGTTGTCGGGATACTTTGCCAGTGCTGCGGTCAATCGGTCCATGGCCTCGATTGGGTTGCGGCTTGTGAGCGTGCGGCGGATGGCGTATGCCGCTTTTAAGGAGGCTTCGTCGAGCAGAAGTTCTTCTTTGCGCGTGCCCGACTGCACCAGATCGATCGCTGGCCAAACACGCCGGTCGGCCATCTTTCGCGAGAGCATGATCTCCATGTTTCCGGTGCCTTTGAACTCGTTGAAAATCACGTCGTCCATGCGGCTCCCGGTTTCGATGAGCGACGAGGCGATGATGGTCAACGACCCTCCGTCTTCAATCTTGCGAGCCGCGCCAAAAATCGCTTTGGGCTCCAGGAGGGCGCTGATATCCAACCCGCCCGACATTGTTCGCCCCCTGCCGGGACTTCCCACGTTGAACGCACGACCGAGGCGGGTTAGCGAATCGAGCAGGATGACGACATTCTCCCCCAGCTCGACGTGTCGCTTCGCCTTGGCGATCATCAAGCGGGCAAGCCGCAAGTGGTTGGCGGTGTCTTCGTCGTTGCTGCTGGCGATGACTTCGCCATTGACCGTCCGCCGCATGTCCGTCACCTCTTCGGGGCGCTCGTCGATCAGCAGAACCATCATGTACGCGTCGGGGTGGTTCGTGGCGATACCGTGGGCCATTTGCTGCAACATCACCGTCTTGCCCGTTCGCGGAGGCGCGACAATCAAACCCCGCTGCCCAAAACCGATCGGCGCCATCAGATCGACCACACGCATCGATGTCGGTCCGCCCTCGGTGGAGAATCTTAGTTGCAGCTCGGGACTGATCGCAGTCAAATCTTCAAACGGGGCGAGTTCTGCGTGGGTGGCAAGTTCCTGGCCGTTGATGGTTTCGACCCGTTGAAGCTGCATCCTTGGGCCCTGCCCTGCCTGATTCTGCCGCCCCTGACCGGATCGCCCTTGCCCCGATCTTAACTGACGGTTTCGCGAGCCGTTCCTGCCCTGGCGCGATCGTTGTGCCGGCTTGCCTTTCGACATTGCCGCCTCGCCCATGATCGTTTCGCCACCGCGCAGATTGCATTCGACCCGCAGTTTTTCCGGTACGAATGCGTCCGTGCTCTGTGTGCGATAGTTCGACTTCGCAAGGCGCAAGTAACCCCCGCCCCGCTCGCCCGACGGCTCGAATGTACCGGTTACCATGTTGTCCTTCTTCTCGTTCGTTTCTGTCATTGTCGATGGTTCCCCAACCGCGTCCTCAGACACCCTGCTTGATTTGTGTTTGCCTTGGGTATCCAGATATAAACAGCCGATCGGCACCTGAGGGTTCCCTTCACTCGAAGGTGCTTGTCACCCGAAGGTGCCTCTCACCAAAAGGTGATAGCCAGCAGGAGCGGCTACGATCATGCTTGAATCGGATCCAAATTTCGGGCGGGTCCGCCCTCTGATAGCCCACATAAGACTGTGCGGCTACGAGACATCGACCGAAGCATAGTCAAGCCTTCTGTCGGCTGCAAGGGGTCTGCCTAACCCTTAAAGAAATCACTTGAATGCCGCCCCCAGGTCGGAAGCCGACAGTTCGTAGCCTAAGATGGAATTGCCGATCCAATGGTCGGGTTCCCGCTCTCGCAGATAATTGCATAGACGGGCGAATGCCAGCGAAGAACACGTCTTGAAAGTGCCTCTCATTGTCGCAGGAACGGAATCCCCCCCGATTGCGGAGTCTGCATATTCCACCAGAAAGTTGCCCGCTTCGGCAAGCGTTCGCTGATACTCGGTCTCCAGATCGTCCGTCCACACAGAGAGACTTTTGCCCTTGTGCATCTGGTATACCTGTTGAAAATTCGTCGCGCTGATGAGATACGTTCCGGGTCGATACGCGGTGACGGCTGAGGTTTTCGGATCGATCCTTTGTGGCAGTGTAATCGCCTCGATGCCAAAGTGTTGCACCGCCCTGTCGCCCCCGCTTCCGAAATATGACAAGTAGATGGGCTTGTTTTGCCCGGAAGATTTTCTTTTCTCGATGAAGCGCTTCACGCCGGGCAGGTCCTGCCCCCAATCGAGCGAGCTATCCACCAGGTGCTTGTAGCCCTGCTTCGGTCCACCGGCAATCTGATTGAAGAACGCGAGATAATTCGGAAACGTCCAGATCGACACCGCGGCGAACATTGCGACGAGCGAGTAAACGCACGCACGCATCCAACGGATGCCGACGCGCAGATAAATCACCGTCGCGCCGCACATCACAAACATAATCGGATAGATCGGAAGAATGTGGCGATGACCGATGTTGAGATGGGTGCGCAGCGATGCGAGCCAATACACAATGAAGAACGCCCACAGTGGTGTCGTGCGATATACCCACGACTTCAAACCCCCGGAAAGTTCTTCGTGTGGTTGCGATCCGCTTTGTCTTGAAGCCAACCGCCCCCGCGCGAACGGAATCGTACACACCAGCAGGATCAAACCCAGCAGTGGTAATGGCGTTTTGACGAGGAAAGCGTACGGGAAGAACCACCGATGCCCGGCGATGCTCACCTCGCCATTGAGAAATGCGAGACGCCCGCGTGCGGTTTGTGCCGACATCACCGCGCTGTAGATATACGCTTCCGGAAAAAGTCGGTGTTCGCGCAGAAAGGCAATGGTTGGCTTTAGGTCGTCCAACGATCGCAGTTGCCACTGCCACACGTCCTGACCATTGGGCACACCGTTGGGCGAGTAGTAACGGTCGCGTCCGGGTTCTGCCGAGAGCATCGAATCGTATCGAAAACCATATGCCGCCCAGATTCCCGTCCACACCACCACGATCCAGATCAACAGCACCGAACCGAACGCACCCACTCGTGCGGAGGCGCTGGACAGTTCCCATCTGCGTTTTGCGATTCGCACCGGTAGCGGTACGTTTGACATCAGGCGTACGACCAGCATCACCACGCCAACGGGAATGATCAGAACTGCCGACATTTTTGCGAGGAACAAACCCGTCAAACTCAAAGCGCTGCACACCACGCTGGCGATGCTGACTCGATGGAGCATCCACCAGATCGCTGCGAGACTGCACGCAAAAAACAGTGCTGCCGCGCAATCCGTCGTCACCAATCGTGCGTGGGCCAGCATGGTTGGGCTGAATGCGTAAAGAGTGAGCGAGATGAGCCCGCCCCTCGTGCCGAACAATCGGGCGGAAGCAAAGTACACAAGCACCGCCAGCGCAACGCTCAACAAAGCGATCATCGCCCTGCCGCGCCATAGCAAACTGTCGATGGTGGCTGCGTTACCGCTCTTTGCGTAGTAGAAAAACGCCCTGCCGATTTGCCACACGTCCGACGTATACCACGAGTCACTGTCCATCCAGCCGCGAGAAAACTTTACATCTGTCCCCAAGCCTGGGAGCGCAGCCCAGGCGTGCGCCAATGGCGGATGCGGTGGTGCAAGTCGAAAGTCGCCGGTCTTGAAGTAGCTATAGCCACGGGTGAGGTGCGCGATTTCGTCGTAGGTATTCGATTTGTTGGCCACGCTGGAAACGGCAAGCACGAAGTGAACCACGCACAATGCGACGACCGGCAAGATGACCTTGCGAGACAGCCAACTGCTGCCAACACGATCGCGCGACTTTGATTCTTGCCTGGAGCGACGTGCCTTCTTGGCCATGGGTCAGCCTAACCGGAAGGAATGGTAGGGTCCGTTGTGCGGACCGTCACAGGGACTCTGTTCGATACTGAGAAATGGTCCGCACAGCGGACCCTACATCGTTAAAGAATGTCCCAACAGGCTGAATCACACCGCTACCATACTTCGCCATGATTCAGATCGAACCACCCTGTGGCGATCAGTCGATTGGCGATGCGTTCGTCTCGTTTGGAGCGCGCCAAACTTGATACCGCCCCGACCAGCCAGCCTCGGTCCAACCCAACTGCGCCAACACGTTTGCCGGCTGACCTCGCACCCGACCCTTGCCGTTTCGCGCAGGCGGACGATCGATCACCACATGATCAATCGCATACAACTCGCAAAGCCGACCGAACATTTTTGGGTCGAGCTTGCCTCGGCGAAACGCGCCAAACGTGCCCAATGCCACACGGCGAAAA
Organism: Planctomycetota bacterium; assembly: GCA_013151185.1. GTDB lineage: Bacteria > Planctomycetota > Phycisphaerae > UBA1845 > UBA1845 > UBA1845. The sequence goes on from JAADIU010000096.1 coordinate 8,476, forward strand.
TCATCCGCCTCTGCCACACGCATGAATTTATCACGCGAGAACACGAGTTGCAGGTTCGGCATCAATTGAGGCAATTCGTGCTGCACGAGAAACGGTCCAAATAAATACGGACTTGCATCGACACCGCCAAGCAAATCGACAAGCCCGTGCATGTCATCGCTGAACTTCGTCAAGTTCTTAGGCGTTGGTCCCGCCTTCAGCGACATGCTTGTCGTCTTGAATAACATGAGTCCGAACGCGGCCAACGTGACAACCGATGCTGCAAACGAAACAGGTGCTGTCAGTTTCGATCGACCGCCACGAAACAACACACCCACGCCCCAGCAAAAGACACCAGCCAGTGTCGCCACGCTCACCAATTGCGGAAGCATCCACCTGCCACGCCAAAAGATGGACGTTGGCAATGCACGGTTCAAGAGGTGTCCCATGGGCTCCCAGTTGCACGCGACCAGAACTGCCGCTCCCAACAATCCCGTGTAGAAAATTTCGCGCCGCCTGATTCCAAACGCCAGAAGAATGGGCACCGCCAGCGCACCGCCTGTGTACAGCGTGTTGCAACCGAACGACCAGAATGGATCGTGCTTCGGTATGGGTTTGGCGCTGCATTTGTAAACGACAAGGCCGGAGTCCTGCCGCCGAATGCGATAGACCGAGCGATTCGCGTCAATCAACGACCACACACCGTCGGATTGCGGCTGCATCACGATATTTCCTCGTAGCTTCAGCCCCTTTGCCGCAAGCGCACGACGCAGGCTGTCGGACATCATGCTTTCATCCAACTCGCTTTCGAACGCTGCGTCGATGGTGAATCGTTCGACATCAATGCGAACGAGATCGCGCGATTGCAATCGCTCTCCCTGTTTGCGGCCACTCGACATTCTTGGGCCTTCGGCGCGATTTTTGGAAACGGTATGAAACAAACCCGCCAATCCGCAGTACGCAACGAGAACGAGCAACGTGTAAGCGAATGCCTTGCGATCGAACAGAAGTGAGCCAACTACTAGCGTAGTCGCCCACACCATCCCGTTGATCGTTGAGAAGGGATGCACCGTGTGCCCGACGATCGCAACGCAAACCGTGAATGCCAAGTGCTTCAATCCGGGGCGCGTCACCAGCAAAAGCAACGATGCCAGTTGGAGCGGCTGAATGATGAGCAAGTGAATGGCCTTCGTCTGCATCGCCCGAAACGCAATCATCTCAACTTCGCAGCGTGCATAGTCCCACGATTTGAAGATCAACAGGAGCGCTATGAGCAGCGTCAAAGGTACAAGCCACGCATCACCGCGGAAGATCACCGACAACACAGCCGCAAGGCAACTTGCACCGATCAGAATCATGAGTGGCGGCATGACGCTGTGGTGCAACGCCGGCGGTTCGACACCGGTTAGCTTTGCGATCATCGCGACGAGGGGAGCGGTCAAAGGCGACATCGCCCCGCGCCCCAAGGGGGCTTTGCCACCGGTCGACGGTTCGTAGCGCCCCATCTGCGCACCGTGCAAATAGTCGGTCGCCTCGGACACATACGCAACGTCGTCGACATTCCACAGCAACATGCGACCCCGCTGCGACTCA
>JAADIU010000045.1 GCA_013151185.1 Planctomycetota bacterium
CAATCACGCTCAGGCAGAGAGCAGCGTCGCTCCAACGAATCGCGCGGCGCGGCTCTTGGGACAGTTGTGGCTTTGCGGTGTCAGTTGAACGAATCCGTTCGTTTTCCATTTCAGTCCGTCGCTTGTTTGGGTGTCACGCGCTTTGCGACACGATGAATTTTTGGACAGCCGTCGCCGCGTTTGATAGACCGTTCTTCGACGCGAGGTCGGCTTCGAGGAGTGCGGTCGTTTTGTTTTGCAGGTCGGCAACATCGTGTCGCCCAAGTCGCCGCTGGAGAATGTCCGGCCGCGTGTACGCCTGCCTTGCCAGCACACCGATGGGAACACCCGATTCCTGTTGCAGCTTCAGATCCAACAATTTGCGAAAGCCCCACGCAAGTCCGCCAACCGCACGCGCGGGCGCAGCGCGATCCGTTGCGAGCACGCGCTCCCATTGCTCGAGCGCGCTGGCTGTATCGCCTGAGGCGATCGCATCGGTGATTCCAAAAATATCTTCCTCGCGCAATCGCCCGACCAACTCATCCACATCCTTGCTCGTGATGGTCGGGCGCGAACCGACAAAAATGGAGAGCTTGCCCAACTCGGCATCGAGTGCGCCAAGCGAACTTCCCACCAGATCACGAAGCCGCCATGCCGCTTGTTGATCAAGCTGTTTGTCAAACACGGTGCGCGCGTGTTGATTCACCCATGCCAAAATCGCCTGTCCTTTTAGCGGATCACATTTGATGATTTGTCCGCTCTTGGCGATCGCTTTGTAGATGCGCGTGTTGCTGGCGAGGCTGGTGCATTCGAGGATGAGAACGCCCGAATCAACCGGCTCGGCGCAGTATTTTTCCAGGGTCGCGCGATGGCGCGTGATAAATGGATCCGCCCCTTCGACGATGACAATGCGGATACCACCCAGAAGCGAATAAGTCCGCACATCGTCAAGCACAGAGGCAAGCTCGCACTTTGCACCGTCGTAGCGGGTGGGCGGCTCGTCACTTTCGTGGTGCTTCGCCAACGCATCGCAAATACCCTTAATCGCCTCACTTTTGCGGAAGGAGTCCTTCCCGCAGACAGCGTAGACGCTCTTGATTTCAATTGCGTTCGTTTTCACGATGACCTCGCATTGGGTTTGTCTTGGCGTTCGTAAACAGGTCAGCCAACCGGGCCTTTGCCCGTTCGGTTACACTGCGTTCTGCCGATTCGCTTGTTGCAGCTTTGACGTAGTAGTCATGCGCCGCCAGCTCACGGCCTTTGAACGCGGAGACATCGCCCAACCTCAACCACGTTGAAGCGTCGCCTCGTCCCGTTTCGAGAAGTTCGAGCAATTTCGACTCGGCTTTTCCCATCTGCTTCGATTCAATGAACGTGTCCGCAAGACCCGACAACGCACCCGGTCGTCTTGGCGATTGTGCAAGTGCCGACTGAAAGGCGTCCGTCGCTTCGTCGTATCGACCCAAAGCGTATAAAGACCGACCGAGGTTCACAAGCGCGTCGGTGTGTTGCGGATCGATCGCGAGCGCACCTTGAAATTTTTGAATGGCCTGTGGGTGATTGCGGTTCTCTTGAAAAGTCAGACCGCTCTTGAGAAGCTGATTCGCGCGGTGCTGGTCGGCTGCGCTGAGTGGGAGATGGGGGCCCGTTGCTTCGTCCGCCAATGCAACCGAGTGTCCTTTCGCAGGTGGGCTGCCTTGGTTCAGTGGTTTCGGAAGGTCATGCGAGCCGTGCGCGATCTGCTGTGATTCGGAATCGTCGGATGAAATATTTCCGCCCCGATCCGTCACCGTGATGCGAAACATCACTTCACCAGCAACATCTGCCGGTGCGCTCCATTCGTAGAGACCCGTGTTCGGCAGTTGAACTTTCGCATTCTTCCATGCCGCCTCGTTCTCTTGGCGATAGGTGATGCGGATGGGCCTTTCGGTCAGATGCTTGTCCATCGCCGACCATTCAAATCGAACGAGGGGCTGACCCTCTCGGTCGGAAAACACCTTCACTTGTTGCAGTTGAATCAGCGGGGGGGTGTCGTCCACGAATACCCGCAAGTGCGGGATCGTATCGCGCTGCGGAGGCGGACCGGATGTCCCCGCTGCATTCGTCAGCACGAAGAATAGTTCATGCAGCCCCTCTTCGTCTGCGAGGTAGCCCATCGGTGAGGTCCAGTCTTTGTCGTTCCCGAAGTGTTCCCAAGCATCCGCGTTCGCGTGCCGTCGCCACAACTCGACGCGGCTAAGTGGTGCTGCCGACTCGTTCACGGAATAGGTGACATCGAATTGGCGGCTCTTCGCGCGCAGAATCGTGTCCGCATCAAATGCCAACGCAGGCACCACGCCCGCAAGCATGACCACCGCGGCTGCTTTGAAAATGTGCTTGTGCTGCATGTCGTTACTTCCCGCCGCGCCAAACGTGGATAGCCGCCACCGCATGCCCACTCGAGCGCTGCATGGCCCTCCTTCCTAAATCGGACCGATAATTCCACCATCTGAAGGCAAAGAGCGACCAGCTTATTGGACGCCTCTTTCTTTCCAACACGCCAAAACGATCGTAAATGATGCGATGGCAATAAGTTATGGTCCATACAATCGATGGCGGGCACCGCGCCACCAGACGCGGTAAACGGTTTGCCCCGCACCCTAACCCGTTGAATCATAAGCTTTTACATGAATAATCGATCCAGTTTCCCAAGGTTGCCTATTTTCTCACGTTCAGCCTGGATTACGCTTTTTTTACAGCCAGGACGTCATTTACCGAATCTAAACCGCGAATCTTAGTGCGAAATTCTTTGCGTGGCCCGAAAAGCTCTGATAGACTCCCGCGCCGTATAACGCCCAGGGAAGGGCTCTGGCGTGCCGGATTCGGCGGGTATCGGTGCCCACCGAGATAGGAGAAACACATGGAAGCATACGAACAACTCAGACACTTGATCGAGTCGGCTGCGGATGATGTGCGAAAGGCGACCGGTGGCAACAAAGCCGCTGGAACCCGAGTCCGCAAAATCATGCAGGAAGTCAAAGCCGCGGCTCAGGAGGTCCGCAAGGGTATTTTGGAAGTTCGCTCCCAGGATGGCACCTAGCTTCACCTGACCAATAGCCACGGCGGGCCCGGGCTCGCCAGCGGCCTTGTTTCCGTCCGTGTGCCTCAGTGCGATATTGCGGTGTGCGCACTATTAGTTTGAACCTCTGGCAATTCGAACCTCTGGGTTCTGAAAAAGCGTCCCTCGACTGCGGGTGGCGCTTTTTCAGTCCCCGGATTTCATTTCGTAGGGATTTTCATGCCGCCACCATTGCTGATCGAGTCTGATCGATTTACCAACGTCAAGGATCTTTACACCCACGAAGAGATCTACGCCCTCATGCCCCACAAGCATGAATTCGCTCTGCTCGATGGCGTATCGCTGTTCGATCGGGACATCGGAATCGCGGTGGCCTACCACGAATGCAAGTCTGACGGGTGGTGGGTGCGTGCCCATGTGCCCGGTAGGCCGATCTTCCCCGGCGTGCTCCAGTTGGAATGCAGCGCCCAGTTGATCGCGTTCTACTCCCGATATGCGGACGGCTGCGATGGATTCATCGTGTTCAGCGGCGTTGAGGGGTGCAGATTTCGCGAAGCCGTGATTCCCCCGTGTCGCCTCTACATCCTCGCCCAAATGATTGAAGACCGCCCCCGACGTGTGAAGGCGAATGTTCAAGGAATCGTCGATGGTCGAATCGTATTCCAAGCCGTCGTCGCCGGAATGCAGGTCGGCTGACTCTATCGCCAGGCACCACCCTTCCTTCAAACTCCCCATTCGTAAGTCGTATTCCATGATTCGGTAAACCCACTGCGTGGCGATTGGGTGCCACATCCTTGAGCGAAGCGGAAGGTTGGGGGATTGTCGATCGACATCGGGCTGAACCCAGCCACCCGTTTGCAATCGTTTCAATTCCACCCGCGCGGACAATTCTGAATCCGACTTGCAATTCGTCAATGTTTGGTATATGTTAGGTTCTTGTCGGGGTGAACGGTGGGTGGTCAAAAGCTCGCCGGCGACGCGGATGGATTGGGGGACAAGAACAATGGGCAGACCAAAGGCGGTTGAGGTTCCGGCGCTGACGGAAGATCAAAGACGGCTGGTGGAGGAAAATCTTGGATTGGTGGGGCTGCACATTCGGCGGTATGTGCGAAACACGTCGGTGGGCAGCACGGATCGCGACTACGACGACTTGTTTCAGGAGGGCTGCCTCGGGTTGATTCAATCCGTTCGCAAGTACAACCCGGACTCGGGCATTCCGTTTGTGGCTTTTGCGTTACCGCGGATTCACACTTCTGTCAGTACCGCGCTGCTGCGCGATGAATCGTTGATTCGCATTCCGCGTCGTCGAAAGAAACCGGGTGACCAACCCGATGCAGAACGCGCCTACCGATCCCAGGCACCCAAGGTATATTCGCTCGATGTTGATCCAAAGGATCGACGTTTTGTGGCTTCTTCGACGGCTTTGGGTTCGCCCGACGTGCGAACAATTGGTGAGCGCCTTCGCGAAAAATACGAGCAGGCGATCGACATCGCAAAACGCATGGTCCAAAAACGCAAAGCCACGCGCGACGACCGGGGCGAATTGATTGATCGGCTCATCGATCAGCGGTTGCTCGTCCCCGAACCTGACGCCAAGACCGCGCTTCGACAGATCGCCCGCGACACCGATTCTTCCTACTCGCGCGTGTTGCAATGCGAGCGACGAATTCAAATCGCGATGCGCCGCGCGTTGACGGGCGACCTGGAGTTTCGCCAACTGTTGGAATCCGCTCGCCGAAGCGACGAAGGCGCAGAAAAAGAAATCGACCCGCAATTGGACAAACAGTTACGAGAGTTCGCAGCCGAAAGCTGCTGGCGAAAACTATCATCCCTAAATCGTCCCGCCCGCAAGAGATTCATAAGATCGATCGGCTCCGGTGCAGACAAGTACACAAGAGAATCCTTCCACAAAATGTTCACGAAAATGCCACAAACCGAATCCGACAATCTGCTAAAGGAAGTCAGCTCGCAGTGAACGGTCAGCGTCCGTCAACGGGTGCCCCATCCTTCCAGGGTGGGGGACTGACATTCGCCATTGCGCGACAAAGATCTTTGAAGTCGTGCATGCCCTCGAACTCCACTCGCGTAAGTTCTTGCCTTCGATTCACGGATCGACGCCAGACGTACAAGAAGCTTCCGAAGCAGAACAGGGCGAGCGGAAGGCACGCGATTGCAAAACCCAGCGCAAGAATACCGGTTGCGAGAGTTGCATGGAACAACACAAACCCCAGGATGAAGTACATGGCATCACTTGGATAGAAGTGTCGGATGCGATGCATCAGACCGGGTGCAGCGAGGATGATCGAAGAACTGATCTCGGGAATTCCAGTGGCAGAGTATTCGGCGAGTGGGGAACTCGGCTTCAGAGCGGTTGTGTCTACGTCGGCTTGGCGCATCAATTCCCGGATGGTCAGGAATGCACCCGCTGTGCGACATGGGCGGCCAAGAATCTTCGGTTCGGGAAGGTGCAGGACATTTGCACGCCGAGCGACGAATTCACAAATGTCGCCCAGGGTCTTGGTACGGGAAGGCTTCAAGATCGACTTCCATTCTCCAAACGATACGCCCAATTCAAAGATACGATTCAATCTTGTGGCGTTGAGTCGGAGGGTCCTGAAGTCTACATCCGAAACGTAGAACCAGTCGCAAATGCGCGTATCGAAATTGATCTCAAGCGGGTCCGCCTCTTCGCATTCGACCAGAAGCGCGTGTTCATGTTTGAGTATTTCGAGGACTTCGTTGGGCGTCGGCTTGCGTGTTTCGAGTGGTGCTTTCATGGCTCCCGATGCTACTCTGTGCGTCCGCCGGCTACAAGCGGATTTGATTGCGACGTTGGAGACGATACCTCGGGCGAGGAACGGGTTCGACAGGTTCCGCGATTCTCAAATTCAGTGCGTCCGGGACGCACCCTACCGCTCGCGCAACATTGGCGATCACATTTCCCAATGCTCTGTTTTCGATGGGGCACTCAATCAAAACCTAAGTACGGTGCGATTTTTTCGACGGTGATTGGGCCAATGCCTTTGACTAATTCCAGGTCTGATGGGTTTGCAAAGACTTGTTGCGAACCGTCTGTCTTGTGTTCCTCTCGGTAGGCGATGATGCGCTTGGCGGTGATCTCTCCGATTCTTGGGAGTAGGGCGAGGTCGGACCAGGTGGCTTCGTTTGGGTTGATGCGTACGCCGTTCGTTGCGGAGGCGCGTGCCGAAATGTGGTTGTTGGGTGGTGGTTGGCTTTTTGCGGCTACTTGGGTGTACGAGATGAGTGCGATTGGGAGTATGAAGGCGAAGGGGACGTATAGCGATCGGTTGGTTGAGCCGAGTGTTGGTTTTGGTTTTTTTGTTGTTGTATCTTCCACTGTAGGGCCTTCGGGGTCGGGCGATTGTGGCGCTTTGGTCAGTCCCCCACCCTGGAAGGGTGGGGCACCCGCTTGTTAGCTGGCTGCTTCTGGTTGGGTGCTTAGGTCGCGTTTGATTTCTACGAGTTCTTTGTAGGCTGGTTTGGGTTTTCCGTCGCTTCCCACCAAGCCGGCATGTGGGAGGAAGTGCGTGCCCGTTTCGCAAAAATCCTGCCATGTGAGCGAGTCGATGAACGGTTTGCTCAGGGCGATATGGTACACGCGGCGCATCCACGCGCGCTGAATTTCCGGCGACCAATCGCGATGCCACGCGCCACCGGCGGCTGGTGTGACTTTGCCATTCCATGCGTCGTGCGCGTCGGCTGTCGATTGCGAAGGCACCTGGATACCGGTGATATGCACGGGCTTTCCAAAGTTGGCGAATCGGTCGAGCATCGACGAAATCGAAAAAATATCCCGGACGTATCGCCCTTCTGCACCCACACCAAGGCAACACTGCACACCAAACGCATCGAAGTTCAGCCCGTTCTGCATGACCATTTCGGCGTATAGCATCGGTGGAATCGTGCGCTGGTTGTGGGCATAGTACTCGCCCCACGGTGTAACGATGTCGATCACCGTGAGGCTGCGAGGTGCCAACTGTTTTGCGACCGACACAGCCATCCGGGTGAGTTCCATGAGCTGCTCAAAATTGAAATTGAAGCAGTTCGCCGCGTGGATTCCGGTGATGACATCCCAAACGGAAACGTATTGGCCATAGCGTTTGATGACGCGGTTGAGGTGTTCGTAGACAAGGTCGCGGATGGCTTCAAAATCGTGTTCCCAAATGTACAACCAATCGGGCGTGTTGGTTTTTGTGAATGAGACCAACTCGGTTCCGCGCACGGGGATGTGGTGACGGCTTGCCCAGTCGATCCAGTCGTCGGTGGCTTGCCAATTCAATTCTTTTTCGCGTGGTTCGATCTTTCGCCAGGAGAACGGGACGGAGATGAAGTCGCAGCCTTTGATGATCAACTCGCGGATTTTTTCATCTTTCGAGTCGGGGTTCACGCGCGAACCGAGCAGGCGTTTGGAAAACCCGCTGACCTGCCTTCGCCGGTTCAAAAAGATTTCGGCGTGAAACGCGGTGAGCTGCTCGGACGCCATGATGGCCATAGCGATGCCACGGTCTGCGATGTCTGCCGCCTGTTCGGGCGTGTCGGCTTGCAGTGCGGCGATGAGTTGGTCGCGTGCAGAGTCGATCAACTTGGCGACATCCTCGATGCCGTCAAAATCGAACAGGCCCCAGTCCTCTCGCTTTTGGGCGATGCGCATCAGTCGGCCCCGCAGGAGTTCGACTTGAAGGATGTAGGGTTGGTCGCGTTCGGGCAGACGGGTGGTTTCGAGCATCATGCGTCCACCGCCTTCGAT
>JAADIU010000246.1 GCA_013151185.1 Planctomycetota bacterium
GGCTGTCATCGCTGCCGTCGACGAGGCGATTTCGCAGGGCCTCAGTTTCGGCGTTCCTTGTTCGTTGGAGGTTGATCTTGCGAAGGAAGTCGTGGGTCGCATTCCGTCAATCGAGATGGTTCGCTTTGTCAATTCGGGAACCGAAGCGGTAATGAGCGCCGTTCGCCTGGCGCGGGCGGCGACCGGACGCGACAAGATTCTCAAGTTCGCAGGTTGTTATCACGGACACGTCGATTCGCTGCTGGTCAAAGCCGGCTCGGGTGCGGCGACGCTCGGTCTGCCCGATTCGCCGGGCGTGACGCGGGGCACAACGCAGGACACGCTGGTCGCTGCATTCAATGACGTGGGCGAAGTGGAGCGGACCGTCGCGAAACACTGCGACAACCTTGCAGCGATCATTGTCGAACCCGTCGCAGGAAACATGGGTGTGGTTCAGCCAGACGAAGCATTTCTACCCGCGCTGCGCGAGTTTACCAACCAGTGCGGTGCGCTCTTGATATTCGATGAGGTGATGACGGGGTTTCGATTGTCTCGGTCGGGCGCGCAGGGATTGCTCGCGGTCAAACCGGATCTGACGACGTTGGGAAAAATCATCGGTGGTGGGTTACCCGTGGGGGCATACGGCGGGTCTGCTGAGCTGATGAACCGGGTCGCACCCCAAGGCGCGGTCTACCAAGCCGGCACGCTTTCCGGGAATCCCGTGACGATGGCCGCCGGGTTCGCGACGCTGCAAAACCTGACGGATGAAATCTACGAGCATTTGCAATGCACCACGTCGCGCCTTGCATCGGGGATTGATACGATGCTGCGCACGCATCGCGTTTCGGGTGTGGTGCAGCAGGCTGGTTCCATGTTAACCCTGTTCTTCGGACGCGACAGTGTTCGCAATTTTGAAGAAGCCAAGGCGTGCGACGCTGCGATGTACGCACGGTTCTTTCACGCGATGCTCAAACGCAGCATCCACCTTCCACCAAGTGGTTTGGAAGCATGGTTCGTGTCGACCTGCCACAGCGAAGCCGTCATCGACGAAACGTTGGCTGCGGTCGACGGTTCGCTGCAAGAGTGCTCGCGCTAGTCGACGGCGCGGGAGATCGCGGCAGACAGTGTTCCGATTTGCTCACTTCCTGACGACAACACCGCGTCAAGCATCACGTCCAGCGTGTTGATGAAGTCCAGCATGTCTGCGAGTTTCTTGTCGCATTCGGTGGCTTTCTCCTGGCGGTCTTTTGCGAGGCGGGGCGCGTCCACTTCCAGGTCCGACCGACATTGCTTGAGCGTGTCGATGATCGGGCCGACTTCTCTGCGGCGTCTTTCTCTTGTGATCGTTTCAAACATTTGCCAGGTGTCGAGGTCCGAAACGAAGTACTCCTTGCGGTCACCCCGCAAGTGCGTGCGACGGATCAGCCCCCAGTTGACGAGTTGCCGCAAGTTCATGCTGGCATTGCCGCGCGAAATCTGCAGCATTTGCATGATGTTGTCGGTACATAAGGGATCGCCCGTGATGAAAAGCAGGGCGTGAACTTCAGCCATCGTTCGACTGATGCCCCAGGTGGCACCCATTTCACCCCAGCGACGGACGAACGTTTGTTGTGCGCGATCCAGTGCATCAAGGCTCATTTATCAATCCTTTCAAAAAAGACTGAAAGAACTATAGAGATCAGTAGGCTTTGCGACAAGGCGGGTTTCTGGCCCTTGGAAAGGGGTTCGGCTGTCCGAGGTTGGATCTTTGGATCGAGGGCGCAAAAAAGTTCCCAGGCAGGGAGTACTCGGTGAGTACCCCAAGCCTGGGAGGGAGAGAGAGAGCGCTTTGAGTCTCCTGAGTCGCCAAGCAACGCGCTGCTCGGGATCAGGTGGCTACGACTTATGGATTCATTTGCATGCCAGTCAAGTCCTGCCTGCCTGTCAGTCCAATCTTGCCTGCTGGTCCAGGGCTGCATTCTGTTTCGCTGCCCACCATGCCGACCGCCACTACGCAGACCGCTTATCGAGGATCTTGGAACCATCCTCCACGGTTGGCACGTTCAACGGTTCGTTCGCGCGAAGCTGAGTCACCGGTACGATCAACGGCGTGTGGATGCCTTGAACCTGAACGACCGCAAACGCACTCTTTTCCGAGCCGCGATCGCTCAGCATTGTGATCCTGCCAGTCACGGTCAGATCGGGACCGACTTGTTCGAGCATTTTCATTGCGTCGGGACAAACGACATCGCCGATTGCAAACGATGCAGTCGCGCCTTGTCGAATGTTTGTACCCACAACGAACACTCCCAAATCCGAACGAGTTGCTTCCTTACTTCTACACAACGGTTCAATTGCACGCGGTGTGCCAAAGGGAAAATAAATTTGAACATGCTTGTCATCGCGTTCTTGAGGCGATGGGGAGTGTATTTCGCCGCCGTCGATGATCTTGAGCCAACCGTTCCCAACCGCACATGGAAAAACTCTGCACACAAGCTCAGGACTACCTGCTCGTGGTCGTGACGATCGGCGAACGGAACGGCGAGGCGCGCTCGATGTTCGTCGTTTCTGCACCGTCAATCGCGTTTGAATGCCTTGGGCAAGTGCTCGTAACGCAGTGCAATAAATTGCACGGGGCGTGTGCAACAGGCTGCACAACGGGTTTCTCGCCATCCGCTCTTTGCAAAGAATCCCTGTTGCGACCCCATCCGATGGGCGATTCTCTGCGGCGATGCGCGGAAATCCTGAGCTTGTATGCAGAGTTATTCTGAATCAGGGTGTGATGTCGCGTGTGCGACTGGTGTTTTGCTGTTGGGCGTTTTGCTCTTGGACGTGCTGCTACTGCGGGTCGCGAAGACCGTACTTGCGGATTTTGTTGTATAGCGTGCGCCGGCTTACACCGAGTTTGTGGGCCAGCTCTCGGCTGCTTGTGGTTGTGTTTGTCAGGTACGATCGCAGCGCGGTTTCCTCGCAGGTGCGGATAAATTCGGGCAGTGTGATCGAACCGGCATTCACCAATTCGCAAGCCGCGTCAACCAGTTCCTTTAGCCCGAGGTCATCTTGATTTGCGGATTGTGTTCGTGGCATTGTCCCGAACGTTTCCGCCCTAAGCCGCGGTGGGAGGTCGTCCATGGTGATGCTTTGCCCGTTCGATTTGAAAGCCAACGTTTGTCTGATGGCGTTTTCCAACTGTCGGACGTTGCCTTCGAGCGTGCAGTTCTCAAAGAACTGGTAGACATCCGGATCGACTTGATCGATCGGATGTTGATAGTAGTTTGCGTATTTTTGCAGAAAGAAATCCACCAGCAGCGGGATGTCTTCGATTCGTTCGCGCAGCGGCGGAATCTCAAGAGCAATGACGTTGAGGCGTTGGTACAGGTCAAGCCGAAACCGACCCTCTTGAATCAACGAAGGGAGCCGCCTGTTCGTGGCTGCGATTACTCGAACGTCGCATTCGACGGCTTGATCGGAGCCGAGCGGGGTCAGTGTTCGTTCCTGGAGCACATGCAAGAGCTTGGGTTGAAGTATCAAATCCAACTCGCCAATTTCATCCAGCAAAACGGTTCCACCTTGTGCGGAGCGGAAAATTCCTTTTCGCGCTTCCGAGGCACCGGTGAACGCTCCGCGTTTGTGACCGAACAACATGCTGTCGGCTAGCGTGCCGGAGATGGTGGAGCAATTGACCGATTGCAGTTTGTGCCCGGATCGTTTCGGGTCGAGTTTGTGAATGTACTCGGCGAGAAGCTGCTTGCCCGTGCCCGATTCGCCAAGGATAAGAATCGGTACGTCGGAAACCTGCGCCGCCCGTGTCGCCTGTTCGAGAAGCGTGTGCATCGCCCGACTTTGCCACACCATCCCACCCGGATCGAACCCCGCGGCTTCGTTGTGTGCACGCTTGACACGAACTGGTTGTGGGGTTTCACCATTTTGTTGTGGAGCGATATTGCGGATGTACTCGATAAGCAGTTTGTCGGCGGCCTTGGCATCCTGAGCGTCGATGAGCGCGCTCACACCCAACTCGATAAGAGTCCGGCATTCCTCAATGGCCAGTTTCCGGTCAGCCAGGAGAACGATTTGAGGAGGCGAGGGCTTCCTGGCGAGTTCTTGAATGCCCCGAATAAGAGAAGCCTCCACAGGACTTGTACGGTCTTCTGAACTTGCACGGTCCTCTGAACTTGCACTGTCTTCTGAAACGATGGCGATGATTGCAAGCGTGATGCGTGCTTCGTCGCCAGCCAGTCGATTGGCTTCTTCCATCGTCGATACGGCAACGATGGGTGACGATGCGCAAGAGGCATGGGAAGCCGCCCATTGCGGCACCCACTGCTCAATCTTCGCACGCAGAATTCCGCGCGCGATGGGATCGTGATGAACCAACAGCAACCTTTCGGGTGCCGTCTGAGACGTGTTCAAACTCTTCTCTCTCCTTCGCCCGTCATGCGAGCGCTACTGCAGGGGCCGACCCCGGCACAGATGTCGATCGTTCAACGCGGACGCGCAAAACAAGCGCGCACTCGCCGATCAACATGCCGCAACCAGCAGCGACACCTCGCCCAACGAAACAACTCGATTCATGACGGGGTTACAACACGGAGGTGATTCTTCTCTCTCCCCGCCTATCGAATCCCGACGACCCAGCAAGCCGAATCAGGCCAAAGACCCAACCAAGCCAGCCCGTTCAAGGCGATGCACAGCGCAGATGCCTCCCAACATCTTATCGCACCCTGCACCGCCACATTAATCAATTCGACCCCCCAAGTCAATGGGGACTTTGGAAATTTCAGCAGGATATGGAAGCTGTAAGCATCGTGCGTGCGGCCCTTTTGTTGAATTCGGTCATCCAGGGCAGCGCGAGTGATCATACGCTGTGTCTCCATGCCGCGCTTGCTTTTGACTTATCGGAACCTATAAGGGCTGCACACGCCGGGCAAATGCGTTTTCTACGTTGGACTCCAACTCTCCTTTCTGAGGAGCTACATCATCGAGGATGCCCCCATGTTCAATCGACTCGTCGCTGCGGTGTTGATCTTCTTCGCTCTCGCCACGCCGAGCCGCGCACAGTCATCCAACGATTCTGTTCGACTTGTTGTGATGGTGGTCATTGATCAATTCCGAGGCGACTATCTCAAGGGGTATGAACCCCACTTTGTCGACGGGGGCTTTCGGCGATTAATGAGCAACGGTGCGTCGATGACTCATGCACGCTTCCAATACGGATGCACAGCCACCGGACCCGGACACGCAACGCTCGCTACCGGAGCCTATCCCGCAGAGCACGGTATCGTTGCGAACAATTGGATCTTGCCGAAAGAAGCCAGCCGCCCCATGTACTGCTGCGGTGACAGCGACGACCGATACAGCGGCTTGCCAAAAAGCCCAGCCGCTCCCTCGCGCTCTCCGAAGCAACTCTTGGTCGACACACTGGGCGATCGGATGAAGGCCAAGTTCGGAGCGGCTTGCCAAGTGTGGGGTATCGCACTGAAGGACCGGGCGGCGATTCTGACGGCAGGTCATCAGGCAGACGGTGCCATCTGGTGGCACTCTGCAAGTGGTGACTTCGTTTCCAGTACCTACTATAGCCGCGAGCTTCCAACTTGGGTCCAGAAATTCAACGAAGAGCATTTTGTAGATCGCTTCTTTGGGAAGACATGGGATCGGTTGTTGCCCGAGGAAGCCTACCCGACTCGATTCCTGAACGGAGGCAACGATTCCGATTGGCGAAAATACAACCGCGGCGAATTTCCGAAAGTGATCGGCCAGGGGCAAACCGAACCCAACCGGGCTTACTATGCCCAGCTCTATGCCTCCCCGTTTGGAAATGAGCTGGTGTTTGAACTGGCACGGCGGGCAACGGTGGCGCAAAAGCTGGGGCAGGATGACAAACCCGACTTGCTCACCATTTGCCTTGGTAGCAATGATGTCGTCGGCCACAGTTATGGGCCCGATAGCAATGAAGTGATGGACTGCTCGCTCCGCACGGATCGTCAGTTGGCTACCTTCTTGGATTGGCTTGACCAGACGGTGGGTTTGGATCGGTGCATCGTGGCGTTGTCATCCGATCATGGTGTCGGACCGATGTCGGAATATGCGAAGGCGGTCGGCCAGGGTGGGGGACGGGTGAAGCAAAAGCGGATCAAAGAAAAACTCGAGTCGAACCTCGTAGCAAAGTTTGGTCGGGCAACGGGGCAGAAAGGATACATTCGCGACGTGGGGCTTCCTTGGGTTTACCTCAATGAAGATACGATCAACGCGGGCTCGAATTCATTGCAGGAGGTTGCCCGTGTGGTGCGGAATGCGGTGTTGAATCAGGATGGGATGGCGGCAGCATTTGATTTCACGCAGATTCAATCCCCAGGTTTTTCTGCAAAGAGCGACCTCCACCGTCAAGTCAGGAACAGCTACCATCCCGATCGGTGCGGACACGTTTATGTGCATCTGAAACGCTATTGGTCGAAGGGGAGAAAGGTAGGCGTCCACGGAGCCGCCCACGATTACGACCAGCACGTTCCAGTCATGATCATGGGCAAGGGGATCAAACCGGGAACATACGACGCCCCGGTGTGCCCGACCGGAATGGTACACACGATATACCATCTGTTAGGGATCAACGATCCTCAAGACGTTGGAACACGAAAATACGATATGATCCTCAACGGGAACTGACTTTCATTGGGTTTTCACTGGGTAGCGACTGCTCGTGCCCAATGATAGATCGCAGCGGAATCGATCAACCTACCATTTTCTTGAGAGAAATTACATGCTGGACCCACGCATTACAAAACTCGCCGACGTGTTAATCAACTATTCCACCGAGATGAAACCGGGTGAAAACGTCTTGATTGAAGCGATCGACGTTCCGCAGAGTATCGTTGGCGAACTCATTCGCCTCACGCGAGAGGCCGGCGCGAATCCGCTTGTCACGATCAAGAACAATGAAATCACGCGATCGCTCCTCATACACAGTTCCGACGAGCAGCTTCAACTCATCGCCGACGTCGAGTCGATGCGCATGAAGCAGGTACAAGCGTACATTGGTGTGCGCGGCACGCACAATATTACAGAGTTGTCCGATGTTGCGGACGATCGCATGAAAGCATACCAACGCATTTGGTGGCGGCCTGTGCATGGGAATATTCGGGTACGCGAAACACGATGGGTGGTCTTGCGGTTCCCGTCGCCCGGAATGGCTCAGTCGGCTGGCATGAGTACCGCTGCGTTTGAAGATTTCTACTTCAACGTTTGCACGATGGACTACAGCAAAATGTCCGCCGCGATGAAACCACTGGAGCGGCGGATGGAACAAACCGACCGCGTTAAAATAGTAGGACCGGGGACCGACCTTCGATTTTCAATCAAGGGTATTCCCGCTGTTTCGTGTGACGGCAAGCTGAACATTCCGGATGGGGAAGTCTTTACTGCACCGGTTTGTGATTCGGTGAATGGCGTTGTACAGTTCAACACGCCCACGGTGTACCAGGGGATGCGACACGAAAACATCCGGTTGGTTTTTAAGGACGGAAAAATTTGTGAGGCGACCGGCAGTGATACCAAGACGCTCAACAAAGTTCTTGATGCCGACGAAGGCGCAAGGCACATTGGCGAATTCGCCATCGGATTCAACCCGTACGTCACAAAGCCCATGCTCGACATTCTGTTCAACGAAAAGATGGCCGGCTCATTCCATTTCACGCCCGGCGCAGCCTACGAAGACGAAGCCGACAACGGCAACCGCTCGCAAATTCACTGGGAATGGTATGCCGGCAAGACCCTGATAACGGTGGCGGAGAAATTTGGTTCGACGACACACTGATTCGCAAGGATGGCCTCTTCGTAACGGAGGACTTGGCACCACTGAACCCGGATCAACTGTTGGCCAAGTAGTGCAAACGCGTGTGGATACTCGCCAACACGGCGTTGTCCGATGTCCTGGCCAATTCGCCCACGGGCCTTGAGTGGGCATTGATCTATCCCATGTCCTGAGCTTGCGTCTTCCGCAACTCCAGTTCCTGATACCGTCTCCGAACAACAGGATATTGCACCCCGAAGACGAGCGTGCAAATAACACCCGCAAGCAGCAGGGGATACCAGACGGCGTATGGGGATGTGGCCTAATCGATGTCGAATGCCGCTTC
>JAADIU010000309.1 GCA_013151185.1 Planctomycetota bacterium
GAGAAGTTGCTGATCGCGTAGCCAAAGCTTTGCAGGTGAACCACAATGTGAAAATCGTGTCTTCGACTCTCACGCGGAACGCCCTGGTTGGTTTCCCGAAGTCGAGATTCAGCAAGGGCTTCCTAAAGTTCGAACGTACTTGGTCATCGCCCATTCTGGTTGCATGCGCTATCGGTATTGTGGTGGTTCTCTTTTGGTCTTGGTTGGAAGATAGAAAGCGGGAACCCGGTGTCTACTGTTCCAATTGTGACTACGATTTGCGCGGGACACCTGGGGATCGATGTTCCGAATGCGGCACTCCGATCGCGGGGCGGGTTGATCGACTGACGTGATTGCGGCATTCGGATGGTTGGTGGCTGTTGCGACCGAATTATTCGCAAACCGTTGCCGAAAAAGCTGGTTACGACGAATCCAAGCCACGCGGTTTCTTCTCACTTTAGGTAGCGGACACCGCACCGTCATACCCTTCAAACGAAAACCTAACATTTTCCTTACATTTCGTCGATGGATCGGTTATGATGCTGTGAAGGCAACTGATCGGCTTGGGAACGGTGGGCGGCTTGGGATTTGGTAGTGGCTGCGAGGTGTTTTATGCCATCTGATTTAACGGTTCACGAATCTCCGCGAGGATCGGCTCGGCGGGTGATTGCTCATGTTGATCTGGATGCTTTTTTCACGAGTGTTGAGCAGTTGCTTGATCCCCGGTTGGCGGGCAAGCCGGTGGTTGTGGGTGGGCCTGCGGATGCTCGGGGGGTGGTGGCTTCTGCTTCGTATGAGGCGCGGGCGCGGGGGGTGTATGTTCCGATGCCGTTGACGCGGGCGTATCGCGTGTGTCCCGAGGCGCACTTTTTGACGGGACGCCACGGTGAGTATTCCAAATTCAGCAAGCGCGTGTTCGAGATTTGCCGGCAGCAGAGTCCGACGTTTGAAGCCGCGAGCATCGACGAGGGTTACTTCGATTGGAAGCGCGAGCAGTGGACCGCGCTGCATCCGGTAAGCACGGGTCGCCCGGCAAGTAGGGCTCACCCGGTAAGTACGGCGCATCCGGTGCGTATGGGGAAGTCGCCCGGGCGACATTGGCCTGTTGAATTGGCGGAGCGGCTTCGGGATGCGGTGCTTTCGCAGACGGGTTTGAATGTGTCGATTGGCATCGCGAAGAATCGGCTTGTGGCGAAGATCGCAAGCAAGTGTTGCAAGCCGCGTGGTGTCTGCCACATCGCCGAAGGTTTTGAGCGGGCGTTCTTGCGGCCCATGCCTTTGTCGGTTGTGCCCGGTATCGGTCAACGGGCGACGGCGATGCTCGAAGCCACCGGGTTGGTGACGTTTGATGATGTTCAGCGGTTGTCGATGTCGCAGCTTGAGTCGCGCGTGGGTTCCAAATGGGCAGAGCGGTTGCAGCGTTTAGCCGATGGCGAAGGCAGCAAGAGCATTTCGCTTTCGGGCCCGCCGAAATCCATATCGAGCGAAA
The DNA here is from genome assembly GCA_013151185.1 of Planctomycetota bacterium. Lineage (GTDB taxonomy): Bacteria > Planctomycetota > Phycisphaerae > UBA1845 > UBA1845 > UBA1845. Next base: position 1,469 of record JAADIU010000309.1, read on the forward strand.
ACACATTTGCAACCGATTGTCGCGACATGCACACCGTGCGGGCGATGCTCTATCGCTGCGTCGAAAAAGCTGCGTGGCGTTTGCGAAAGGCTGGCCTGAAAGCCGGCACGCTCACCGTGAAGCTGAGGACGGCTGACTTTAAGACGGTCGAGCGATCGCGATCGCTGGGATTTCGCACGGACCAGCATCAGGAGCTATATGGGTACGCGCAAAACATCTGGCGGAAGTTATCGCAAGGCCCGTTGTCGGTGCGGCTAATTGGTGTGCGGCTGTCGAGTCTGGACGAATCGAGTAATCGTCAATTGCTTCTGCACGAAAAGGAAAACCGTTGCAATCCACGAAGTATGAATCAAACGGTCGACCAGATTCGCGATCGGTTCGGATTTGAAAAACTGGTGACGGGTGGCGCGCTTTGATGCGACGACGATGTCGGGGAATTCCAATGTCGGGGCGTTCCAGCGCCGTCTCCAAGAAACGCCAGCATTCGTTGCTCTCTGTAGGGTGGGCTGTGCCCACCGCAGTTTGCATGTCGCGGCAAATGGTGGGCATGGCCCACGCTACAAGGTGCGTGGTGCGTTATCTTCGGTCGGGTTGGATACCTGCTTGGACGAGCGGGGGATCGCCTTCGGCTCGCGCTTCGCAGAATGCGGATGCGTTGCGATATGTTGCGATGGCTCCGCAGCGCGGGAGACGTTTGGCGATGCACGCACCCGATGCGATTCCGACGGGGATGAATGAAAGTTTGTCGGCGGCGCGCAGCAATCGTTCGTGCGCGCTGAGAACGACGACGGGTTTTTGACCGCCGGTTAAGCTGTTTAGGTCGTTGTTGATGCCGGCTTCGGTTATGGTTTTTACCGGAAGCATGGCGTCCACATGTTGAAGCGATCGGAGTAACCGCGTTTGCACGTCGCTGTGCGCAGACAGCGTAACCAGATGGCAGGTTCCAAGCCTGCGAAGATCGTCGCAGTATGCCTGCGCCTCTTCTTGCAGAGCCAATTTCTTGGCAATTGCTTCCGACGCCAACTGCTTCGCAAATTTTTCCTCGAATGCTGCAACGTGTCGCGGTTTGCCCCCTTGGAGCAACAGGCCGAGGTCGTCGCCTCGGCGGATGACACGCCAGAATGTGCCCTCATCGGTGCAGGCCAAGCCGATCTCGCGGACGGCTAACTGGTACGCCTGCCAGTAAGCTGGGCGGATATTCAGGAGGATTCCGTCTGCTTCGATGATGATTTGCATGATCTTGTCCTGCCGCCTACGGGGTCGGATTCCGGCGGATCAAATTTCGCCGGGCCAAATATTGCGAATCGGATGACGAATACACCCACGAACCGCCCGTGGGTTGTCCATGCGGACCGATTCTATGCGTTGTTGTCGAGCGTTCCAAAGGTTTGCTGCAATTGTAATGTCCGCAAGCGGTTTTGGGTTGTACGTTTCATAGCAGAAACACCGCACTGACGCGGTTCTTGTGATTGAAGGAGAAATGTGATGACCACAGAAACCCTGCAAAACCGTTCAAGTCTGACACCGCTGATCCTCCGCGTTGCCGTTGCGGGAGCGCTTGCCTTTTCGGGGTTCGCTCAGTTGCAGCGTGGTCCCGATGAGTTGGTGGTGGATGCCCCTGTAGAGTTACAGAGCGATGCGAACTCGGCTGGCGTGGTGACGCCCGCGATTGATCCGCTTGCGGTCGGAGACGATTCGCAGGCGGCAAGCAGCCTTGGGGCGACGCTGGCGGATCGAGCCAAGACCGTTCTATCAACCACGCACGCCGATGCTTCGGGTGTCGAGGTGAAGATGGGATGGCAACAGTTCACCGGCTTGGCTGAGATGTCGTTTGCCGCGGTGCTGTTGCTCGGCATCTTCGTTCGCATGACGTCTTTGTTGGGCGTGAGTGCTGCATCGTTGGGCACGTTGGCTGGTACCGGGGTGATTGACGGTAGTGGAATGTTTGCACCGCTCGCGAGCGTGTTTGAAGCGAACCCACTGGCGATGATGCTCCTTGGGGCGATCTGTTTGACGTTGCTGTTCTCCGGAAGCGGCCCGCTTGCGTTGGATCGCATCATGTTTGGCCGGCGCAAGGTGGCCGAACCGCTTGCGTAGAGAGGCTCGATCTGAACGCGGCGAGTGAATCGTTGCTTTGGACTTTCTTGCGGTGCTGCACACCTAACACCCACACACCAACAGCACCGATAAGCCGGCGCCATCGCCTAACACACGGCGGTGGCGCCATTTTTTTGGCGCACATCTTGGCACGCCGATGCCCGCTCGGATACGATTGATCGATGCGCGATAGTCCGAGCGAATCGTTTAAGAAGGACCCGTCACACAAGGCGGGAAGCTGGCGCACACCGATCCTTATCATCGTGGGGATGGTCATCGCGTTTGTGTTTGTGGTGGTCTATCGCCAGGAGATTCGGGTTCGCTGGTGGGCGTATCGCCTTGGGCGGGTGTCGGATGTCGCTGATCGGATGGCGTATCTCGAACTGCTTGCGAGCGCGGGAGAGCTGTCGCTACCGGTTGCCGACAAGTTGATTCAAGATCCGGACGCGGGGAATCGTTCGTTCGGAATCGTTCTCTTGAACGCGCTCAAGGGAGATGAAGTTGAGCGGTTGTTGGTGGTTGCGTGCAATGATCGCGATGCGTCCAATCGCCGAAGCGCGATTCTTGGGTTGTCGATGCGCCGGTCGGTTAAGACGGTGGAGCGGTTGGCGGACTTGATCGACGAGCTGGATTCGGATTCCGCGATGTTTGTCGTCAGCCGGCTCGTGGGGATCGATTTTCCCGAATCGTTTGCGAGGCTGAGTCGGGTTGCCCGTTCGCATGTAGACGTGGGCGTTCGCGCGCAGGCGATAGATGCGTTGGGGCAGTGGAGTGGGCGCGGGGGAAGTCGGCGAACTGTCGATGTGCTGATCGAATGCCTGTCGGATGACGCTGTGTTTGGAGGACTTACTGCGACGGAATCGATGGCGCAGGAGGCGCTCGCGTTTGCCGCGCCGCATCAGGTTGGATCGAATGGTGCGGCAGTGGTTCGTCACCCGGGCGATACAAATGGTGAGCGGGCTTGTCGGGTCTTGCGATCCCTTACTGGAAAATCGTTCGCGTTTTTGGAAGCGGACAAAGCCGATCGGTTGTCAGCGATCAGGCGTTGGCGCGCGTGGTATGAGTCACAAAATGACGGGTAAGGTATCGGCGCCGTAAGGCCGTTCGTAGTTTGTCCGTCCCCCACCCTTCCGCTGCGCTCAAGGATGGGGCACCCGCGCAATCTGTTTCCCACCCCTGGAAGGGGCGGGGCACCCAAACTGTTCACTCGTTGTATGAACCCGCTTAGCGGGCGAGATCCTGGAGCGTGACGAACAAGAATGCCATTGCGATCAATGCCAGCCCGATCACTTGCGTTGCGACTTGAATGCGAACGCTGATGGGGCTCCCCTTGATCTTCTCGATGATCAAGAACACCATCAAACCACCGTCGACGATGGGCAATGGTAGGAAGTTAATGACCGCAAGGTTCGCAGAAATCAGCGCCAGGAACCAGAGCAGCTCCAGGAAACCGAGTCGGGCTACTTTGCTACCAATATCTACGATACCGATGGGGCCTGACATTTTATCGACGCCAAGCGAACGAGAAATGATCATCCGTTCGAGGGTTTGGTAGACCTGCATGACGAAGAAGTAGGTCTTCTTGACGCCGAGTTTCATGGCTGCGAACGGATTGGATCTGCGCAGTTCGATCGACTCAACATCAGTAAACAGATCAACGTTGTAAATTGTTGATCCGACCCACGGAACGAGCATATCGTCCGTGACCTCCACTTGCGCAGTCTTGACCTCTTCCAACGTCCCAGGGCGGTACTTGACCTCCACGGTTTTTCCCACCGAATCGGAAAGAATTTGGTGCATCGCCATCAATTGGTTCACGACCAGCGTGGCGGTTACGTTGTTCCGCTTGACCTTGACTCGTTCTTGTCCATCGATGGAGATGATGCGCGACGCGGGGCCGACACCCAATTTTGTTCTCAAGCAGTTCGGGACAGAAAGCGTGGCGGTGAGGTCCGCCTCCCCGTTAAGTGCGTAGCTTACGACAACATCTTCGCCGGCGCGCGTCCTGAGCGCTTCGGCAAGATCGACCCAGGTGCTGACGGATTGCTCATTGATCTTGGAGATGACTGCGTTCACAGGTATTCCTGCTTTGGCGGCGGGCGTTTCTTGCCCCATCATGGTGTCGACGATGGAGCCCACGCGGAGCAGTCGATCGGCAAATACTTGGTATTGAGCGTGAATGCTTGGCTTTCCCTTATGCCAACCCACGATTGGAAAAACCTTCACCTTTGGGCGAACGGCTGTGTTCACGGTTTTTCCGGAACTCTGTTTTAGCAGTGTGATCGGGATATCGCGTTCGGGTGTTCTTGAGCCGGGCTTGGCGCTGGTGACGATGCTTTTTCTGATTTGACTTGGCGTGGGATTTTCGATGTTTCCCCACTTGAGAATTACATCTCCCACTTCGATACCCGCAAGGTCAGCCCGCCCGCCCGGTGCGACTTCGTTGAATCGCATAAGGGGAACCATGCCCAAAACATGCGGGGTAGGCGTCTTCGTGTCGAGCCGATTCAACAGTATTCGTGGATCCAGATTGATCGTCAGGCGCTCGGATTTGTCGCCATCCTTGGATCCGGGAATAGGTCGTTCGACCACAACGGTCCGGAATTTGATCGGGTCGTTCCATAACGAATCAATCATTGCGTTGCCGTTTTTAGCGGTGACTTCCGTGCCACCCATGGAAACGATCGTGTCGCCGGCTCTTGGATGTCGCGGGTTGTCGGGCTCATAGCCCGGGCCAGCCACAAGGATATCCGCGGTCCTTTCCGGACCGATTCCGATTTTGAGAAGATCGAATCGTGAATCGATTTCGGGAATGATTTCAAAGTTCTTGATTTCCCCATCGCGTTCGATGACGAATTCCAGCGGTTTGCCCGGTTTGGCCAGCATGATCACACTCATGAGGTCGCCGAACTCGTCAATCGTCCATCCATTGATCGACTTGACCAAGTCGCCCGAAAGAATTCCCGCCTCCGCCGCAGGTCTTCCGGGGACGACCATGCCGATACGCGGTGACTGGACTTCTTTTCCAACCATGAAAATAATCATGAACAGTACGAGCGACAGGACGAGGTTCATGATGACCCCGGCAGATACGATGGCCATGCGGATGCCGACGGGTTTGTTCGCGAACGAGCGCGGGTCTTCGCGGTACTGCAATTCACCCGTCGTATCGACTTCAAAATCTTCCTGCCCGAGCATTTTGACGTACCCGCCCAGCGGCAGCAGGTTGAACGAGTAGCGCGTCTCGCCTTTGGTGAAACCGACGATCTCGCGGAAGAAGCCGATGGCGAATTGTTCTACGCGCACACCCGACCACTTTGCTACTGCGAAGTGGCCGAGTTCGTGAATGAAGATAATGAAAGAGAAGCCGGCAAAAATCTGGACGTAGGACCACGCCTGCTTGAGCCAGCCGGGGATTTCCACCGCTGCGAGGAGCGCCTGATCAAGAATGTTTGAGCTATCCATCGTGTGTTGCTGCTTTCATGTTTCGTGTTCAAGTGTGTGTCTAAACGGCGGACGCCATCGCTTACGATTTTCGCTCCGCCGTCCCTTTTTGCTCCGCCGCCATTGTCGCAGATGCGGTCGCCACTTCCTGTCGTGCCCACGCGTCGGCTTCTGTCAGATCGGCAAGCGTGGGATTCTGGATGCGTTCATGTTGGTTGAGCACGTTTTCGGTCAAGCGCACAATGTCGCAGAAACCGATGCGCCCCTCGCGAAAAAGCGAGTTGCTAACTTCGTTGGCTGCGTTGAGCACCGCCCCGGCAGACCCGCCTTCCTCCGCAACCTGATGCCCCAACCGCAGCGATTGGAAACGTTGCGGATCGGGTTCCGAAAACGTAAGCCGACCCAGTTTGGTCAGCGACAAACGATTCGCAGGGCACGGATATCGACGTGGATAGGTCAGAGCGTATTGGATCGGGGTTCGCATATCGGGCGTTCCCATCTGCGCTATAATCGAGCCATCACGAAACTCGACCATGGAATGCACGATCGATTCGGGGTGGATCACGACTTCAATCTGATCGCCGGTAAATCCGAACAACCAGCGAGCCTCGATAATCTCCAGCGCCTTGTTCATCATCGTGGCGGAGTCGATGGTGATCTTCGGCCCCATCGA
>JAADIU010000165.1:0-2995 GCA_013151185.1 Planctomycetota bacterium
CAACGTCGAATAGATATTGTGAAAATAGTCGCCCATGGGCACCGTTCGCCTGCCGGTTTCGCGTCAGGACCACCACCCTGATCGCGTCGAGGGCTGGGATTCTATGGACCCAGAGCCCATGTCGCAACCATATACTGAATTAAGAAACCTGCGACGAACGGTGATTATTCACCCCCAGCCACTTCAGCCATCGAAACGATCTGCCACCTTGAACGCGGGAAGAATCTACGCGCAGCGTTCAATCGCAATCGCGGTCGCCTCACCACCGCCAATGCACAATGCTGCGATACCGATATTCCCGCCTGTGTTTTGCAGGGCCTGCGCCAATGTGATCGTGATTCGTGCACCCGTCGCACCAAGTGGATGCCCCAGCGCGACCGCCCCGCCGTAAATGTTCACCTTCGCGTGATCCAGGCTCAAATCCTTGATCGCCGCCATCGCCACCACCGAAAACGCCTCGTTGATCTCGAACAGGTCCACGTCGGCCAGCTTGAGGTCAATTCGGTCAGCCAGCTTGCGGATCGCGTGAATCGGTGCCACGGTGAATTGTGTGGGTTCCATCGCCACATTGGCATGCCCCAGAATCCGAGCCTGCGGTTTGACGCCTGTGGCTTTCAATGCGTCCGTCCCCGCAACAAGACATGCGGCTGCACCGTCGTTGATGCTCGACGCATTCCCTGCCGTCACCGTGCCATCCTTGCCAAACGCAGCCCGCAGCTTGGCGATTTTTTCCTCAACGAACTTTTCGGGATTCTCGTCCCTCTCGACAGTGACACTGCCCTTGCGACCTTTGACTTCGACCGGTTCGATCATCGCATCGCACGCCCCGCCATCTCTGGCACGGATCGCACGCTTGAAACTTTCGATGGCGAACGCGTCCTGTTGCTCCCGAGTAAATCCGTAGTCGGTTGCACATGTGTCACCGCACAGGCCCATGTGAACATCGTTGTAAACGTCCCACAACCCGTCCTGAATCATCGAGTCGATCAACTGCCCGTGGCCCATGCGGTACCCGGTCCGCGCTTTCGGCAGCAAGTATGGCGCACCCGACATGCTTTCAACGCCCCCCGCCACCGCCAATGCCATGTCGCCACACTGAATCGCCTGAGCCGCATGGATGATCGCCCGCATCGACGAGCCGCACACCTTGTTGATCGTCGTGCAACCGACCTCATCGCCAAGCCCCGCACCGCGGCTACACTGGCGAGCGATGTTTTGACCCAAGCCCGCACCGATGACATTGCCCATGAAAACTTCGTCAACGTCGCTGGGCTTCACATTCGATCTGCTGAGCGTTCCGCGAATCGCCGTCGCCCCCAGTTCCGCCACCGGAACCGTCGAGAGACTTCCCCCAAACGCACCGAAAGGCGTACGGCATCCCCCGGCAATAAAAATATCCTTGAGCATTGGGCAGACTCCTTGAAATGAATGTCCGAGGGCATCTTACAACCGAGCGCGTCAGACAGCCACAGGGCATGGCGAATACCCAGCCGGGAAACGTCCACTACCGGCGAAGGCAATTCCGGGTTCAGGTTACTCTGGAATCTGGCGGCCGTGGGGGTCTTCTCCCACGTCACCGAGATCGCGGCGGAGTTGTTCGCCCAGTTCATCGGTCAGATAGTGCTCGACGCGTTCGGCGGGTTCGTGCAGGTGATCAAGCGGGAGATTGAAGTGTTTCGCCAAATACCCTTCCCACAAACGATGGCCGCGAACCAGCTTCGTCGCTGCCACCGCGCCGGCTGCGCTCAGAAGGATACCGCTTGTGCTCGCGCGTTCGACCGCCCGACGGGACAGCAAAGATTTCAAAGCAAAACGTGCGAGCGTTCCGCGTCCGACTGCCCGCATCAAGTCGGATTCAAGCATCGCTTCGCCCGGTCGATGCTCGTTCCAACGGTAGAGCAATCCAAGCATGTCCTCGCGAATGATTTGAAGCGACAAACGCACCCGCTGCACCCACCTGCCCACGATCCCGTAACGCGGCGCAAACAAGAACGCCAGAAAGAACAGCACTCCCGTCATCACTGCAATCATGGCCGCGGTGTTGAGCGACAGGTTCGGATCGAATCCCAACCATCCAGGCCCGCGAAACGCGAAGACATGACCCAACACTGCTGAGCCCGCCGCAAGGCCAGCCGCCAACGCTAGCGTCCATCCCAGGTGATCGGTCAGCAACCGAGCGGTGGCAGCCGGCACGATCAACATCGCGATCACCAAAATCGACCCGACGGCTTCAAAGCTGGCCACCGTTGTGACAGCGACGACGATCATCAACAGGTAGTGCATCAGATTTGCGTTGATGCCCAAAGTCGTAGCCAACTGCGGATCGAACGCGCACAGTTTCAGTTCCTTGTAGAACAGTCCAACGAACAAAATGTTCAGCAACAATGCCAAACCAAGGTTGATCGCAGCCTGCGGAATATCGCCATCTATAGCCTCGAGCGGAATCTGCGACAGATTCCCGTAGAGTACGCAGCCGGGGTCAAGGTCAACGTGATCGGTGGCTTGGCGAATGAGAACGAGGCCCAACGCAAACAGCACGCTGAACACCACGCCGATCGCCGCGCCCGATTCCACCTTGCCATATCCGGCGATGAGTTGCGTACCGACTGCCGTCAACACGCCAACCACCACCGCCCCGATGAACATGGGCAAAGCGCCGCGGCTATGGGTGATTAAGAAAGCAATCGCCAAACCCGGCAACACCGCGTGGGAAATCGCGTCGCCCATCAGGCTCATCTTTCGCAGGACGAGGAACGTTCCGGGCAAGGCGCAGGAGACCGCAGCCAACATGCCGACGAAGACCATCCAGTCATCAACAAAACTCCACTCCGTCATGATCGCCACCGGTTCATGGTTGGCCACCTTGGGCGTGCGGAGAAGGCGGGATTCGCCCGTCGGCGTGAAGTTCGGCTTCCAACTCGGCGATCAATTCCTCGGACAGGATGTGCTCGATTTCGTCGGCATCGCGATCGACATGCGACGGTGCGATGTCGGC
>JAADIU010000165.1:3034-10629 GCA_013151185.1 Planctomycetota bacterium
AGCACGCGGCTTGCATGGTCCCGACCCGCATCGGTTAGCTGAAGAATCGGCCAACTTTCGCGTGACAACATCCCCGCGTTCAGTGCCCTTTTCGCGAGACGTTGAAACGACGACGCAGTCCAACTCCGCATCTTCAAGAGATCCGAAGCAACCGCAGATGTCGCCTCACCTGCCCGCTCCTCGATCTCGGCCATCGCCCGCAAAAAATGCTGGAACGCAACGCGACGTCGAAGCAGAAAATGACGCCACCATGTCGCAACGATCCCGCGTTTGGGAGCGAACACCATGCTGAATGCGAACAGCACGCCAGCCATCAACACGATGACGGCACCTGTGGGCATCTTTGGCAATAGCGCGCTGACCGAAGCCCCCGACCAACCGCTAATCGCCCCACCCGCTCCGGCGATGACCGTCATGGAAAGCAGATCGTCCGTCCAGAACCGAGCGGCAGCCGCCGGAATAATCAACAGCGCCACCACCAGAATCAATCCGACGGCTTGCAATCCCACCACGGTCGTTAGCACGACAAATGCCATCATCAACAGATCGATCAGCAATACGCCCCGCCCCATCGACGCGGCAAAATCGTGGTCGAAACAGACGATGCGAAATTCCTTGAAGAGCAGTGCGATACCGACCGCAACGATCAGTGCGGAGACGCCAATGATTTTGGCGTCGAGGGCAATCATTGCAGCCGCTTTACCGTAGATGAATTGAGTCAGGCCCGCAGCACTCCCGGTTTCGCTGGCCTGCACGATGCTCATCAACGCCATGCCCGCGCCGAAAAACACGCTCAAGACGATACCAATCGCAGCGTCCTCCGGGATGCGTGACGACTGGCGAATCGCGAGAACACACAGCACCCCGATCACACCGGTGATCGTCGCACCAATGAGCAGATAGGTCAGGTCTTTGTCACCGGTTAAGAGGAACGCGAGCGCCACACCCGGAAGCGTCGCGTGGCTCAGTGCGTCGCCCATCATGGCGCGACGCCTCAGGTATGCAAACGTTCCAACCAAGCCTGCCGCCAAACCCAACAGCGTCGTCCCCACCACCACGACCCGTGTATTGTGATCGCGCAACGTAGCCACGCGCACGATCTCCCCCCAAGTCGGCCAATCAAACCGAGTATCAGTAATCGAGCGATGCCCGGACGACGCCCCATCCAACGCGACTGAGGTTTGCGCCAAAAGCGGGTGCCCCACCCTTCCAGGGTGGGGGACAGAACTGAACCCATCATCGGCCAGCGCAGGTGACACCACCGAACAAACAACGCCAAACGCAACCGCTGCGACCACCCAATCGGAAACCCCGTTCCGCCGATACCCCGCACCGGACAATCGGGGCGAGTCGCATGACATTGCTTCGCACGACAACATCACCTCACCCCTGCCCGCTACGCGCGATTGCCTCTGCCGCCTCAGCCAACAGCGTCAACCGGCCGCCATAGGTCTTCTGCAAATTCTCCTGCGTAAACACCTTCGACGTCGGCCCTGCGGCGACGACGCGCATGTTCAACAGCAACACATGATCAAAATATTCGGGCACCGTTTGCAGGTCGTGGTGGACGACCAACACTGTCCGGCCACGCTGTTTCAGTTCGCGAAGAAGCGCAACAATCGCGGTCTCGGTTGCCGCATCGACCCCGGCGAATGGCTCATCCATGAAGTAGATTTTGGCATCCTGAACCAGCGCCCGCGCGAGAAACACGCGTTGTTGCTGCCCGCCCGAAAGCTTGCTGATTTGCCGCGACGCGTATTCGGACAATCCGACTTGGTCGAGGGCATGGCGGGCGGCATCTTTGTGTTTCTTGCGCGGAGGCAGGCACCATGGGATTTTTCCATAGCACCCCATGGTGACGACATCGAGCGCACTCGCGGGAAAATCCCAATCGACGCTTTCGCGCTGCGGAACGTATCCGACGAGTTGCCTCTGTTGTCGATAGCTTTTGCCGTAGAAGCAAACGCTTCCCGATGCCCGCGGTACGAGATCGAGACACGCCTTGATGAGCGTGCTTTTGCCCGCACCATTGGGACCGATGATGCCAACAAGCTGCCCCTCTGGAATCGCATAGTCGATATCCCAAAGCACGGGCTTGCGATGATATGCAACCGTCATGTCGTGGATGGACAGCGGCGCGGAGGCGTCGTGGTGAACGTGGTCGTTCGCGGATGTTCTTGAGAATATCAGTGCTCGACTCCCTGCAGTGGACTACTTTTCTTTGGCCGATAGTTTGCCCTGCATCCCGCCCGCATCCGCTTTTCCACCCAAGGCTCGCGTGACCACCGTCACGTTGTGATCGATCATGCCGATATAGGTTCCCTCGTACGAGCCGGCTTGACCCATTGCATCTGAAAAAAGTGTGCCGCCAATCACAACCGCGTGCCCACGCGAAGCTGCTCCCTCGATCAGCGCTTTGATGTTTTTGCTGGAGACGGACGACTCGACGAACACCGCTTTGATTCCGCGCGTGCTGATCAATTCAACCAAACGATTGATGTCTGCGATGCCCGCTTCCGATTCTGTGCTGATGCCCTGAATGCCTTTGACTTCGAGGTTGTACGCACGCGAAAAATAGTTGAACGCGTCGTGCGCGGTCACGAGCACCCGGTGCTCTTTCGGAATCGTCGCCAGACTTTTCTTTGCGTACGCGTCGAGTCGGTCCAGCCCGATGGTGTAGGTCTTGAAATTGTTGCGGTAGTATTCCGCATTGGGTGCGTCGAATTCACACAACGCACGCGTGACCATTTCGGTGCATCGCTTCCACAAGCCGACATCCATCCACACATGCGGATCGAAATGACCGGCGAACTCGGGCGGTTCGAGCAGGAGCGACTTGTCGATCAACTCCGTCACCGCGTACACGGGGCGCTTGCGTCCGACGCGGTTCAACGCGTCCCCCATTTTTCCTTCGAGCATCAAACCGCTGTAGAAAATAATGTCGCTCTGCACCAATCGGGCAACGTCGTTTCGGGTGGTGGTGTAGAGGTGCGGATCGATTCCCGGGCCGATGATGCCCGTGACCTCACCTTTATCCCCCACGATCTGGCGAACGATGTCGGTCACCATGCCGGTCGTGCATGTGACCACATAGGTTGAACGCTTGGGTGTGCTGGGCGATTTGGCGGCGAGCTTTGGGATAATCCAAACAGCCGCCAGCACCAAAACCAGCAACACGGCTAAACGAATGCGATTCATCACAGTGGCCCTTCGTCCAACAGCAAATACGATTGGGTAGCGGCCTCTTGCGTGCCAGCACGGTCGGGTGGCCCGCCCCTTCAGGGGTGGGGAACGGATAGCAGCACTGCTCAACCATTGCCGAAACCAGATCAGGCAACCCAGCCGCCCGCCCGTTTCTCGACTTTGTTACACAATATGGCTTATGCTATATTCGGCAGCCTTGACCGTCAAATGTATTTCGGATTGAATCTACGGACAGAAAGGCATCCTGCGGCAAAGTGTCCTGCCGTCTGAACGAATCGGTTGTTTTGTTGCGCGGAATCCAGCATGAGCAAAGAGCAAAGCCAATCCAAGACCCGCCCCGCATCGCCCGTCGTGCCGAAAAACCGTTTTGCCCGGATCCGAAAAGACCACGCAAAAGAGATGGCCGAAGACTATCTGGAACTCATCGATGACCTCACGTCATCCAGCGGTGAAGCGCGGGCTGTCGACATTGCAGACCATCTGGGCGTCAGCCATGTGACCGTGACCAAAACCGTCGCCCGGCTCAAGCGCGATGGGTTGGTGACGTCCGAACCCTACCGCTCGATTTTTCTCACCGCAAAAGGCAAACGCATCGCAGACAGCGCCCGCCGACGACACAAAACCGTGCTTCGATTCCTGCTCGCCTTGGGCGTGCCCGACGACGCAGCCGAAATCGACGCCGAAGGAATCGAGCACCACATCAGCCCGCGCACCCTCCAAGCCATGCAGCAATTCATCGATAACAACGCATGATCGACAACAGCGCATAGCTGTGCAACCCCGCTGCGACCCAATCCACAACCGAAGTGGAAGGTCGTCGGAACCAGTCGCGTTCAAAGTTTCCGGTAGGGTCCGCTGTGCGGACCGTCAAAGGGCAATGTTGATACCGGAACATGGTCCGCACAGCGGACCCTACGGCATTGAACAGTGTCCCAACAGGTTGAATCACACCACGAGCGCGCAGCGCGTGCGCATACGTGTCGCCTCACCGGGAAGTGATCGCATCAATCCAATCGGGAGGATGAACACAGCGGGGTGCAAGTTCGCCGGTTCGCAGATTTGCAAGTAGCGAACTTGCGGTTGCGTTTTGCGCAGGGTGCCAAGCATCGGGCGCCAACTCGGCGAGCGGTTGCAAGACAAATTGGCGCAGGTGCATTCGCGGGTGGGGTAATGTCAGGGTCGGTGTGTGCATCACGACGGTATCAAAAAGCAGCAAGTCGATGTCGATGATGCGTGCGTCGTTTTGGAGTTTGCGAACGCGCCCCATCTCCTCCTCGACCACAAGCATCCGCTGCAACAGTGATACCGGTGGATGTGATGTCGTCACCGATATGACGGTGTTGTAGTAGTCTCCCTGACCGTCCGGTCCGCCCACGGGGGACGTTTCGTAAAGACTTGCTGCGCCGCACAATTTGATTGCACTGTCTTCGATCAACAATCGAACTGCGGCCACAAGGTTGGCCTTGCGGTCACCGAGATTTGTTCCGAGGGCGAGAAATGCTTTCGAGGCAGAGCTTGAAATTTGCATCGATCAACACCAACCGCTAAGGGCGTTTGGCCTCATCGGGTGTGTGCGGCTGGCGAAAGGAATGCTTTGTATTTTCGAGTTCAATGGCAAGCTGCGTCTGCGTTAGTCCATTTTTGGGTCGGTCGGTCACGACGAGGGCGAGCGAAGAGTTCAGCACCAGTTCCCTGAACGGATCGACGTGCCCAAGAAGCTGCTCGATTCGCGAGGGTTCATGCGCACGGTCTGCGACCGCGAACTCCACCCGCACGTCGCGGACAGCCGTACCACTGAGCACACGAAGCAAAGCACCGCTCTTATCTGCCGCAAGCAGTCGTTTCAAATGATCATTGGGCGACTGCATCTCCAGAAGGACCCCGTTACACGCAAGAATCCTGTCGCCCGCGTGAAGCAGACCGTTTGCAAGACCGCTTGAATCAACATCGACAATCACCACTTGGCCGGCACTCGAATCCTTCTGCACCGAAATCCCAAGTTGCGATGTATCTTTTTTCTTGCGGACACGGTTCGCCATTTGCCCTTCCCAGAATTGCAGAATCCCGTGAAGGAAGGACGGCTGAACCATGACGAGCCCGACCGCCCCTTTCGTTCGGATCGAGTGGGCGTGCATGGGCAGAACATCTTCAAGACGTGGCGACACACCGCGATCCGCATCGATGATTTCGCGAACGTGGTCGGGCGATGTCGAAAGAATGACCCACCCATCAATTGCGGCATATGATGGTTTTAGTTCGTCGGTGATGAGGGCACTGATCGTATCGCCACCGGGGGATTCGCGCCCTGCCAAGCGATTGATGGTGTGGACTTGCGACGCCTCTTTTGCGTTTTCGTGATCCGACTCGGTATCGGTTTGCGATGGAGGATCGCCGGGTTTTGTGAATCCGTTCACCCGGTTGAGTGCCGCAATGACGGCATGACTGTCTGCCGCTTCCACCATCATGGCGATACGGGGCGAAAGGTTTTTGCCGGCAAGGTCCGCTCCGAGAATCACGGTGCAGCGAAGCCCCAGATTCTCCACGACCTCATCGGGCACGCTTTGCTCGTTCTCACCGGCGAAAATTCGCAGGAATTCGAGCGGACTCACCGGTGTTGACTCGCTCTCTTTCTCTGACCGCGTCGCCCGCCAATCTACCGAAGTCGACCAACTTGCAAGCGTCGATTGTGGTAACCGACAAACGCGATCAAACCGCACGCGCGGGCGGTATTGTCGTGCGCCATTGGAAGAAACAAAACCGACGTGCGTCATTTCAAGCAGGTTTTCGCGGCCTTGGAAGCCGATCACCCCGCTGTCCCACGACGACCACACCGAAGCATCGGTCGCCGCCCCGTTCTGACCCACATCGCGCAACGCTCGGTGCTTCCAATAGACGAACGCACGCGAACTCTTCGGCAATGCACCCACGCTGGACCTGAACTCAGCGTCGCGCGCAAGGGAAGCCTTCGACGATCCACCGAGCAATTCAATGCTGCGACGAAAGTAAGAATTCTTGCCGGCCTGCTGGGCGAGAATCAACGTGTCTTTGGTGACCGCAACCCACAGCCCGCTTTTGGTTCTGAACGCGCTGATATCGTTGATGTTTTCACCGGCCTTCGTTCGACCCCGCCCCACCACGAGCGGCAGCAGTCTGCGGTTGTAACCCTCGATGATAATGATGCCTTGTTCGAGTCGCGGCCAATCCGGGGCGACAATCGCAATGCGCTCGTTGAGGATTTCTCGGGTCGCAGCGTTTGAATCGACACCCAGCATCTGCGCAAGCAGCGCCTTCCAGCCGGAGGGATTCCCCCCGCTCAACTTCAGCAACAACTGGAAGATCCCCCCGTCCTGAAATTCATGACCCGGTCCAAACAATCGGTCAAGGTAGATCATCAAACCCGCGTCCGAAGGCACATGCGCCGCGACCGAGGGGATACTCAAGCCCGGCGTTCGATCGGCAGACATTGCGGGCGTCAACGAGATGAAAACCACGAGGGGAACAAGACAAGTGACAAATCGCGCGAGCATATCGCGACGCGGTTTGTCGCTGTGCAGAACAGTCGATGGTGTAGTGGAGTCGACGAAAATTCGCCTAGAGTTCTTCTGTTGGGGGCGATGCCTTCGCGTCAGCCGCTGGCTTGCCGGGTGAATCGTGTTGAGGTGCAGGCGTCTTGCCATCTTTTGACCCACTGGGTTTCGAGCCCAAGAGTTCCTTCAAGGCGTCGTGGCCATAGTCCTTCAATAATGACGCACCATCCCGCGTTCCGTCAATGATTTCCTGACTTCGCTCACGCAACCGCGCAGCCAACGCCTGGAGTTCTACGTTGTTCGGATCGCCAGCCAGCGCCTCTTCAACGTTGTGCAGCAGTTCTTCGGGGTCTTGAACCGTCTCCGTGACACCGAGAACCCGCGGTGGTCCCTCCCGATCTGTCGGAACAACCGACGGACTGTCCCCACCAAACCAAACGACCAAGCCAATACAAGCGGCCATCGCGGTGGGCAAACCAACCAGAATCGACCGTGGTAAGCGCAAGATTCGATTGGTTTTCGGTTTGTCGGCACAATGAACGAGGCGATCCGTAAACTCGTCACCAAGCAACGGGGTTTCAGTGTCCGTAGCGATCACATGGCTTGCGACCTCAAGCAACGCCAAATCCCGCCGACACCGATTGCACGCGACACGATGGGCACCAAATTCAGTCGCCAGCGTACCACCCAGCGTATCATCCAGATAGGCGTCAAAAAGATGTTGGGCCTCTTCGCAATTCATCGAACAACCGCACCTCACATTAGTCTACATTGAAAACGGCAACCAACCATTGGCCCCCCGCATGACTCGGTGCTGCGTACTCCAGCTTGGGCGGCCTGTCTCGTAACCTTCTACCCAGCCAG
>JAADIU010000163.1 GCA_013151185.1 Planctomycetota bacterium
CGCCTCGAGCGGCGCATCCGCGACGGGGAATTCGTGTTGGAGTTGGAATCCAAAAGTCGCAACGTCCGGTTTGATTTCAGCGAGTCGGGTGGGCTGTCTGGTGAAGTTCTGCGGACCGTGGATCTGTCAAAAACATACGACGACAAGCCGCTGTTTGGCGGGCTGGGTTTTCAGATTGAAGCGGGGCAGCGACTTGGAATTACCGGGCCCAATGGCACCGGCAAAACGACCCTGCTTCGAATCTTGGAGGGCGTCGTTGAATCGGATACGGGCGAATTTGAATGGAGTCCAAGGGTGTCCGTCGGGTACTTTTCGCAGGACGCCAAGGAACTCACGGGTACCCGCACCCTCCTTGACGAACTGCGATCGTTCTGCCCTGAGATGGATGAAGCTGAGGCGCGTTCTCATCTCGGGCGTTTTCATTTTACGGGTGCGGACGTGTTCAAACCGGTCGGGGTGTTGTCGGGTGGTGAGCAGTCGCGACTGCGTTTGATCAAGTTGCTCAAGACGGCTCCGAATGTGTTGGTGCTGGACGAACCGACCAACCATCTCGACATCCCTTCGCGCGAGGCGCTCGAAGGCGCATTGACGGATTTTCCCGGAACCATTATCGCGGTGAGCCACGATCGGTTTTTCCTGGACCGCTTAGCCACCCGGTTGCTCGTGATTCGCCCCGATCGGCACCGAATGATTCGCGGGAACTATTCCGACTACGCGGCGATCGTCGAGAAGGAAGGGACCGGCGCAAATCGCAGCGTCGCCTCTGGGGCCGCCGATTCAAATCGTTCTGAACCGGGTAAGAAAGCAAATGCGTCCACCAAATCGAAATCCTCGACCACAAAATACGATTCGATGTCCGTGAATCAAATCGAGGTAATGGTGATGGATTGCGAGCGGCGGTTGGCGGCTGCCAATGAGCGGTTTGCCGCACCCGACGTGTACCGCGATCCCCAAAAGCTGAGCGCTTTGCAGGACACCATTTCGAGTGTGCGCGACGAATTGTCAGAATTGGAAACGGTCTGGAGCGAACGTGCAGAGCAATGCTGATGGGCGGTTGCGCCGCGTTCACCGGACGATGAGGCTCAACGATGTTTGAACCGGCAAATTTCTACGATGTCACCTTCAACGACGATCAGAATTTGATCGCAGCCACCGTGCGCCGTTTCGTGACGGATCGCATCGTTCCCGATATCGCAAAGCATTTTCGCGACGGAACGTTTCCCGCAGACATCGTGCCCGAGCTGGGAAAGTTGGGGTTATTGGGATGCAACCTCGAAGGGTTCGGCTGTGCCAACGTCGACGCGATTTCGTACGGACTGATCAATCAGGAATTGGAACGCGGAGACAGCGGGCTTCGCAGCTTCACGTCGGTTCAAACCAGCCTGTGCATGTGGCCGATCTACACCTACGGATCAGATGAGCAAAAAACACGGTGGCTTTGCGAGATGGCCAAGGGAAACGCGATCGGATGCTTCGGTTTGACGGAAGCGGCTCATGGGTCGGACCCCGGCGGGATGGTCACAACCGTGCGCCGCGACGGTAGCGACTATATTCTCAACGGCGAAAAAATGTGGATCACGAACGGTTCGATCGCAGACGTGGCTGTCATCTGGGCGAAACTCGATGGCAAGGTCCGAGGGTTTCTCGTTGAAAAAGGAACGCCCGGCTACTCGACGAACGATGTCCACAACAAATTTTCACTCCGTGCATCCGTGACATCGGAGTTGGTTTTCGATGACGTTCGATTGCCTGCGGACAGCATTCTTCCGCACGATCGCGCGGTGGGTTTACGCGGTCCGCTTTCGTGTTTGAATCAAGCCCGATACGGAATCGCGTGGGGAGCGATCGGCGCTGCGATGGCGTGCTACGACGAGGCGCTGCGTTATTCCAAGGAACGAAAACAGTTTGATCGACCGATCGCAAGTTTTCAATTGGTGCAGCGGAAGCTGGCTTGGATGATCACCGAGATCACCAAGGCCCAACTGTTGGCGATTCGCCTGGGCGAACTCAAGGACCTCGGTAAGGCTCGCCACGCTCAAGTTTCGATGGCCAAGATGAACAACGTCGAGATGGCGCTGAAGACCGCTCGCCTGGCGCGGGAAATCCTCGGAGCGGCAGGCATCTGCGACGACTTCCAAGCCGGCCGTCACATGTGCAACTTGGAAAGCGTTTACACCTACGAAGGCACCCACGACATCCACACCCTAATCGTAGGCGAAGCCATCACCGGCATCCGCGCCTTGGCCTGATGCCGTCTGCCTGTCAATTTGGCACGCCGTCGATGGGCCCTTCGTACTTTCTGCCACTGTGGCAGTCGTGAGTCGGCACCGTTGGTCGGTGTTGATTTCATAAAATCTTAAATGCCAATGGGTTACGCATTCGGTGAAGCGGTGGATGTTTGGCATTGGCTTTGCTATGTGAGGGGCGGGACGGCTGTATGCGTTCCGAATGAGATCGAAAATTAAGGGGCGAGACCAAAGCGGCCCTCAAGAATTGTTGCTGGCTGGGGATTTGATCCCGGTCCACGAATATCAAAAGGAGATAGCTCAATGGCGGTAAAGCAGTTGGCTTTTGAGGAAGACGCCCGTCATGCACTGCTCAGCGGGGTTGAAAAGCTCGCCAACGCAGTGAAGGTCACGCTGGGGCCCAAGGGTCGCAACGCGGTGCTCGACAAGGGTTGGGGAGCACCCACGGTCACCAAGGATGGCGTGAGTGTTGCGGAGGAAGTTGAACTGGTCGACAAGTGTGAGAACACGGGTGCCCAGTTGGTCAAGGAAGCGGCAAGCCGCACCAGCAAGTCGGCGGGTGATGGCACGACCACTGCGACGGTATTGGCTGAGGCCATCTTCCGCATCGGCCTGCGAAACGTGACAGCCGGCGCTGATCCGAATTCGCTGTGTCGAGGCATCGTCAAAGCCGTGGCGGCAGTGACGGAAGAACTCGAATCCAAATCGCGCGCCATTCGTGCATCCAATCGCGACGACATTCTGAACATCGCTGCGATCTCGGCGAACAACGACATGGCCATCGGCAAGGTTTTGGCGGACTGTTTCGAGTCGGTCGGCAAGGACGGCGCGATCACGGTCGAAGAGGGCAAGACCTCGGAAACCGATGTCGAGTTTGTCGAAGGCATGCAGTTCGACCGTGGATACCTGTCCCCGCACTTCGCCACCGATCAGGAGACGATGCAGTGCGAGATGGACAAGGCACTCGTGTTGATCCACGAAGAAAAAATCACGAACGTGCAAAAGCTCGTTCCGCTTCTCGAAAAAGTATCGAAAGCTAAGAAGCCGCTGTTGATCATCGCGGAAGACATCGAAGGCGACGCCCTCGCGACGTTGGTGGTCAATAAAATTCGCGGGATCGTCTCGGTATGTGCGGTGAAAGCACCGGGTTATGGCGACCGTCGCACGGCGATGCTGGGTGACTTGGCTGTCCTGACCGGCGGAAAAGCCGTGATGAAGGATCTGGGCATCGAGTTGGAAAGCCTTTCGGTCAGCGATCTCGGTCAAGCCAAGAAGATTCGCATCGACGCGGACAACACCACCATCGTTGAAGGCGCAGGGGCGACCAAGGACATCAAAGGCCGCATCACTCAAATCCGTCAGGAAATCGACAACTGCACCTCCGACTACGACAAAGAAAAACTGCAAGAGCGTTTGGCGAAGCTTGCGGGGGGTGTCGCTCAGATCAATGTCGGTGCAGCAACCGACACCGAAATGAAGGAAAAGAAAGCCCGCATTGAAGACGGATTGCATGCGACGCGTGCTGCGATCGAAGAAGGGATCGTGGCGGGTGGTGGTGTTGCACTGGTTCGATGTATCGAAGTTCTGGAAAACCTGCGAGCCAAGGGCGATGAGAAAGTCGGTATCAACATCGTTTGCGAAGCGCTCGCGATGCCACTGCGTCAAATTGCTATCAACGCAGGAGAGCAGCCGGGCGTTGTCCTCCACAAGGTTCGCAGCGCCAAGGGCAACTTTGGTTTCAACGCGCGAACCGGTGAGTACGAAGATCTCGTCAAAGCGGGCGTCATCGACCCGGCGAAGGTGGTTCGCTCCGCCCTCGAAAACGCGAGCAGCGTCGCCCGTTTGCTGCTCAGTACCGACTGCATCATCGCCGACAAGCCGGAAGAAGGTGGCGACGCAGGTGGTGAAATGCCCGACGACATGATGTAGAGGGATTCGTCGAAACCGTGTGATTGAAACGGGCTCCGCTTTGATTTGCGCGACGCACCGTGTGATCGATAATTTTGTGATTCGTACGAAAGGAATTTGAATATCATGGCCACAGCCACAGCCAAGAAACTCAAGATGCGTCCGTTGGATGATCGTCTCGTTGTCGCGCAATGCTCAGCCGAAGAGGTGACATCGGGTGGCATCGTTCTTCCGGACAGCGCCCAGGAAAAACCCCAACGCGGCAAGGTCGTTTCGGTCGGTCCGGGCAAGCTGCTCGACACCGGTGAACGCGGTGAGATGGACGTTTCCGTTGGCGACGAAGTTTTCTACGGGAAGTATTCCGGTACAACCGTTGAGATCAACGGCGACGAATTTGTGATTCTTCGCGAATCGGACGTGCTGGCGATTTTTTGCTAGTTGTTGGATTGATAATGACTGCGAGCAGAAACTTTCTGCCCGTAGACTGGTGAATAAATAGGAGCAACGACGACTATGGCGTCGAAACAAATGATGTTCAGCCAGGAGGCTCGGCAGCAGTTTCTCGCCGGTCTCACCAAACTGGCCAACGCGGTGAAGGTGACGATGGGACCGACCGGTCACAACGTCCTTCTTGAAAAATCATGGGGCGCGCCCCGCATCACCAAAGATGGCGTCTCGGTGAGTAAGGAAATCGAACTTGAGCAGCCCTTTGAAAACATGGGTGCCAAGATGATCAACGAAGTGGCTTCTAAAACGAGCGATTCCGTTGGCGATGGCACAACGACGGCGACGGTGCTGGCGGAGGCGATCTACAAAGAGGGCGTCAAGCTGGTGACTGCCGGTGTGAGTCCGATGGAACTCAAACGCGGGATGGACCTGGCTGTGCAGGTTGCGGTCAAGAGCATCGCGTCGCTTTCGACTCCGGTGAAGGGTTCTGCCGACATCGAAAAAATCGCGACGATCAGCGCCAACGGCGACCGAGAGGTTGGCAAGTTGTTGGCGTCTGCGCTGGAGGAAGTTGGCACGGAAGGCGTGGTCGAAATCGAAGAGGGCAAGTCTCTCGAAACCGAGAAGGAAGTCGTCGAAGGCATGCAGTTCGACAAGGGGTATCTCTCGCCGTACTTCATGACCGATCCCGGTTCGCTCGAATGCGTGCTCGCCGATGCGTATGTGTTGGTCCACGAAAAGAAAATCAGCAACCTGCGCGACTTCATTCCGTTGGTAGAGAGCATCGCCTCGGCTGGCAAGCCGTTTTTGGTGATTGCTGAAGACGTCGAAGGCGAAGCATTGGCTGCGCTTGTGGTTAACCGCCTTCGTGGGTTGCTGCATGTGTGTGCGGTGAAAGCACCCGGGTTTGGCGATCGTCGCAAGGCCATGTTGGGCGACATCGCGACGTTGACCGGTGCCAAGATGATCAGTGAAGACCTCGGTATCAAGCTCGAGAATATCACGCTGAGCGATTTGGGTCAGGCGAAGAAGATCGTCATCACCAAAGACGACACGACCGTCATCGAAGGGGCTGGCAAGAAGGGCGAAATCAAAGCCCGCATCCAACAGATCCGAAATCAGATCGAAAATACGACCAGCGACTACGACCGTGAGAAGTTGCAGGAACGACTCGCCAAGCTCACCGGTGGGGTGGCTGTCATTCGCGTTGGCGCTCCCACGGAAGTTGAAGTCAAAGAGCGCAAGGATCTGGTCGACGATGCATTCCACGCCACAAAAGCCGCAGCAGAAGAGGGCGTGATTCCCGGTGGTGGTGTTGCGTTTTTGCGTGCGATCGCAGCCGTGGAAAAAGGCCGAAGCAAAGCCAGTGGCGAGCAGAAAATGGGATTCGATGTCGTTGCGAAGGCGCTGCGTGCCCCCGCCCACCAGATCATCAGCAACTGCGGTGAAGATGGTGACGTGGTCATCGAGCAGATTCTCGAAAAGACCGGCACGCACGGTTATGACGCCCGCTCTCGCGAGTTTGTCGATATGGTGAGCGTTGGCATCATCGATCCGGCGAAAGTTGCACGGACCGCTTTGGAAAACGCGGTGAGCGTGTCCGGCTTGATGCTCACCACCGAAGTTATGTTGACCGATCTGAAAGATGGCGACATTAAAGAAAGCGTCGCCAACGCGGTTCACTAGAATTTCGTATGAAGTGCAACACGCGGGGGCGGACGAATGCAAATCGTTCGTCCCCGTGTTTCTTAGACTTGCCACACGGGGCGGTCGGGATAGGGTTGGTCGATGGATTCAAAACGCGATTACTACGAGGTGCTGGAGATCGAGATATCTGCATCTTCCGAGCAGATCAAGAAGGCGTACCGAAAGTGCGCGCTCAAGCACCACCCGGATCGCAACCGGGACAATCCCGACGCCGAAGTGCGCTTCAAAGAAGCGGCAGAGGCTTATGAAGTCTTGAGCGATGCTGACAAGAGAAGCCGCTACGATCAGTTCGGCCACCAGGGTGTTGCTTCCAGTGGGATGCACGATTTTTCGCACATGGGTGCGGACGATATCTTTTCGATGTTCAACGACATTTTTGGATCGGCATTCGGAGGCGGCGGTCGTCGCGGGGGCCGCAGGCGGGGTGCCGATCTTCAAGCGCAGGTTGTCATCACGCTCAAGGATGTGGCAAGGGGCGTTAAGAAACGTCTGGAGTTCACCCGTGAAGATGAGTGCGAACCATGTTCAGGTACGGGCGCGGAACCGGGTACAGACCGCCAAAGCTGTTTGACGTGTGGTGGTTATGGTCAGGTCGAGCAGACCGGCGGGTTGGCTGGCTTGTTTGGACGCATGGTGACAACGTGTCCGGATTGTCGAGGGCAAGGCTCGGTGGTGATGACGCCTTGCAGAGCGTGTCGGGGTTCGGGGCGTTCGCCGAGTGATCGCGTTGTGTTGGTCGATATCCCTTCTGGCATTCACGATGGACAAGCCGTGCGCATTCGCGGCGAAGGCGAAGCGGGTGAAGCCGGCGCGTCGCGTGGTGACCTGCACTGCTACGTTCGGGTGGCCAAGCATGAGTTGCTGGAGCGACATGAGAACGATCTTGTTTGTCGCATGCCGATTTCCTTCACGCAGGCTGCTCTGGGGGCGCGGGTCGAAGTTCCCACGTTAAACGGCAAAGCCGAGCTGACGATCCCAAAGGGTGCCCAACACGGGCAAGTGTTCAAAATGAACGGACTGGGTTTGCCCGATCTTCGTTCGGGTCGCGCGGGTGATGAACTCGTTCAAGTCCTCGTGGAAATTCCGAAGAAGCTATCGAAAAAACAGGAAGACATCCTGCGTGAATTCGCCGAGACCGAAGATCATTCGGTGTTGCCCGAGTCGAAAGGTTTTTTTGAAAAACTGGTGAAGTATTTCGGCGCAGAAGAATCAAAGAAGTAGTGCAAACGTAGAGTCCTATGGGTGCGAAGAAAAACAAGAAGAGAAACAAAAAGGCAATGAACGC
>JAADIU010000106.1 GCA_013151185.1 Planctomycetota bacterium
CTGTTCAACATCCTGCGCGAATTCGGCGTTCTGGGTACGTCGTCTTCGCCAAGGCAATTCGGGTTCTTGTGGTACTGCCTACCGTTGGCGATGCTCGGTTTCGCCCAGTGGCTGGCGTATCGCGAACGCTACGGTCTTGCCTCATTTCTCATGCTTCTCGGTGGCTTAGGAACCGTGCCCATTGGCTTTTTTGCGATCATAGGATCAATGAGGGCGAACCGAATGCGGTTTCAAACTCCCGTTAAGGATGGACCGGAGGCGCATTGTTTGAGATGCGGTTACGACCTGCGCGGCGCTCCCGGTCCACGCTGCCCGGAGTGCGGATATGTCATCGCCAAATGGGACGCTCCACCCGCCCGCACTCAGGAATAATGTCACTGGAGTTTTCAAATCGGTCGGATTCGCTTCAGACTGCATCCGCTCGCAGGAGTAGTCATTCGGTGCGTCCGGGACGCACCCTACGCCTGCTGCTGCGCCATATGTGGAGATGGCCGCTGCGTGTTTATTTCTTCACCGCGACGACAAGCAGGCGTTCGCCCAGGTTGGGGAATAGTTTGGCGAGGGTTCGGTTGAAGAAGATGCGTTTGTTTTCCCATGTGCCGGGGGCTCCGAACAAGCCTCTCAGGATGGGGAAGCGGCTAAAGCCGAATCGGGCGAAGGGGAAGACGACGGCATTGGCTTCGCGGTGCGTGACTTTGAACCCGCAGCGCTCGACGAGGTCCGTCAGGGTGCCCATTGTAAAGTAACGCATGGTTCCCAATCCCTCTCGCGCTCCCGCTTGCACTTGCCACGGGGGCTTTCCGAAGAACATCAACGTCCGATTGCTCAGGCACGCCAAGTTCGGAAGTGAAACGATTAACGTACCGCCCGGCTTGAGGACGCGGTTGAGTTCTTCGATGACGCCATCCGGATCGAACAGCGAATCCAGAACACCGGTGGCCAGCGCTGCGTCGAAATAGCCATCGGCAAAATCTGTATTCTGCTCGTCGATGTCGGCATGAATCGTTTTGACGCCGTGGGTCTTCGCCAGTTCCAGGGCGGAGGCCATCCGGTCCATCCCGTAAACTTCCTTGTCTCCCTGCTTGATGATTTTCCCGGCGATGGTTCCGTCGAAACAGCCGATGTCGAGGACTTTGCCTTGGATCGGTTTCATCAGTTCCAGGATTCGTTCGCCCCGCCACTTGTGAATGTAGCTGTCGTACATGCTGTCGGGTTTGTTGTCGCGCAGCCAAGCCTCGTTCTTGTCGAGCATCGCCTTTTTGGCCTGTTGAATTCGGCCCACTGGCAGTGCGGCTTGCTGGTTCGCGGTTTGCGTGTCCATGTTGGCCCGATCCTTAGAATTCGTTCGACGTCGTGCGTCGATTGCCCGATTCGTTCCAACACCCCGCCGAGTACGTTCGGCGAACAACGTGGTTAGAGACTTTCCCGCGCGCCGATTGGAGCGCGCGGGGGTGGCTGTGTATTTTAGCCCAGCATTGCGCCATGTCACCGCCTCGGCTGCAAAACGGCGTGGGGAATTCGCTGGCCGTGGCTCCGTGGTTTGCGGCATCGCTGGTTATGGGGAGTAGGGGGGACTTGGGCGAACGGTTGTTTCCTGACCCGGTGCGGCTTATGGACAGCCGCCGGGGACTATTGAACAAAGTTGAAGCGTGGTGATGCACGCGTTTGGTTCTGCCATGTTGAAGGTGAGCCCGCCCGTGGTGGATCGCTCACTTTTTTGTCGCTCGTCAATGCTGCCTGCGGCTATCAACCAAGCGAACGCCCGCTGGCGCGACAAATATCGGACTTTTGCCGACAGCCCGTTGATGTTGAGGCGGATGGCGTGTTACGATGGTCCGTCCGCCATCATGTTGGGTTGCGGGCTGGTTGTTCAGGAGGAAAGGATCGCGTTTGCGGTCGAAGGGGAAGTTGCAGATGCTAAGGCGTTGGTCTACGCCCGTGGGGTATTCATGTCCAGCCATGTCTTGGGCTGTTGTCGTGGTGTTGCTCATGCTGGTGCCACGGGCGGTTCACGCTTTCGACCCCAGCGTGGGCGACTTCAGCAAAGTCGACCCGCTCGACGTTCGGATCGTCACTTACAACGTGCAGGGAAATTTTATCGCTGATTCCGGGCGCGATGCCGCCTTCGCTCGGGTTCTTCAAGCGCTGTCGCCCGACATCATCGTGTTCATAGAGATCGACAGCGATCCGACCGAGATGCAAATTCCCGCACGTTTGGATTCCATTTTGCCATATGGTGCGGGCGACTGGGAAATTCATGGCGGACAACCGACGTTCATCAGGACCGTGATCGCGTCGCGGTTCCCTCTCAGCCTCAAACTTGAAGACACCATTCCGTTCTCGTCGACGCGCGGTGTGACGCTCGCGCTTGTTGACTTGCCGGACGCAACCTATCCGGTGGACGTCTACCTGCTCGGTGTTCATCTGAAGTGTTGCAACTCCGAGGGCACGGAAGATGCGCTTCGCCAACGCAGCGCCGACGCGATCGCCGCGTGGATGGGCGATGCTCGGATGCCCGGCGGCCAGATTACGCTTGCGCCGCAAACGCCGATGATCGTGGTCGGCGACTTCAACATGGTGGGTGGGCCCGGTCCGGAAAATACGCTGCTGACCGGCGACATTTCCGACAACGGAACATTCGGGCCGGACGTGAAGGGCGACTGGGATGTTTCGGACATCACCGACCTGACTCCGCTCGACCCGTTTACATTCGATCCGGACACATGGCGTAGCGACACGGTCAGCCCTTCGTCGCGTTTGGATCGCTTCATGTATACGGATAGCGCGGTGGTTCCCGCTGCGAATTTTGTGTTTAACACGTTGACCATGTCGGGATCGCAGTTGGCTGGGGCGGGTGTCTTTGCGAATGATACGACTCCGGGTGTGACGGCTGACCATCTGCCGATCGTGATGGACCTGCGTTTGTTCCTCGATTGCAACAACAACGGAATCGGCGACTCCAACGACATAGCAGCCGGGACATCCGCCGATTGTAACGACAACGATATACCTGATGAGTGCGACATCGCAAGCGGCAACAGCGACGACATCAATGGCGACAGTATCCCCGACGAATGTATTACCGGTGCAGATTGCAACAGCAACGGGATCGACGACGCGGTGGACCTGTTCTCGGGTGACAGCGACGATTGTAATTTCAACAACGTTCCCGACGAATGCGACATTGCTTCCGGTACAAGCCGCGATTGCAACAACACGGCTGTTCCCGATGAATGCAACGAAGGACCCGATTGCAATGGCAATGGCTGGCTGGACGAGTGCGATTTGATGCTGGGGCAGGTGACGGATTGCAACGGATCGGGCGTACCGGACGATTGCGAACTCAACGTGACGACGTTCTCGACGAATTCCGGACAACTGCTGCCGATAGGCTTCATCGTTCCACAGCAATTCGTGGTTCCCTCTGCCCCGCTCGCGTTTGGCGACGTGATGCTCGACTTTGAGAGCTTCGCAGACTATGGCCAAGCCAGCGAATTCCTTAGCATATTTCTCAACAACGTGTTCCTGGGCAACCTGTTTGAAGATGCGGCACAGTGTGCCGTTCAAAATCGTTCGATGACGTTGACGGCAGCGACGTTTAATAGCATCGTTGGCGGAGGAGACGCAGAATTCGACATGGTTGGTAGTTCCGCCGTCAACGTGAATCAGTGCGGTGGGTTTAACTATGTCGACGTGACGGTCACCTATCTGGTAGCCGGCGAAAACGATTGCAATGCAAACCTCCTGCCCGACGAGTGTGACGTGATCACACCGGGCGACTTCGATGCGGATGGCGACACAAGTTTGATCGACTATGTGGCGTTCGCAGATTGTTTCGCCGGTCCAAACGCTACGCCCAGTCCGACAGTTTCAAGTTGCGCATTGCCCGTTTGCATGACGGCGTTCGATTTCGATTTTGACGGTGATATCGATCTCAATGATTTTGCGATGTTGCAGCAGGTCTTTGACTAAGCCTGACCCGTTCTTTCCTTCCATCCACAGATGTCCGAGGTCGATACCCGGTCGACTTGGTACCCCCGGAAGATGGCCATCTTCTCACCCGCGATGAACCGCTCGCGTTCACGTCGCGTACGCCGCAGTTTCTCGTCGCCGAAGCCGGTCGACACGATCAACAAGCCCGATTTTCCAATTCGCGAAGAACCAGCACAGCTCGTATGGGGTTTTATTTTCTTGAACCTGCCGATTGCGTTGTTTAGGATATCGGACGTACGGTGCTCCAGATCCTGACGATATCCATTCTCTGTTAATGACAACTGGTGGCGAGTCCTTATCGTCTGCGGGCACCTTGGCGTGCGGTGTGAATTCCAAATCGAGGAGGAGTGAAATGAAGCTGAATTACTTTGTCGAACCACTGGCTTATCGTTCGTGCATGACCGGTTTAGCCGCACTGCTGGTCTCGGTGTTGGTTGTTGGAACGGTATCAGCCGATCCACACTCGCCCAATTCTTTCGTCAAGAAAAATGACATCACCTTGCTGTTTGGCGCGTCGCCACCGAGAGGGGACTACGGCGACGCACCCGACAATATCATCGCGGGGTACCCAGCTCCGTTCGACACGGTCGTGGGTCGATTTCCGACACGGTTTAACACGACGAACAGCCGCTACGGCTTGAAAGGCGTACGCGTCACAGACCCAACGAGGGAACGGCTCGGCGCGTCTTTCAGCGTCGAGTTTGGTGCGCGCGACATCGCCGACCCGGACACGCGCGAGAACCTTGTCGATGATGACAAATTCGACGATGGACTCGTCGGTGCGCCCTGCCCGACCATTGTGGGTGTGTTGAGCGACCCGGCGACCGTTGTTTTGTCAATCGACGTCACGCTCGCTGCCGACGCGCCCGCGGTGACGCGCTATCTCAATATCTTGATCGACGTAAACCAGGACGGTGAGTGGAGCGACGCCAACACCACCGGGCTGTCCGAATGGGTTATTCAGGATCTACCGCTTCCGGCGCTCACCGCAGGGCAGACGACCACGGTTGTTACCGCTCCGTTCTTGCTTCCCCTCAACATGCCCTCGGCGTGGACGCGAGTCATGGTCACGCGGCAGCGCGTTGCGGATGTTGTCATGCCAGATGCCACCGGTTGGGATGGAAGTGGCTCGTTCCAGTACGGCGAAGTCGAAGATTATCGCATGGGCAGCTTCATTGCCGGCGCTTCAGCCGCAGCCGAAGCCTCCGCATCCGCTTCGGCTTCCGCCAGCGCCGTGGCCGTCGCCTACGCACAGGCACAAGCCTATGCTGCGGCAATTGCGGTTGCGTGCGCCGAGGCGAACGCTTCTGCTGCTGCGATTGCGGTTTCCTGTGCTGCGGCACAAGCTGACGCATCAGCCGCTGCCAGCGCATTTGCCAGTGCTCAGGCCCAAGCTGATGCAGCCGCTTTCGCTTGCGCGGGATCATCGGCGTGGGCGTCCTCGGCAGCCGCCGCGTGTGCGATTTGCGAATGTGCGATCGCGTGCGCTTCCTCGGAAAGTTCAGCTGCGGCCTCCGCATCCGCCTGTGCTGCCGCCAGTGCATCGGCCAGCGCATCGGCCAGTGCTGCGGCTGAGGCGTCTGCCAGCGCCAGCGCCGCCGTCGTTGCCTGCGCTGCCGCTTCTGCGTCGGCCAGCGCGAGCGCATCGGCATGTGCAGCGGCAGCCGCTTCCGCAAACGCAGCCGTCGCAGCGCTTGCCATAGCCTCTGCATCCGCTCAAGCCGAAGCCGATGCCGCCGCTGCGGCAGAGGCCAGCGCGTTTGTCGCAGCCTGTGGTGGCGACGCTACGGGTGTTGCACGTTGGTCAGCGAAAGCATCGTTTCATGCTTCAGCCTCTGCAACTTTCAGCTTCTCTGCCCAGGCGTACTTTATCGCAGTCGCGGACGCCTATGCGATATCGCAAGCCTCCGCAGCCGCCAGCGCTTCGTTCCAGACGGCGACCGCCGCCTATGCATCATGGGCAGCCAGCGCATCGTTCTCGGCGAGTTTCTCGTTCACTGCATCATTCAACGCGGCATCGGCGGCCTCTGCGGTCGCGCTGAGCTTTGCCGAGGCGATGTCCCAAGCCGTGGCAGCATGCACGGATGAATGCACGCAGGAGGCGTGTTGCATAGATGATCCAAACACGGGATTGTCGGTATGTGATGAGTGTCCTGATCCGGTCGAAGCGTGCTGCTTCTCAGACGGAACTTGCTCGGACACAGACCCGATGAACTGTGGGAATGCTGGCGGCTTCGCGCAGGGTCCGGGTACCGACTGCGCGATGGCGACCTGTCCACTTCCGACCGAAGCGTGTTGCTTCTCAGACGGAACGTGCGTGGATGATGACCCAACGAACTGCACGAACGGTGGCGGATTCCCGCAAGGTCCGGGCACCGACTGCGCAACGGTCGTCTGTCCCGCACCCGCCGAAGCGTGCTGCTTTTCAGACGGAACGTGCGTTGACGATGATCCTACGAACTGCACGAGTAGTGGCGGAACTTCGCAAGGTCCGGGCACCGACTGCACAACGGTCGTCTGTTCTGCACCCGCCGAAGCCTGCTGCTTCTTAGACGGAACGTGTGTGGACGATGATCCCATGAACTGCACGAATAGTGGCGGAACTTCGCAAGGTCCGGGCACCGATTGCACAACGGTCGTCTGTCCCGCACCCGCCGAAGCCTGTTGCTTCCCGGACGGAACGTGCGCGGATGATGATCCCACGAACTGTGCGATTGGTGGCGGCTTCTCACAAGGCCCAGGAACGGACTGCGCAACGGCTGTTTGTCCTGCGCCCCCCGAAGCCTGTTGCTTCTCGGATGGAACGTGTGCGGAGGATGATCCTACGAACTGCACGAATGGTGGCGGCTTCCCACAAGGCCCGGGAACGGACTGCGCAACGGCTTTCTGCCCGATGCCTGCCGAAGCCTGTTGCTTCCTGGACGGAACGTGCGGAGACGATGATCCCAAGAACTGCACGAATACGGGAGGAGTTTCCCAAGGGCCGGGCACCGATTGTACGACGGTGGTTTGTCCCATGCCGAGTGAGGGTTGCTGCTTCCCGGACGGAACGTGTGTGGACGATGATCCTATGAACTGCGCGAACGCAGGTGGATTCTCGCAGGGCTTGGGCACCGATTGTACGACAGTCTTCTGTCCTATGCCGGACGAAGCCTGTTGCTTCTCAGACGGAACGTGCGGAGATGGTGACCCAATGGACTGCACGAACATGGGCGGATTCCCGCAGGGCTCCGGTAGCGATTGCCTCATGGTGGTTTGCGTGCCCGTCCGGTAGATGTGCCATTTGAATTTGAGGACTTCGCAGACATGGTATTGTCTGCGAAGTCCTCTCTTCTTGTTCAATGGTTGTGGATTCAGATCTTCGCAATCAGGTAGACCGGCTCCAAGCACGAAATGCGGAACTTGCGCAAGTCTTGCCAGCACCCAACTGTTCACTCCTTGTGCGAACCCGCCTAGCGGCGTCGGCGGACGCGGCTTGTCTTTAGGCTGCCCAGTCCGAGCATCAGGACCGGAACCATTCCGACCAAGCCCGCTCCGCAGAACC
>JAADIU010000033.1 GCA_013151185.1 Planctomycetota bacterium
GTACCGTCAGCCGCCCAAACAGGAGTCGCAACCAACAGCAATGTGCCAAAAATAAGTGCCTTCATGTCAAAATCCCTTTCTAATAAACAAACATCTGTTTCGTAGTTTCGTCTATACCCAAGCCGACACAACACGCAGAAATCCCCGCACGCACGGCGGCTACTGGTAGGGGCCGCTGTGCGGACCGCCATAGGAACAATGTTCGATACAAAGAATTCGATACCGCGAAATGGTCCGCACAGCGGACCCTACATCGTTGAATCATGCCCCACAGGTTGAATCACACCACTAAATCGGTTTATTCCAAAGCAGAGAATCAGCCTGTGCCTTCGGCTGTCGTACTTGGCGTACATGATCGATCGTGAACAAGTAGTAACCGCCATTCTCCGAGGGGATAACGATCAGATTCTTATCCGTAAAACGATCAAGGCGTTGGGCGGGAATATCAGAGGCATTCCACACACCAATCTCGCGCCCCAAAACTTCATCGCCCACCTTTCCAACAGTAGGCACGAGCCGCGGCTGCTGAGTTGGCCAACCTCGACCGACAGAACCGTCCCCAACGGCAAAATTCCCGTCTGCGAGGTCTTGCCCCAGTCGATTCGTGCCAACCTGTCCTGCGTCGGGCGGGGCGGTTAATACCGACTGCTGATCGGACGAATCAGGCGTATTCCAAATCAATACCAGCGCCAAGCACGCAGCCAACGCACTCGCATAAGTCATCCACATGTGGCGACGCGGTTGAGTGGCTATGGTCTGCCCATGAGGGATGGTTTGATCATAAGGAACGTTCAGTACGGGCGGTTTTTCTCTCTGCACGTCAGAGTGGACTTCACTCGTAGTAGAACTACCTGTACAGGAGCGGATCACTGTGGCGGCTAGGTCGTCGATCTCACAGTACGACTCGTACAACGCGCGGACGTCGGCACTACTAACCATCGCCCGATCGAATTCCAATTGTTCGCTTTGCGTCAGCTCACCGTCGAGCTTGCGAACAATCAGCCGTTCAAATTTTTCTATGCGACCATCTGCTTTCATGGCGTCAAACACCTCAATCACTCAAGCTTCTTGTTCAAACTCACCCACAAGGGCCTTTCGCAACAACCTTCTCGCACGAACGAGGCGCGTTTCGATCGTATCGATCGGCGCGTCCAAAACTTCTGCGATTTGCCGATAGCTCCAACCTTCCAGATGACGAAGTGTCAACGGTTCGCGATACAGCGCTGGCAGCGCTTCAATCGCCCGAAGCATCGCCTGCCGCTGTTCCTCGGCGCTTCGCTCTGCCGCAGGATCGTGGCCCACCGCATCGGCAAGTCCATCGGGCAACGCGCTATTGCGCTCCCGATCCTTCGTCGCCGCCCGGCCTGCATCGACGGCAGCATTGCGAGCCAATCGATAAAGCCAAACCTTCCAGCGGCTGGTGTCACGCAGGTCGGAAATTTTTTCCCACACCGACGTCCACACCTGCTGAACGACATCGTCAACAGCATCGTGTCGTCCGAGCACACCAAAGACGATCCCGCGAACCCATCGATCATGACGGCGCAGCAATTCCCTGAACGCATAGTGGTCACCCTGTTGGATCGCCTCTATGACCGGTTGTTCAGAATCGAAATTAGCGCCGGCAGCCATTTCCATGAGTCACCAATATAGACGCAAACGATCACCGATCCCTGTCAAATCGCATCGGTGTTTTGCCATGATCGACAGGCAACGCACCCAAAAGCTGATTATCGCACAGATCCCGCCGATGTACGCGGGCCCGCCACCGATCACCCGTCGGCGAATGCCTGTGATTCTGTTGCGGTGAAAACTTCGGTTGGAATATCAAAGAAGGGGCGATGTGTTTCAGCGTACCCAACCCCAACATCCCTGCCGCATCGACAGGTACATTTTCAGGTTCGGCCATGATCGCGCGGGCGAAGTCTACGTTATGACTTCAAACAACGCAGGTCCATTCGGCAACACCGGAGAGGTGTACCAACTCGTACCCACAAACTAATACCGTTTCAGATTCGGGTAGGGTGGGTCGTGCCCACCGTCTCGTCTTGCAGTCATTCATTCGGTGCGTCCGGGACGCACCCTACCGCGGATGTCGTGCGGGAAGCGCCAACCACCATGGGTTCGCGGAAACTTCGGCGATCACACCGCCACCAATTCGCCTACGGCGGCTTGAGCGAGGGCGGACATGCGCGAGATGACGTCCGGTTCTCCCACGACGATGACGACGTCGCCTTCTCCGAATCGATCACTGGCCGCCGGTCGGAGTTGTGTGGAACTGCCCGATTTCTTCACCGCAACGAATACGAGCGACTGCTCGGTCGCGCCATATTCACGGAAAGTCATTTCAGCCAGCGTACTGCCGGGTTGGATTTCGATTTCCGAAAGAGCGAAATCGCTGTCGTGTGCGCGCGAGTTTTCAAGAAAATCGGCAAGGTGCGGCTTGGTCAACATCGACGCGATATCCTGACCACCGATGAGTTCCGGCGCAACAACACGGGTGGCCCCAGCCCGTCGCAACTTGTGGATCGAATCTTCTTCACCTGCGCGGCTTACGATGTTGATGCCAGGATTGAGTTCGCGCGCGGTGAGCGTCATCACAATATTCTGCGCGTCGTCCTTCGCCGAACAAACCACGCCTGCCGCCCGCTCGATACCGGACTGGAACATGGTTTCATCCTCAGTGGCGCATCCATTGATCGCAGCATAACCGCGCATGCGCGCCCACTCGCACACCTTCTCATCGGTGTCGACGATCACGAAAGGTCTTCCACTCGCCGCGAGGTTCGCCGCGACGGCTTTGCCAACGCGACCCAGACCGCAAAGCACAAAGTGATCCCGCATGGCGTCAATTTTCTTCTGCATTTTCCGTCTCCAATCGAGCTGAATAGCGATGATCGTCTGGATAAACTGCCCGAGCGCATACGTCGCGGTCCCGATGCCGACAACGAGCAACAAGCTCGTGAACCGTTCACCCGCCGCTGAGAGGCCATAATCCCCATAACCAACCGTCGTAATCGTGATCAGCGTGAAGTAGATCGACTTCCAAAAACCCCACTCATCCTGAATGAGCATAAACCCGGACGTGCCAAACAAGACAACGCCGAATAGCGCGAGGCTCGCGTGAAGGACGCGGCGACGATTCTCTCGCATGTGGTACGTCCGCTCATGGGATTCGGCGGATCGCGAGACGGATGATTGAATGGACACTGTGTCGATGGTAAAACTCCGGGTCAGGTGCGAGGCGCAGCGCACCCCTAAACATCGGACAAGACGGGGCTCAGTTTGATAAGTGCCTTATCGGCCGCTAGAAGGGCGAAATTCCTGCCTTGGCGTCACGGGCCGCTTGCCCTCCAAAGTTATTTGACAACACCCGGCCTGTATTCGATCTATGTCGTAAGAGTGCGGTTTCAGCGTGGTGCGTCGGTGCAGACGCGAATTCACCAAGAGGCGAATCGGCGCCCATCCGCATTTACTCCAACCAGCGTCCCAAGGAGAGAAACGAGAGATGTCCTATACCACTCGACTGCTCTGCTACGTCGCAATCACTCTGATGACCGTCACGGGTTGCACAAGCAGCGACCCGAACGCAACCGGAAACCCGTCAACCGGTGATGGTGCGGGAGGCATTTTCGATGGCTCCGGCGCAACCGAAGGCACCGGGGAAGCCGCGGGAAGTCAATCGCTCGCCAAGCAACCCGATCAACTGACATCCGACCAAGCCTATCACCTGCTCCGCCGTGCAGCTTTTGGCGCTACGCCCGAGCAGGTCGAACAGGCTGTGCAACGCGGACTCACTGCGACGGTCGATGACCTGCTCAGAAAAAAACCTGTTCCAGCACAGTGGGAAGAGCTTGCAGAACTCCATGAAGATAAAATTCCCCAAAGATGGATGGTTTTCCTGCTGGAAAGCCCAAACCCCCTGCACGAACGACTCGCCCTCTTTTGGCACGACCGGTTCGCAACCTCGCGTCGCATCCTCAGTGGCCGCGACCGCAACCTCGGCGTCATCCACTGGAACATGATTCGCGAACAGTCGTTGGGCAACTACCGGACGTTCCTACAAGAACTCACCATCGACCCGCTGATGCTCATGTGGCTCAACGGTGCCAGCAGCCCCAAAGACAATCCCAACGAAAACTACGCCCGCGAATTTTGGGAATTGTTCACGCTGGGTCGCGACGTTCTCTACACCGAAACCGACATCAAAGAATCCACCAAGGCGTTCACCGGAATCACGCTTCTGCGCGAGTCCGAAAAGGATGCCAGGCCGATCTACGACATCCTGAACCACGACACGACGATTAAGAAAATCCTGCCCACGCGGGTGGAGGCGGGTGACTACGACTACCTTGGCATGATCGACCTCACCCTCGATCAGCCGGAGGCTGCGCAGTACGTCGCGCGGAACCTGTTTATTACCTTCGTACATGATCATCCCAGCGACGCAGTCGTCAATGACCTCGCCAGGACGTTTGCAGATGCCGACTTTGAAATCGAACCGGTCGTGCGGCGCATTCTGACCTCCCAGGCATTGTTCTCGCAGGATGCTGTCGGGAACCAAATTACTTCACCCGTTGAGCACGTTGTGGGTGTTTTCCGCACGCTTGACATGCACATGCACAGCGAAGATTCGCAGGGCCATATCCTCGACCAACTCATGCGAGACCTGCGCGATTCCGGGCAGGACATGCTAAACCCACCGGGAGTCGAAGGTTGGACAGAAGGTGAAGCATGGCTCGAAGACCAATGGATCATTAACCGAGCGGGGGCTCTGTCAAGACGGATGGAGTTCGGCCCTGATCGTACGACGGAGCTACCGTATCATCTGTTGCCTCCGGTCGAAACATGGGACCAGCGGGAAATTCGAGGCGAGATCGTTGACACCATCGCAAGTTGGTTCCATCTCAAACTTACTGAAGAAGATCGGGCCATCTACATCGAAGTCCTCGACCAGAATGGATGGCGTGCGTTCCACCTGACTGAACCCGACCAGCAACCCCGCCATCTCGCAGAATTGATCCGCCTGATGGCGATGAGCGAAGGGGTTATCGTTCGCTAGAACTATGCTCAATCAAGACACTCGTAGGGTGCGGCTTGCCAGCACCGCATTGTGAATACGGTAAACCAATTCGGTGCGTCCGGGACGCACCCTACAAACTACAAACGGAGAGTCAGACATGAAGGGATGCGCAGAGTGGAAGATGTTGAATCGCCGAAGCTTCATCGCCAAGACCGGCTTGGGCGTGGGAGCAATGGCGCTAGCCGACCCCGTGCTCCATACAGTAGCTTCCACCTACGGCGAAACGAAAGGCGGCACGGGCGACCTGTTGGTACTATGCCAACTCAACGGCGGCTTCGATGTACTCAGCTTCCTGGCTCCCTACAAAAACTCGGTATACCGTAGCAAGCGGCCAGTGTTGGCCTTGACGGCGGAGGACCTTACGCCTCTGCCCGATAACGGCGACCACGGAATCAACAACCTCTTCCCGGTATTCAACCAACTATACAGCGAAGGCCAAGTCGCCATCGTGCAACAGGTTGGTTACCCCGATGCCAATGGATCGCACTTCGAGAGCCAAGAGATTTACGAATTCGGTGTGCGCAATCTCACTGGAACAAATGGCGTCGGCGCGAAGTGGTATGAACGCTTGCGAAAAACCTATTTCGATGAGCCTTTTGGCGTACTCGATACGCGATCCGTTGGCGATCCACAGCGCTACGGATACCCTGATCGCACCTACCGCCAAGCTGCGCAGGACGCTTTCGGAAGACTCTCTGCTGGTAGGGAAACGACCAATCCGAAGCGACAAGCCATCCACGATGCGTTCAATCGCATCAACGTGCGCGGTGCGCAAATTCGTGAAAAAACCGAGGGATTCGAGTCGAGCGGCGAACTCACCGGAGAGTTCTTCCGCGCCGCACAGCTTGCCTCCGCGGGCCTGGGTACGCAGGTTATCAAACTGAGCTACGGCGGATTCGATACGCACGGCTCGCAAGACCAGGCGATGCTGGATTTGTTCCCAAAACTCAACGACCACTTCGCTCAATTTGTGCAGGACATGAAGAATATGGGCATGTGGGAGCGGACGTGTGTTTGTTTCTACTCCGAGTTTGGCCGGCGCAACGAAGAAAACGGTAGCCCCGGAACGGACCACGGACATGGCGGCCACATGATTCTGGTGGGCCCGCGTGTCAATGGTGGACTGCACGGGCAAACGGTTTCAACGGGTGACCTGAACGAGCCATCACTACCATTTTATGTCGACTTCCGCGCCGTATTCGCATCATGTATCCAGGATTGGCTCGGGTTCGATGCCAAGCCTGTGTTCGAGGTAGGCGGAGAAACCTACGACACAAACATAGGTTCATCGCTCTTTAGTTAGAACCGAACTGGCCTGATTGTAAAACGTGTGCGCATGCTCTATCCTTCAGCGTACGGGTAGGGTGCGTCCCGGACGCACCGAATTAGGCAAGATGGTGGGCACAGCCCACCCTACATTCGCCCGCAAACAAGAACCACATTTGCGAAAATGCGAATAGGATCGAAGAGTTGCGTCAAGAGCCACAATCCGGCCACGTCCCGGCAACGCTACACCGATGCGTGCGTAGCCCTCGCGTTCACACTGGCAATGCTCTGTGCCGGGCCCGCACTCGGTCAGGGTGCTGTCGATGACGGCTTCGAGGTTGACGTTTACGCGGAAGACCTCAACCAACCGATTGCCCTCGCTTGGGCTCCTGACGGCA
Source organism: Planctomycetota bacterium (assembly GCA_013151185.1). Taxonomy (GTDB): domain Bacteria; phylum Planctomycetota; class Phycisphaerae; order UBA1845; family UBA1845; genus UBA1845. The sequence continues at coordinate 6,748 of JAADIU010000033.1, forward strand.
GACTATTCGTCGCCGAGCGAGGCGGAACCATACGCGTCATCCAAAACGATCAGCTTCGCGAAGAACCCTTCGCACAAATAGAAGTCTTCGAGTTTGGTGAAGGCGGACTGCTTGGCCTCGCGCTCGATCCCGATTTCGCGAACAACGGCTTCGTCTACGCTTTCGCAACCATCTCCGACGAAGAGCAGCGCATCGTACGGTGGCAGGATGTTGACAACGTCGGCCAGAACGAAACCGTCATCCGTGCGAACCTGCCAACGACAGGAACCATCCACAATGCCGGCGGCCTCCGCTTTGCCCCGGATGGCACGTTGTACTTTTCCATCGGCGACATTGGCATTCGAGAAACAAGCCAGCAAATCCAATCGCTCGCAGGCAAGATTTGTCGCATCACCGCCGACGGGACAGCACCGGCAGACAATCCATTCCAGACGCCAACAGGGGTACCCCGCGCCGTCTTCGCGATGGGTTTTCGCAATCCGTTTCGATTTTGCTTTGCACCCGACGGAAGATTGTTTGTGATGGACGTCGGCTCCACGGGCGACGCCCAGCGCGAAGAAATCAACCTCGTCGAAGCCGGCAAAAACTACGGCTGGCCCGAGGTTGAAGGCATCTCCGAAACCGCATCACAAAACGGTTTTGAGAACCCGATCCTCTCCTACAAAGACGAAGGCTCATCGATCGCCGGATGCGTCTACTACGACGATGACCGCTACCCCGCACAGTATGCGGGCAATATCTTCCACATCGATTACGTCTCGCAAACAATCTACCGGGTTGTGCTCGACGGCAACACTGTCGTGTCCCACGAACTTTTTGTCGAAGCGGAAAACGGACCGGTGGATCTCGCGATGGGCCTTGACGGCAACTTGTATTACACCGAACTATTCTCGGGCAGAATCATGCGGGTTCGTTCAACGGCACCCCACGAAGAACGCGGCCCGGTAGAATCCACGCCGGAGGAGAATTCGGCTGCCCCACTGGGCTTGTGCGGTATCGGTGTGGTCCAAAGCGGCATCACGGCAATGTTGGTGCTGGCGGCTTTGGTCTGCACGAAGAGACGTCGTCGGTAAAGCGTCGCCCGTTGACGCACTGCTCCATCCGGCTACCAAGAACATCTGCGATCCTCTGCCCGAGATTGCACGAAACCCGTGTCAGCGATAAGCTGTTCGTTCAACTTGCATACGCGCCAGGGGGGTGCTGCGAGAGACAACTGCCAGCTTGTGATTCATTCCTAACCAATGAAACGAAATCAAAATCACCTATGGGCAGCCTGTTTCTGCGCCACAATGGCCGCAACGCCTGGATGCCTTTCGGAGCAATCGTTCCAAGTTCAGCCGGCAAACATCCGCCAAGTCGATACCGTCGCAGGCAGCAAGACACCTGAACCGCAACGAACCCTGTCTGCTCGAGTGTGGGCCACCCAGACACAGGAATCGATGCGCCACCTTCTGCCCGAGTCGAGTAAGCCGGCGCTGCTGGCAGAAAACATTCGCGACGACGGTGGCAATACCATCAACGTTTACGACCACTTCGGAATTCGCGAGGACGGACTCCGCACGCTGCTCGGCAACCTCGACGGAATCACCTGCACCGCGCAGTGCGCAAGTCGCGCCAGTTACATCGACACACCACCACCACCGTGGGACGACTTCGCCGATGTACTGGTGCCGATCAACGACGACTTCAGCCTTTCCGGACGAATGGGCTTCGCCAAGCGCGATGGCAAGATCATCGACACCGACTGCATCGTCATCCTCCCCGGCTTATTCGGAGACAACGGCGTCAAGCGCACCTGGGACATCGCAGCTTTTCTCAAGGACTCGGGCTACCACGTTCTCGCTTTGGAAGTGAGAGCCCACGGTCAAACCGAGGCGCGCCATCCCGAGGTATACCACACATGGGGCGTGCTTGAATCGGACGACCTGATGCACGTCTCCGATTGGCTCGAAGCCATGCCCAAGGTCAAACGCACCGGACTCATCGGCTACTGTTGGGGTGCAAACATCGCGATGATGTCGGGGTGGTACGATGCCGCAGGCCGCGAAAGTCCGCAGTTTGCACCAAGAATTCGCGAAGAACTGACGGCGATCCACGATCGACCCCGATACACCGCGGGCATCATCCTCTTTTCGCCGATCTTAGGATGGGAGCGGCTTCGGGATGAACTGGAGACGCCCCGCGGCGCGTTGTCGGACCCGGTGTACAACGCCATTCAGGAAACGATTCGGGCTCGGATGGTCCGCAAGGGGTACGAAAACCCAAGCGGCAGCCTGAAAGACCTGATCGAACACGAATTCCGAAACTGCGGGGTACCGCTGCCAAACGGAACCGCAGATGCCTACGCAATCGTCCGCTTTCTACCCTACAAAAATGAATTGTTTTACGATAAGCTTTCTGAGGTTCGTACGCCTATGCTCTTTGTACATGGTGCAAACGATCCGCTGTCACCGGCTCAGGAGGTAGCCGACCTTGTTTCGACAACGGACAACCCCAATGTGGCGACAGTGATTCTGCCCGGTGGGGGGCATGTTGGTTTTGCGGCGTACGCGAAAGAATACTATTTTAACCTGGTGGCGAATTTCTTCGATCCGACGAATGGGCCATCGCCCGTTCCTGTGCGAACGTCGACATTGATCAACACGCCGTTGATCAACACGACACTGATCAACGAAGCGGGGACTCCGGTGATCGAAGCATCTCCGCCACCATCCAAGAATGATTCATCTACATCCGATTCACCCGCACACCACGCGTCGGCTGCCACCGCGTGTCGGAGGCAATGACTATGTTTAGTGCGATTAATCGCAAAGTTAAAAGATTCGTCCTGAGGCAGCAAAAGAAGAAGCCCATCGTCCTCATCAGCGACACCACGCTGCGCGACGGGGCGCAGATGCCCGGTATCAGTCTCGACCCACAGCAAAAGCTGACCATCGCCAAAGCTCTGGCAGCCGCTGGCGTACACTCGATCGATTGCGGATTCCCCGCAGCCGGTCCCAACGAAGCGGAAGGCATCCGCCTCATCGCAAAGAACGTGAAAGGCTCGGTGCTGTCCGCGCTTTCACGAACGCTGCGAGCCGACATCGACCTCGCGGCTGAATTGCTATCCGGTGTTTCACCGCTCAAGCGCGCAATCACACTCTTCATCGGAACGAGTCCGCTCCACCGCGAACACAAACACCACATGACTAAGTCGCAAATCATCGACACCGCGACGGAAGCCATCGCCTACGCGCAGTCTGCGTTTGAAATCATTTCCTTCGGGCCCGAGGATGCCTCGCGCACCGAACCGGATTTCCTGCACAAGGTCTACGAAGAAGCCATTGCCGCGGGGGCTGTGTCGATCGGGTTCACCGACACGGTTGGCGTCCTGACGCCCGACAAATGCGCCGACACCGTTCGCCGAATTCAAGACAACGTCTCCAACATCGACGACGCCATGATGGCGGTCCACTTTCACAACGACCTCGGCCTGGCCACCGCCAACTCGCTGGCCTGCATCAAAGCCGGGGTCAACGTTGTGCAAGGAACCATCAACGGAATCGGGGAGCGGGCGGGCAATGTCGCGCTGGAAGAAGTGGTGATGGCGCTACATTTGCACAAGAATGAATACAAACGATCCACCACCGTCGATCCGAGGGCACTGTCAAAACTTTCCGAACTGGTTGCGCAACTCACCGGATTCCAGCCGCCGTCCAATAAAGCCGTCATCGGCAAGAACATCTTTCGCACAGAAGCCGGTATCCATCAGGATGGCATCCTCCAAAACCCCGACACCTATTTGCCATTTCCGCCCGAGATGATCGGTGCCGGCCCGGTTGAACTTGTGCTGGGTCAACAGAGCGGCAAGAACGCGGTAAGACACCATCTCGAATCGAACGGCATCACAACGTCCGAAGAACACGTCAAACTCGTACTCGACTATCTCAAAGGCCAAAAGCACGACGACGGCGACTACCCCGAAATCATCACGTTCCTGGAAAAGCTCCGCCCGTTCTTAGCCGACGGAGTAGTCCCCACCGGCATGGCTTCGGGAAATGCCGCAGATGGCGACTAGTGACGTGAAGCAACAAGATCGGGCGTGGTATTCACCAGAACGCTTCTCGTCGTTACTGTCGCGCTCTAAATTCTTGGTAGGGTCCGCTGTGCGGACCATCGCTGGGACAATGTTCGATACCGAGAAATGGTCCGCACAGCGGACCCTACTCGCCATCGCGTTAATTCTTGCACTTGTGCAAGGGTGCTCCTCCGCCCGAACCGAAACCGCGCAAACACCCTCCACCCAGGCGTCAACGCCTTCTGAATCCCCGCAACCTGTTGTCGTCGTATTCTTTGTGGACGGCTTGGATCATCGACGTCTCAACGAACTTCTCGAAACCGACGATCTGCCAAACATCAAAGCACGGTTCGTCGATGGCGGTGTGGCTGTCAAGAACGCCGTCGCTTCCATCCCCTCGGTCACATATCCCAACGCAGTGTCGCTCCTGACGGGATGCTTCCCCGGTCACCATGGCGTCCTGGGAAACAAGTGGTTCGACCGCAAGACGTTCTTCCTGCGCGACTACTCATCGCTGTTAACGTACCAGCGCGTCAACGACGATTTCTCCAACACCACGTTGTACGAATATCTCGACGACAAACCCACGGTCAACGTGCGATGCAACGCGCGCCGAGGCGTAACAAAAACGTTCGACCACTCGCTCGCTTCCGGCATCGACTGGGCCAAAGGCCGCTACGAAAAATGCGACCGCCGCGTCGGACTGAACGCGCCCATCGTCGCCCATCACGCAAAGCAGATCGGGGCTTGGCCAAGCGTGTACCTCAGCTACATGCCCGGGGTCGATGCCATCGGACATCAGCAAGGCAGCAATACCGAAGAATACCGCAGCGCCCTTGTGGTCGCCGACGAAGCCATAGGCCGCATCATCGAAACAGTCGAACAACACAACAGCGATAGACCCGTCTACTACGTCCTCGTTACCGATCACAGCCACGTTCCCACGCATCCGGATCAGGTCGCCGATGTCGAGACTTGGCTCAGCGAGGGCGAAGGCCTGCGCGTCCATCAGGGGGCTCACGAAGGCATAATTCAGCCGCTCCGCAAAGCACACTTTCAACGCTTCGATGCCGTGTTGATCAACGGAGCATACCGGCGAATCGAGATTCACCTCAAAGGTGAAGACGGATGGCACGAACACGCATCGCGCACATCGATCAATCGCCTGATCCGATCTGAGCAGAAGGGATTCTGCGGCGGCCTGCCGGGAATCCTACTCGCGTCGACCCGCAAGAACGAAAACGCGGTCTTGATCCACACGCCAGCCCGCACCTTTCGGATCGATCGTGAAATTGAACGAGGCCAAAAGCACTACCGCGTGACGAAACAGCGCGCGAAGGCGACGCATCCCACTGCGCCCGTCGATGAACTCCTCACCGGCTGGGCCGACGGCACATGGCGTTCGTCGCGTGAATGGCTCGCACGTTCTGCCCACACATCGTTACCCGATTTTGTGCCTCAAATTGTGGAATATTTTGACTCATCCCGCGCGGGCGATATCGTTCTGTTTTCCAAGGGCGAATGGTCGTTTCATGCCGACGGAAACGGTGGACATGGTTCGTGCCTTGCGTCCGACATGAGAATCCCGATGTTCTTCTCCGGCCCGAGTCTTCCGAAGGGTGCAGGCATCAACACAGCCAGACTCGTTGATGTGATGCCCACCATCCTCGACATGCTCAACGAATCCCATCGACTAGACGACGCCAACCCAATCGACGGTATCAGCCTGCTCCCAAAACTTCGCAGCGCACTCAAAGCCCCATGACAAACACGCTCCTGCGAATCTTTGCCCGGTTGATGTACTACCCGTCGCTCGGCTACCACGACGCGAGGTGCATTCTGGGATCGTGGCACCGGTGGGATTGGATCGACGACGAAGTTCTCCTCGGGCGAATCCCCCGCAAGAACGAAATCGAAACGCTTCACAACGAGGGCATTCGCGCGATCATCAACATGTGCGACGAATTCACCGGACACCCATCGCAGATGCGCCAGCACAACATCACGCAACTGCACCTGCCAACCATCGACCTCGTCTGCCCCACTCAGCAAAATCTCCTGCGAGGCATCGAGTTCATCCAGCGTTGCTCGCGCGAAGGCGACAAAGTCTACATCCACTGCAAAGCCGGTCGCGGACGCGCAGCCACCATGGCCCTCTGCCACCTGATTGCCAAACACCGCATTCCCGCCGAAGATGCCTACAAGCGCCTGCAAAAATCGCGGGCACAAGTGGACCGCAAATTGTTTCGACGTCAACCCGTTATCAGCATCGAGGAAATCGTTCGCGGTGGCCACCTCCCCAACCCATAACCCACTCCCCAAGCCAACCGGCCAGGATTCACCCGGCGCGAATGCCGGATCAAAAACCTCACCATGGGTTTATCGATTCCTCACGCTCGCCGTCCTCGCAGCCACCGTCCTGCTCGCCCACGGTTGGTCGCTTTGGGACGGCTTGGGTATCGACGACCACTGGCACTACCGAACGATTCGTCAAACCGGATGGTCGCCAAGCGAACTTCTCGACGCCACAACAATCCGAAGCGCAGACCTCTTCAAGCTATGGTGGCAGGACGCACCGGTGCAGTTTCAGTATTCGCGCCCGCTCTCTGTCGCCCTGATGAAACTCGTCTACACCGTCACCGATGGCAACGTGTTCGCACAACACGCGGTCAATCTGACGCTCCATCTCCTTGCGGCTTGCCTGGTGACGGCGCTCTGCACGAAGCTCACGTCGCACCGCTTCTGGTCGGTGGCGGGCGGTGTTCTGTTCGTGGTGTATCCGCTCAGCGTCAACGCAGTGGGCTTCCTTGCGGCGCAGAACATGGTGCTGCAAACCGTGCTTCTCTTGGGGGCAATCCTCGCCTACGTTCGCGCTTCACAATTGAATCTCAACATCTCCGCCACAGGCGTTGCGGCTTCCACGCCCGGTTTGAACCACCGCTGGTTTGCGCTTGCTGTCATCCTTTGGATTGGTGCCCTCTTCTCACGCGAAAACGCAATCGTCCTGCCGGTTGTCCTGCTGGCGATGGATGTCGCGTTTGGCGGCTGGAAACAGGCGTGGCGAAAAAAACCCGCATACCTAATCATGGCCGTCCTCGGTGTCGCGTTCCTCATCTGGCGGCTTGGGTTCTTCTACGAACCCATGCCCGATGTGTATGTGCGTCGATCAAGTGA